>CAJONZ010000015.1 GCA_905236065.1 uncultured Bacteroidaceae bacterium | reverse complement strand
GCCCACGAATTCAAGTCCACCGATGCCATGCGCAAGGCCGTCGAGCGTCACGCCTTTCCTTGGCCCTGTCTCGTTGACCTTGATGACGAGTTCGGAGTATTCCGTAAACACGGCACTCAAAATAGTGCTCTGTTCCTCATCGACCGCGACGGCACCATCATTGCCGTACCTAACAGCGTTGACGAACTGAAAGCGAAACTTGTTGAATTTTTCGGAGAATAGTTGCTCTATTACTGAAAACATCCTATCTCGACAATCCTTGCTGGTACTTCTGTATGCGCCCATCATATCTGCCATCTGCAATGTCGTGGACCTCATTGTGAGCTCGTTTCAGTTCATTGGCATTGAACTTGCCCAAAGTGCTTGCCAGCCAGACGAACCAGTTAGCCACCTGTTTCAATGTTGCACTTGCGAGGTCTGCAAACATCTTCATGTATTGCTTGATGGCAAACGATTCGTTATCCCAAAAGATGTCTCCATGCTTGCCTCCACGACCGCCGAAGCCCGAATAGGCGAAATCCTGAATGGCTTTTATGCAGAACTGCAATCCCTCGTCAAAGCGGTAGATATATTCCCATAATCATGAATGTTAAAAAAACGTTGCGAAGTTACGAAATAATCCGCTTATTATCTGCTGTTGCACGGAAAAAATTGTAACCTTTGTATCTGCGTCGGCGCGTTACGCCGAAAAAAACTCCTTAACTCCTTGGCTCCTTAGAATAATTATCAAAATTACTGGGTTGGCATCTTGCCATCCATGGCGTTGATGAGCATTTCGAGGAGGTCGTCGGTGGGACGGGAAAGCGTCATGTTGCCGACACGACGCTGGGGCTGATGCTTGCCGGCACGGATGTCGGCGAGACGCTGACGCAGGATTTCCTTCATCTGCTCTTTATACTGACCGGCAGCGGCGGGGTCGGAGAAGGGCTTTGCCCAACGAGCCAGCTGCATGTCGTCGGCATCGAGAGACGGGTTGGCCAGGTATTCCCGGATGTAGCGCAGGTAGGCTTCGTAGTCCTTCTGCTTCTCGGAGAGGGTGATGAGGGCGGAAAGGCGGTAGTGGTCGGCCTCCTTGATGCCCGCGTCTTTGAGCAAGTCAATGAACTGGTCGAACTTCTGCTGGTCGAGAGTGGCCGTTCCGTCGTGCTCGGTGATGAGCTGACGGTGGTAAGTTTCAAGCACGTTCCTGATTTTCATCTCCACGGGCATGTCACCAATCTGTGCCTTCAGTCCGTTGGGATTCACCAACGTATAGACGAAGGAGGAGGCGAAGGGGTTGTTGATGCTACGCATGAAAATCATGCGGAGGGTGGAGTCGTTGGCAAAGGTAGCCTCCTGACCTTCGAGGATGGCCTCGGCCACGAGGTTTGCCTCGTCGTTCTTATAGCTGGCATTGAGCGTCTTGAGGTATTCCATGAGGAACTGCGGGTCGCGGTCGCCACTCTCCCAACGGGCCTGCAAGGAGGCGGAGGAGTTGTCGCGGCTCTTGTCCTCGACCTTCGCCATGAACTCTTCGGCCCCGCTGCCGCCAAGGAAGCGGCCAATCTCCTGTGCGTCAGCATTGAAGATGACGAAAGTGGGATAAGCGGAAATCTGGAGCTTCTTGGCCAGAGGCGCACCATAGGCGCTCTCCATGTCGATTTTGAGGTTGATGAACTTGGGGTTCATGTAGGCACCGACCGCTGCCTGTGGGAAGACTTCGCGGGCCATCTTCTTGCAGGGGCCGCACCACTGGGTGAAGCAGTCGAGGAAGATGAGTTTGTTCTCTGCCTTGGCCTTGGCAGATGCCTGCTCAAGGGTTGTGCCCTCGGGCTCGAAGTTGACGCCCTGAGCCATCAGGGAAAGGCTAAAAAGGAAAAGTGAAAAATGAAGAATGAAGAATTTTAGTTTCATAATCTTATTGTTTTTTGAGGTTATTGGCTTTAGAGGTTACTATTGCATGGAGAATTTCCAGGCCATGTCCTTGACTTTGCCGGGAATGGGATAGTCGTAGAAGGTGTCGGTGGAGAGGATACCACTGGCGGGGTTGATGCGATACTCATAGACATGGCCCTGACGGGTGGTTTCGTTCCAAGTGGCTATGTGGACGAGGTTGTCGGCACTGGGCACAAAGCCATAGGCGTAGATGGTGCTATGGTAATACTTCATGATGCGTACACAAGTGAGCTGCTCGTCGGCAGAGGGTGCCTCCCAAGCCACGGTCGCAGGCTGATTGCTGTCGTAGGCGAAGGTGTAGAGCTTGTTGCCAGCGGTGTAGTAGATGAAGCTGCCGACGTTGCTGGCCGAGAAGCTGGTGGCCTTGTCGATGTCGGGACATAGCGACGACATGGGGTACAGCCTCACGCCGATGTTGGCATCGGAGGGGGCCGTCGTGGAGAAATTGGCCACAGCCAGATAACGCTCCTGTCCTTTGGTCATCAGGAGATAGTCGAAGGGGGCTCGCATATTCGCTCCCTTGCCCCAGTCGCCCATGAGAAGCTGCATACCCGTATTGTTGACGTCGAAGGCTGCATCGGGGCTTTGGGCACCAAACTCTTCCAAGTGGGCGGAGTTCCAGGCCGCATAGCGGAAGCGTTGGTAGGTCTGGTCATAGACCACGACGCCGTAGTTCAGGGTCTGGGGCAGCTCGGCGTTCCAGGGAGCGAGGGTGCCGATGGCATTGGCAATCTTTGGCACACTGAAGCGTGTGTTGCGACCTTCGGTGGCACTGTAGGTGTAGGTGTTGACGTAGATTTGGTTGTCATTAATCAGCACCTCGGAGTTTTGGCCGGACATCACACCCGAACCGTGCTGGCCGTACCATGTGGGAGCCATCGTTGTGGGCGGCTCATGGAAGAAGTCGTTGAACTCAAGGGCCCGCTCAATGCCGTTCTCGCTGACACCCACGAGGGTGTAGTCGGTGCATAGGCCGACGTAGTTGTTGCCCGAAGCCAGTGAGACAGCAATGTCGAAACAGCGAATGGGAAGTCCCTTCAGCGGTTCGCCGTTGGTTATTTCGTAGAGATTGGTATAGAAACGGTTGTAGTTGACGTTGAGTTTGGTCCAAGGATTGAAGATGAGGGCAAGGTCGGAGTAGCCGGGACGGTCGGCACGTTCGTAGAACACCATCCAACCGCCGTCGAAGACCTCGCTGACGGAAACGGGTATGCGGAAGAACTGCCGGATGCCGTCGTTGCGGTTGGTGACGGTCAGCTGGACGTAATAGTTTCCGCCGGTGCGTGTGATGGGGGTGTTGAGGATGCGCTGTGTGCCGATGGTGTCAATCACGACATTGGCTCCCATACCCGTCGTCGCACTGAAGATGGTCCACAGGTAGTCCAGTGGGGCCTGTGCCTCGTCGGTTACGAGCTGTCCCTCAAAATAGATTTTAGGCTCCAACAACAAGGAGTCGAAACGCATGAGGGCGTATTCAGACAGCATCTGCGTGTTGGTCGTATCGATGGCGACGGTTTCCAGTTCGTGGTAGTCGTAGTTGCCCTTGTCCTTGTAGCACGAAACGAGCAGCGAGAAGGGAAAAACGAAAAGCGAGAAGTAGGCAACCGCTTTGAAAGGGAAAAGTGAGAGATTATATTTCATAAACGAAAATATTTAGTAGGCGGAATTGGGGAAGGTAACAAGATTGCCCTGCTCGTCGGTGAGCGGCGTATCGTGGGTGTCGTTATAGTCTTTCAAGGCTCGCTGCATCACCTGAAGCAGGTAGATGGCGTAGGAATTGGAAACGACGTTTCTCTCTTCGTCGTATGCGGTTTGCGCGTTGTAGTTCACCTCAAAGTCTCGCAAACCGAGATGTTCAATCATAAACTGATACTTCACACGGCTGTATGTGCCAAAGAACTTCGAGAGGGGACGGCTGGGATAGTTAGCAGAGTCCCAGTTGGTGGGCTTGGCGAGGCTATTCTTCAGAATGACCTTGAAGGTCTGGTGATTCTCTGAACCGATGGAAAAGAGGTTGTTGCTGGCCATGCGGAAGTAGATGACGCCATCCTCGTTGGCGAAGAGCGTGGGGTCGGAGAGTCGCTGCGTGTTGAAATACACCTGATAGGTTCCGCCTACTTCGCCGGCAGGGATGACATAGTCCTCGGTGCGCACGGTGTTGGCCATGAGGGCTGAATCGCCGCCAAAAGCCTCAAGCCGGAACGTGCGGTCGTTGGAAGCGGGCAGCCCGCTGATTTGGGCATAGAATGTAACCGCACCTTCCTCGTAGGCATAGGAATAGTTGTAAGTCGCGGACTCATAGACGGCACCGACGGACGTACCCACCCAAATGTTCAGTGCCGTGTAGGAGGTATCGAAAGTGGAAACTTCCTCTTTCTTGCAACCCGCCAAGAAAATCAGAAGCCATGCAAAAAGGACTATGCATAATGCATTATGGAAAGGAGGAAATCTATGTCTCATAAAAATAGAATTGTCAAAATGATAAAAATGGAACATGTACCTATCGGTTGTCTTCACGCTGGATGGACTCTGTCTCGGTGATTGGCAGTGGGAAGGTGTAAATGCGCTCAGCAATGGCATCGACCTCGGAATTGAGTATGTTCGGCCAGTTCAAACGCTTGTAAAGGAAGAAGAGCTGACCTTCACCCAGAAACTCGCGGCGGTAGGCATGGATAAGCTCCAGGAAAAAGTCGGCGGGCAACTCCGTGAGTGCGGGCT
Source organism: uncultured Bacteroidaceae bacterium (assembly GCA_905236065.1). Taxonomy (GTDB): domain Bacteria; phylum Bacteroidota; class Bacteroidia; order Bacteroidales; family Bacteroidaceae; genus Minthosoma. The sequence continues at coordinate 53,463 of CAJONZ010000015.1, read as the reverse complement.
GGTTGCGGGCAATGCGCATACGGTTGAGCGTGGCCTTTGCCGCATCGGTATTGCCTGTACGATATTCCGCTTCGCTCTTAATCAGAAACATTTCCGGAATGCAAATGAGCGGCATCTTATATTTATAATAGGTGTTGTTACCGCTGGGCTCGTCGTATTTCGTCAAGTAACGATTCGCAGCATGGGTGGAAGTGCCGGACTTGAACAGGAAGGTGTAGCGATAGTCCTGCGTGGCATGGTCGAAATAGCCCAACAGACGATCACTGGTAACGGCAAAGCTATAGGCTGAGTTGTCGGAGAAATACTCATCGGCCACATCGGCGGTGAGGGTCAGGTTGTTGAGCGCAAAAAGATGCTCCGTGGCAAGGCACCGGTCATAGCCCGCCTGAAGGTTAGAAACGGTGGCCCAGGGAAATTTATCGGAGTTGATGACGATTTCGGCAGCCCTAAGCGCCTGGGGGTAGTTGCCCATCCACATATAAAGCCGTGCTTGCAACGCCTTGACGGCATAGTAGTTGAGGTGAAGCTGACGGTTGAGCAGGTAACCGTTGTCGGTCGATTCGTCAATCTCGCGTTCGGTCACGATGGGGTCGGAGGTCTTCAGCAAAGCCTCGGCCTGCAACAGGTCTTGCAGAACAGCCGCTGCAACGTCACGAACGCAAAGCTGTGGGAAGACCTTGTAGGTCAGCGCCGTGCTGTAAGGAATGGAGGGATGGAGGGAATCAACGGCATAGCTGACGCCAAAGCAGCGCAACAGGTCGAAATGGAGGAAGGCACGCAGGGCCAGGGCCTCGCCCTTGATGACGTCGTGGTTGTCTTGCGAGAAGAGCCTGACGTCGTCGTCGATATGGGCAAGCAAGTTGTTCACGTTGGCGATGCCGCTGTAGCTGTTGGCCCAAATGTTGCGGATGGTGGCCGTTGGGTACGAGCCCTCATAGTTGTAGGCCGCAGCATCCTTGTACTGCGCATCGTAGTAGAAGTCCCACTCCTGTCCCAAAATGCCAAGGAAGCCGTATGTCATCTCCTTGGAATAGGTCTTGGTGGAAACCATGGAAGAATAGACGCCTGCAAGCGCCTCCTTGTAGCCGCTCTCGGTGGAAAAAAGCTCTGTATCCTCCACCTGTGAGCGTGGTTGTACATCGAGCCACTTATTGCAACTATAGAATAAAAGGGCAGGAAGGACAAGGAGGAGGACGGTCCGCAGGGTGCTGCCCGCTTGTGTATATGTTTTCAAGTTCATGCGAATAAGGATTTAGAAGGTTGCGGTAAGCGAGAATGAGAAGGAACGGGCGTAGGGATAATTGAGTCCGCGCTCGGCCTTGACGGTGGAGAGGTGGAAGACGTCGTTCATGTAGAACGTGAGACGGAGGCGCTCAAGACTGAGACGCTGAATCCACGGACAATATTTAAAGTCGTAGTAGGCGGAAATGCTGGTCAGGTCGAGCATGTTGTTGCGCTGTACAAAACGGGTAGAGGCATAGGTGGTAGTCGGCGTACTGGAGATGTGCTTGTAGAGGGCGACGTCGCCAGGCTCGTTCCAGGTGTCGCTGAACACGCGGCGATCGACGTTGTTGGCAATGTTCACATTCTCCACACGGTCAACGAGAGTCTGGTTGTAGTAGTCGCCACCCAGCTGATAGCTGAAAAGCAGGCTGAGGCCGATGCCTTTGTACTCGCCGTTGAAACCTAAGGTTCCATGCACCTTGGGGTTGGAGTCGCCGGCAATGATGTAATCGTCGGTGGTATAGTCATAGGTGGCAGTACCATCCTTCTTTTGGAACATCTCACGGCCTGTAGCCGGGTCGATGCCCAAAGAGCGGACTGCCCAAAGCGCCGTCATTGACTGACCTTCCTCGTAACGCAGGATGGGCGAGGTTGTGTTTTCGGCATCCTGTTCCCGGTTAAAGGAACTGAGGGCATCGCTGATTTTCGTCACCTTGTTGACATTGTGCGCAATGCTACCGCTCACACTCATGTAGGACTGGCCGCTCTGGAAGAATCGCCAGTTGGCCGTGGCCTCAACACCCCGGTTCTGCACATTTCCCAGGTTCTCCATGTAGGTGGTGAAGCCCGTGGACGTGGGGATGGACATGGCAATGAGCGCGTCGCGGGTACGGCTGTCATAGTAGTCGAAACGCAGATTGAGCTTTTTGGCAATGCCAAGGTCGAGTCCCACGGTGAAATCGCCTGTCTGCTGCCATTTGAGGTTCTTGTTGGGCATTCCCATCAGGTAGGCACCCGAAATGTTGTCGTAAATGATATTGTCGTAGAATTTATAGGTAGCCTTTGCCTGATAGGGCGAGAAGTTCTGATTACCCGTCAGACCGTAGGTGATACGGAACTTACAGAGTGTCAGCCAATCCACATCTTCCATGAAGTGCTCTTTGTGGAGATTCCAACCTGTACCCACACTCCAGAACGTACCCCAACGGTTGTCGCTACCGAAGACGGAGGAACCGTTGAAACGCAAACTCAGGTCGAGCAGGTAGCGCTCGTCGTAGGAATAGTTGGCTGCGCCCGTGATACCTAAAGAACGGGTGCGGCTTTCGGTGCCGGAAGGAACGCCGCCCTCGGCATATTGCTTGGCAAAGGTGATGTAATCCACATGGTTGTTGAGGAAGCCCCAGGCTGTCATGCCCTCAGAGATGGCACTTGACGACTGAAGCGAATAGGCTGTGTTGGCCAACAAGAGGTGGTTGCCCCATTGATGAGAGAAATGGCCGGTTACATCGACCGAGAGGCTGTTGGTCTCACCGTTCGTGATGGAATAGCTGCCTCGCTGGAAATAGCGGTCGCCCGTCCAGTCATAGAAACGGGTGTGATCGCCAGGATAGAAATCTTCACGCTTGTTGTTCTGGTGTGTGTAACCCACACGAGCCGTAAAGCGCAGGTCTTCTATCGGACGGAATTCCAGATAGAAGTTCTCGACGACTTCCGTGTATTTTGAGAAATTCTTAGTACCGATAGAGGCGTTATAGAGCGGATTGTAGTAGGTCGTCGTGCTACCGTTTGCACCCGGTGCAGTGTATGTGCCCAAGACTTTCTGCACATTACCATTATCATCGTAGGCAGAGAAATAGGGATTGACACCCACATAGTCTGAAAAAGAGCCGTATGGGCTGTCATCCGCCTTGTTCCCCGTGACAGAGAGAGAGTTACGGAACATCCATTTCTTGTAACGGTAAGAGAGGTTCACGTTGCCTGAAAGGGTTCTGCGTCCAGACTGCTTCATCACACCCGTCACCTTGTTGTACATCAGACTGGCGGAATAGCGCATTTCCTGGGTGCCTCCTTCCAAATAGGCCGTATGTTTCTGGCCCACGCCTGTGCGAAGCGGCTGCGAGAGCCAATATGTGTCCACGCCACGGGCTATGTTTGCAGCAATCTTGTTTGACTGCTCATCAAGCAAAGCCTGATAATAGGGAACCGTGGAAGAATAACGACCGGAATTTCTCTCCACTTCCAGTTTCTCAGCAGCATCACACAAATTGTAGGAAGTAAGGTCGGGAGCCTCCACGTTGACATCGCCCGTGTAAGTGATGCGCAGACGGCCAGCCTCAGGCAAGATGGTCTCCACGACAATGACGCCGTTGCTGGCCTTCGAACCGTAGATGGCTTTGGCTGCACCGTCTTTCAGGATGGTCACCGACTTCACACGGTTCATATCCAAATCGAAAATCTGCTGCTGGGTGGCCTCGAAACCGTCCAGGATGAAAAGCGGCGCATTGGGATTGCCGGTGTATTCACCTTGCAGGCCACCGAAAGAGGCTTTTCCTCGAATGGTGATGTCCGGCATATAGTTTGGGTTGGAACCGTTGATGCTGTTCATATCGACCACAAACGAGGGGTCGAGTGCCTGTATGATCTTCAACACGTTGCTGTTACCAACCTGCTTCAACTCTTCCTGCGTATAGGAAGCCGTAGAGCCCGTGAACGTGGAGGATTTATAGTCGAAAAGTCCCGTCACAACCACCTCGTTCAACTGGCCATCCTCCTGAAGGATAATCTGCTGGCCCACATAGTTCTTTTTTCCGTCGTAAGTCTTTGTCTGCGTCTTCATGCCAACAAAAGAGAAATCGACAGTGGCTTTCTTACCCCGGGGAATGGAAACGGAGAAACGTCCTTCAGCATCGGTGACGGCACCACCCTTTGTCTCACGCACATAGACATTGGCACCAGGCAATGGCTCACCCTGAGCGTCCTTTATCACACCTTGCAAAAGCAGGACATTCACACGCTGCCCCACCCCGGTCTGCTGTGAAGAGATGGATTGCATGGGCACCGACGCAGGCTTCTCTGTCTTTTTGACTTCCTGAGCCTGAGCCGTAGCAATGCATGTCAGCAAACACCAAAGGGCAATCCTAATGTGTATTCGTTTTATCATCTTTTCCTATATATTAATAATGTGGATTTTCGTTTTTCCTGGCTTTCCTCGCAAACTCGAACAGGGAAAGCGGCAGATGGCAGTAACCGTTGGGATTCTTTTCCAAATAATCCTGGTGGTACTCGTCGGCAGGGTAAAAATTCTGCAAAGGCTCGACCTCCACTACAAGGGGAGTATCGTAGTGTCCTTGCTCTGCAGCCATGACTGCCTGAATCACAGGTAGGTCTTCCGCTTCAGTGTAGTAAATGCCTGTGCGGTATCTCGTACCCTCATCCTCGCCTTGACGATTCAGGCTGGTCGGGTCAATGGCCTTGAAAAACATCTGAAGCAGAAAGGACAGGTCAGCCACCGTGTCGTCATATTCAATCCGAACGGTTTCCGCATAACCTGTCTGGTCCGTATAAACTTCCTGATAGGTCGGACATTCCGTATGCCCATTGGCAAAACCAACTTCCGTGGCTTTAACGCCGTTTATCTGTTTGAAAAAATGCTCGGTTCCCCAGAAACAACCGCCAGCAAGATATATTTGTCTAATCATTTATAAGCATTTAGTATTCAAGTCGCAAAGATACTTTTTTTTTGTTTTTTTAGCAACTGTGCAAACAAATAAATGAAAAATGAGACAAAAAAACACAGAAATAGGTGACCAAGCAAGGATTATTTAACTAACTTTGCAACAAAATTCCAATCCGTACTTGAAATTATTATCAATTGTAAATTATAAATCATATATTACTCATGGACGATAAGTCACCCTACTTTCACCCCGAGTACGAAACTCTCTCTCGGGAAGAAATTCAAAAACTTCAATTGGAGCGTCTGCAAGCTACCGTAAAGCATTGCATGAATTCGCCTTTTTACAAAAAACGTTTTGAGGAATGCGGACTGAAGCCCGAAGACATCAAGACTTTGGACGACCTCAGAAAAATCCCCTTCACCACCAAAAAAGACCTACGCGACACCTACCCGTTCGGCATGGCCAGCGTACCCCTCCGGCAATGTGTCCGCCTGCACTCCAGCTCTGGCACAACAGGCAACCCAACCGTCATCCTGCACACGCAGAAAGACCTCGACGAGTGGGCCAACCAAGTGGCACGCAACCTGTGGATGGTAGGTCTGCGACCCGACGACGTGTTCCAGAACTCCAGCGGCTACGGCATGTTTACGGGCGGTCTGGGCTTCCAATACGGTGCCGAAAAATTGGGTATGCTCACCGTGCCCGCAGCCGCCGGCAACTCACTGCGCCAGATTAAGTTCATCAAGGATTTCGGCACCACTGCCATCCACGCCATTCCCTCGTATGTCACCCGCCTCTATGAAGTGATGCAGGAACAGGGCATCGATCCACGCCGCGACACCAAGCTGAAGGTACTGGCCATCGGTGCCGAGCCTCACAGCGAGGAACAGCGCAAACGCATTGAGGACATGATGGGTGTCAAGGCTTACAACTCGTTCGGCATGAGCGAGATGTGCGGCCCTGGTGTCGGCTTTGAGTGTAAGGAGCAAAATGGAATGCACTTTTGGGAGGACTACTACATCGTGGAAATTGTTGACCCGGAAACGTTGGAGCCAGTGCCCGACGGAGAAATCGGCGAACTGGTGCTGACGACCTTGAGCCGTGAGGCTATGCCACTGTTGCGCTACCGCACCCGTGACCTTACCCGCGTACTGGGTCGCACCTGTCCCTGCGGACGCAACCATGTGCGTATCGACCGTATGCGCGGACGTTCCGACGATATGATTGTGCTCCGTGGCGTGAACATCTTCCCCATCCAGATTGAGAAGATTCTCATGCAATTCCCCGAACTGGCTGCCAATTACCTCATCACGCTGACTACCGACCAAGACAACGACAACATGACTGTGGAAGTGGAACTGGAAGAACTCTTCACCGACGACTACCAGCGTCTGCTCCAGTTGGAGAAGGAAATCAAGCGCCGCTTGAAGGACGAAATCCTCTTGACGCCACACGTAAAACTCGTACCCAAAGGCAGCCTGCCCGTCAGCGAAGGCAAAGCCGTCAGAGTGGTGGACAAGAGAAAGGTTTACCAATAGGCAGGACTTTCCCTGTATAGGGCCTTTACTTCTTAGTATCGTCCCTTTAACTTTCCCATTTTAACTTTCAATTTTTAACTTCACTTTATGACTATCAAACAACTATCCATATTCATTGAGAACAAGAGCGGAACGCTTATCAAGGTTCTCAACATGCTCAGCAAGGCTGGCATTCAAATCATTGCCTCCACCCTGGCCGACACCAAAGACTACGGCATCTACCGTGTGCTTTGCGACAATCCTGCCCAAGCTTACATGCTGCTGAAAGAAGGGGGCATCAACGTCCAGCTTTCCGACGTCATTGCACTGAGCATAGACGACACACCCGGCTGTGCGGCAAAGGCCATCGACAAGATTTCCGCCTCTGGTGTCAACATCCTCTACCTCTATTCCTTCCTTTGGAAAGGCAAAGGCGTACTCGTGTTCCGCACCGACGACAACACAAAAGCCAACGAGACCATCATGATTAACAAGATGGACTTCCTCACGGAAATGGACTTCAAGTAAAATAAGATATGGTAAATAACCGTTCCCTGCTTGATACCCTGAACAGCACCGATCGCTTCGCACGAAGCATCGGTGCTCAGTTGACAGAGGTACGCGAGGGGTATGCGCGTGCAGAACTGACGGTGGAGGAACACCATTTGAACGGTGCGGGGGTATGCCAGGGAGGTGTGCTCTATACGCTGGCCGATTTGGCATTTGCGGCTGTGGCAAATAGTCACGGCACATTGACATTGGGCATCTCCAATACCATTACGTTTCTGAAATCAGCGAAACAGGGAGAGCACATCGTAGCAGAATGTACGGAGGTGCTCGACCACCACCGCCTACCCTACTGCGACATGAAGATTACCAACCAAAACGGTGAGCTACTTGCTGCCATGACGGGGTTGGCATACAGAATGAAGAAAGATTTCCCTTTTGAAGGGTATAAGTAGCCCCTTTTCCCCAACCCCTCCCCTATACGGGGGAAGGGTTAGGAGGGAGATTAGTCGCGACGGAAAATGTCGCGTGTATAAACCTTGTCCTGAACGTCATCAAGACAGGCATCGTAGCGGTTTGCGATGATGGCCTGGCTTTGTGCCTTAAACTCGTCAAGGTTGTTCACGACTTTGGAACCGAAGAAAGTGGTGCCATCGGCAAGGGTCGGCTCGTAGATGATGACGGTAGCGCCCTTGGCCTTGATACGCTTCATGATGCCCTGGATAGAGGACTGGCGAAAATTGTCGGAGTTGGATTTCATCGTCAGACGGAACACGCCAATGGTCACTTGGCGCTCTTCGCTCTGGTTCCAGCGAATACGGTTCGTATAGCTGTAGTAACCGGCTTTCTGCAGGACGCGGTCGGCAATGAAGTCCTTGCGGGTGCGGTTCGACTCCACGATGGCCGACATCATGGTCTGCGGCACATCCTGATAGTTGGCCAACAGCTGTTTGGTGTCCTTGGGAAGGCAATAGCCGCCATAGCCAAACGAAGGGTTGTTGTAGTGTGCGCCGATACGCGGGTCGAGTCCGACGCCCTGAATAATGGCACTGGCATCCAAGCCTTTCACCTCGGCATAGGTGTCGAGTTCGTTGAAGTAGCTGACACGAAGTGCCAAGTAGGTGTTGGCAAAAAGTTTCACGGCCTCTGCCTCCTTCATACCCATGAAAAGGGTGTCAATCTCAGGCTTCAAAGCACCTTCCTGCAAGAGTTTTGCAAACGTGTGGGCAGCCTCCTCAAGATTTGGGCCGGCAATGGCCTCGATGGCAGCATTCTCACTGGCATAGGAACTGTCGCCGTCATGAATAATTTTCGGATAGCCGACAATGATACGGCTGGGGTACAGGTTGTCGTAGAGAGCCTTGGACTCACGAAGGAACTCCGGCGAGAAAAGCAGGTTGAACTTTTTACCTGCCAAGTGGGGATTGCTCAGGAACTTCAGTGCATACTTTGCATAGAGACTGCGGCAATAACCCACGGGAATCGTACTCTTGATGACCATGACGGCATCTGGATTTACTTCCAATACCAAGTCAATGACCTCTTCCACATGGCTTGTGTCGAAGTAGTTCTTCACGGGGTCATAGTTCGTAGGAGCGGCAATGACCACAAAGTCAACGTCTTTGTAGGCTGATGCACCGTCCAGCGTAGCCGTGAGTTTCAACTCCTTCTCTGCCAAGTATTTCTCAATATAGTCGTCCTGTATGGGCGATTTTTTGTTGTTGATAAGGTCAACTTTCTCTGGAACGACATCCACGGCAACCACCTCATGGTGCTGTGAAAGCAAGGTTGCAATGCTAAGTCCCACGTATCCCGTTCCGGCTACGGCAACCTTAATGTCTTGAAATTCTCTCATATATTAAAGTAAAAAATAAAAAATGGAAATCTGAATTGTCGCAGGCGGCAATCATTTTATTTAATCAGATTGGCGATAGTGGCAATCACCGCCGCGATGGATGCCGAAGAAGAGCCGATGCTGAGAATCTCGGCTGTGGACATCTTGTTGCCATTGTTAGTCTTGGTCGGGACAACAATCTCGCAGCCAGGCTCAATACCCTTGCTCGACGTCTTTTTCAGTTTGGTCACTCGTCCGTTCAGACCGATGGCATACACGTTTTTCTTCCTGGCTTTATCATCGAAACCACCTGCGTGTTCAATGTAATACTTCATGGACTTGCCCTTTACGTATGGCATGGAAACCGAATAGGCCACCGCACCCGACACCTTCACGGTGCTTGAGTACTGCGGGACATAGAGCAAATCACCCTTACGGAGTTCTATGTTCTCCGGGCCGTCAGGATTTTTCATGGCTGCCTCCAAATCGATACCCACAAGGTAAGTGGAGCCTTGATTCATCTTCATGGATAGCAGCGAGTCGGTAAGTGCCGCATTGAAATCCTTGTCACCTTTCGTAGCCTCTTCCAGAATCTCAATTTGCTGCGCACGAATCATCTGTTCACGAATCTGAACTTCTTCTGTGCTGAGCACACGCCTCAAGCGAGCACCCTTTGCGTATGCAAACTGCGAAAGTCCGCCTGCCTGCTTAATCAGGTCGGTCAGACGGTAGTGCTTGTTAGACATGGCGTATTTTCCAGTGAAGTTCACCGCACCGTCAACCGTGACATTCTCCTGTTCACGATAGACAGGACTCTTGCGTACAATCACCTGATCGTAAGGTTGAAGTTTGAAACCCTGCTCACCGTCAATCACAAAACCCTCTTTCAGAGAGAAAGAGAAATTTTGGGTCAAATCCTCGGTCTCAACCATGGCTGAAGCATCAGTGATGCGACGGAAGACATCTACCTTGGCCAACGAGGCAGCCTCGGTCAGGCCACCGGCCTGAAGAATCAGGTCTTCAACCGTCGTGTTCTCTGCGTATGGATAAACGCCTGGGTAACGAACCTCTCCCTCCACGTTCAAAGTCATCAATCCCTGCATGTCTGTCTTGTTAGGAATGAACAGGCGGTCATCCTTCTTCAAAGGAACATCGGGAGCCGTTCCGTCCAGAATGGCCTGAATATTCATGTTGACAATCTCCAGTGTCATATCCGGCTTTTTGCGATGGATTATCACACGGCTGGTGAACGCTTCCTTACGCAATCCGCCAGCCACGGCTACCAATTCCTTCACACTGTTCACCGTACCGCCCAACTCGTATTCGCCCGGACGCTCCACTGCACCCCGGATTTCCACTTTGTTAGCAAACTCCGTGGAGGTCGTACCCACAAAAATAGAATCGGCATCATCCAGCGTGAAATTACTGAACTGGAACTCATCAACGGTGTGAATGCTGTAGTTTGCACCTGAACGACGGGTCAGCGTGACACTCTTCTTGTATGCGCCACCCGTGAAGCCACCAGCATAGTCCAAGAGCGTACCGACGGTCTCAGACTTTTTCATTTCGTAAAGCATCGGACGCTTCACGCCACCCTCGACAGCCACCAGACTGGCGTAGGGACCTACGACAACAATATCATTATCCTGCAAACGGACATCACCGCTGGAATTACCCGTCAGGATATAGTCATAAACGTCAATGGTTGAAATTTTCCGGCCATTGCGATAGACCTTGATGTCGCGCAACGTACCCAGTTCGTTGATGCCACCAGCGGAATAGAGGGCGTTGAATGCTGAAGAAAGCGAGCTCAAAGTATAAGTTCCAGGCATTTTCACTTCACCCAACACCTGAACCTGAATGGAACGGACATCGGCCACAGTGAGCTGAATATTCGAGCCATTATAATATTTCCCAAGCGAAGTCTTCAAGGCGCTGTTCGCCTGACTGACGGACAATCCTGCCAGACGGACAGGACCCACACCCTCAATCGTGACCGTGCCGTCGGAGGAAATGGTCTTCTCAAACGTCTCCTGAGAAGCGCCCCACACCTCAATCACCACATGGTCGCCTGCCCCCAAGCGGTAGTTCTGAGGCGTGGCCATGTTCTGGCTGGGCTGGAAGGTCAGCAACTTATTGTTGAAAATATTACGTCCAAAAACCCGTGAAGTCTCCCTCATATCATCAATCTCCGCCCTGAGCGAGTCGCCATAGATGGGTGCAGCGTGTGTCTCTGCCGTCTCAGAAGTGGCCATACCTTTGTCCTTTGCAACCATCTCCTGCTGCTGACGCTGGTATTTACGACGGATTTTCTGCAATTGGGTGGTAGAGACTCCCTTTCGCATCAAATCGACTGCAATCTGCTGTTGCGGGGTACCCTTCGCCTGCTCTCTCTGAATATAGTCAACAACCTGAGCATCGGTCATTGACTGTGCAAACATAAAAAGGGGTGCCAAAGAAAGACATGCGGCAAAAAGAAGGTTCTTGAACATGGCTATATTTTAAGTTTTTAAGTTTATACGTTTTATGCGTTTTACATCTTATGGATAACTTGAAATTTCACTATTCACTGTCAATGTGTCCGGAACGTCTCATAGATTACTCACAAAATGCCTGCAAATTTAAGCATATTTTCGCAATCCACCACGCATTATTGCTAAAAATAGACGAAACAAGCCCAAAGAGTCCCTTCTTTTGTGTGAAAACAAGCCCCAAGAAAAGAATTGAGACAAAGCGAGAGGCATGACTATGCAAAATCACGCAGAACTCTTCCCGATTTCACGACGAACTGTAGAAACGAAAAGAGTTCTGCGTGAAGTCGAGAAGAGTACTGCGTGAAATCGGGAAGAGTACTGCGTCATTCCAAGGACAAAAAAAAATCCCCATCCGAAGATGGAGATTTATAAAAAAACGTTCTGAATTTCTCCGAATTAGAGAAGAGAAAAAATCAAGAACGGAGGATTACAAGCCGAACAAAATCTTGAGGCCACCGTCAACGCCACTGAATCCCATGAAAGCCATGGCAAGAAGACCTGCCGTGATGAGAGCGATGGGTACGCCAGCAAACGACTTGGGCACGTTCACCATTTCCAACTGCTCACGCAGGCCGGCAAAAAGTACCATGGCCAACAGGAAACCGAGACCAGTGGAACCAGCATAGATTAACCCTTCCCACAAATTGAAATCCTTCTGAATGACGAGGATAGCCACACCGAGGATGCAGCAGTTGGTCGTAATCAGCGGAAGGAACACACCCAGTGCCTGATAGAGAGTGGGCGCGGATTTTTTCAAGATGATTTCTATCATCTGAACCAATGCCGCAATGACAAGGATAAACGCAATGGTCTGCAAATAACCTAAATCATATACATCGAGGACGAGTTTCTGAATAGCGAAGGTAACAGCTGTGGCCACAATAAGTACGGCTGTCACGGCCCCGCCCATGCCCGAAGCTGTACTAACATTTTTCGAGACTCCAAGGAAGGGACAAATGCCAAGAAACTGGGCCAAAACGACATTGTTGACAAAAATGGCCGTAATAATGATAAGAATCAAACTAAGTACTGTTTCCATAATTATGCTTTCTTGAAGATTTTGTTAAACACAACGATGAGATAGCCCAAGGCAAGGAAGGCACCAGGGGCAAGCACGAACATCAGCATTCCGTAGCTTTCGCCCCAAAGCGTCTGACCGAAAATGGCGCCTGTGCCCAGAAGTTCACGAGCTGCACCCAGACAAGTGAGTGCAATGGTGAAACCCAAACCAATGCCGATGCCGTCGAAGATGGAGGCTATAGGATTGTTCTTGGCAGCGAAGGCTTCGGCGCGTCCCAGAATGATGCAGTTCACAACAATCAGCGGAATGAACAGACCGAGGCTCTTGTCCACATCCGGAGCGTATGCCTTAATCAGCATCTGAAGCACCGTCACAAGGCTGGCAATGACTACAATGTAGGAGGGAATACGTACCATGTCTGGTACAAAATTCTTAATCAAAGAGATAATGAGGTTTGATACAATGAGCACAGCCATAGTGGCCAGTCCCATCGACATACCGTTGATAGCTGAAGACGTGGTACCCAGCGTAGGACACATACCCAAAAGAAGGACAAAGGTAGGGTTCTCCTTGATGATACCGTTCAGCAAAACTTTCATGTTGTTCATAATGTCTTGTTCCTTTCTTTTAAGTAGTTAATCGTTTTCAGGCTCAACCTGCTTCGTTGCACCAGTGTCAGCATCCTGTGCGGCAAAGAATTTGTCGTAGGCATTCTGAATGGCCAGAAGGAAAGCGCGGCTGGTGATGGTGGAAGCCGTGATGGCATCAATCTCGCCGCCGTCTTTGCTGACCGTGAAATTACAATTGCCAGGATTCTTGCCGATGATATTGCCCTTACTGTCCTTCTGGAACCAGTCGCCTGCTTTGGCACCAAGTCCCGGAGTTTCGGTATGTTTAAGCACTTTATAACCTTTGATCGAACCATTATCATCAAATCCTACCAATACGGTCAGCAAACCACCAAAGCCATTTTCCTTAGTACTTACGGCAAGTCCAGCACTGGTATGATAGACAATAAACTGGATGGCATCATCTTTAGGTTTTTCACCTTCTTTCGGCTCTTTTCCCTTAAAATAGATAGTATCTATATTTTCTTTCTGAACTGTAGCAGATTCATCCAAAAGCACTACTTTCAAACCATCTTCCAGATTTTTCTGTTCTATGGCCTTGATGGTATCTTCTGTTGAAGCATTGACGTAAGCCAACAAACTTCCCGCTACAACGGAAATGACGGTTAGTACCGCCAACATGTTTGTAAATGAAGATTTAAGCTTTTTCATATCCAATTACTTTTTTGCCGGCACTTCACCGAAGCGGGTTGGTTTAAACGTAGCGTTAATGAGCGGAACGAATGCGTTCATAATGAGGATGGCAAACGACATACCCTCTGGGTATGCGCCGTAGGTACGGATAATCACTGTCAAAGCACCAATGGCAACGCCATAGACAAGCTGGCCCTTGGCCGACATCGGCGAAGTCACATAGTCGGTGGCCATGAAGATGGCACCCAGCAACAGACCGCCACTCAGCAACTCTGCAAGCGGATTGGCATAAACAGGATTAGCCAAATTCAACAAGCCAGAGAAGATAACCACGGTGAGCAGAATGCTGACAGGGATATGCCAAGTAATGACTTTCTTCACCAGCAGGATAACCAAGCCCAGCAACAGGGCCAAGCCACAAACCTCACCAAAACATCCGCCTGTGTTTCCCAACAGCATGTCCTGGAAAGAAGGCAGCTGGTTGAGCACACTCATATCGCCATCCTTGAAAGCCTGTTTCATGATAGCCAAAGGCGTGGCACCCGTCTCAGCATCAAGATACGTACCGAAGCCCTGTCCCGGCAACGGCCATGTGGTCATCTGAACCGGGAAAGAAATCAGCAGGAAGGCACGTCCTGCCAAAGCCGGATTGAAAAGGTTGCAACCCAGGCCACCGAAAGTCATCTTCACCACGGCAATGGCAAAGAAGGCACCAATGATAATAATCCAAGGCTGAATGTTGCTAGGCATATTGAATGCCAGCAAAATACCCGTAAGAATGGCAGAGCCGTCACAGACCGTGTTCACGGGGTTCTTCAGGCAGAACTTGTTGATGGCCCACTCAAAGAACACACAGGCAGCCACACTGATGGCTGTCGTTATGATTGCACCCACGCCAAACGAGATGAACGAGCAAAGCAAGGCAGGTACAAGGGCAATGATAACCCAATACATGTTCTTTGCAATGGAGTCTCCACTGTGGACATGAGGTGAAAGTGATACGATTAATTTGTTCATAAACTTTATAATGTATTATATATTTTTCTTTGTTCCTTCTGCTATCTTACGGGCATGGATAATACCGATGACCGTCGTCTTGCCCACACGGATATAGTCGAGCAACGGACGGTTGGAAGGACAGGTGAACTGACAAGAGCCACATTCAATGCACGAAGGAATGCCTTCTGCCAAACATTTGTCCCACATCTGCTTCGCACTGGCAGTAGCCAACAGATAAGGCTCCAAGCCCATCGGACAAGCACCCACGCACTTCGCACAGCGGATACAGGTCTTCTCCTCGCCACGGCGTGCCTCCTTTTCGTTCATAATCAGAACACCGGAAGAGCCCTTGCAAATCGGCACCTCAATGTTGACCAACGCCTTACCCATCATCGGGCCACCACCAATCACCTTGCCCGTATCTTCAGGCAGACCGCCGCAAGCATCAATCAGCTGACTCATCGGTGTACCCATTCTGGCCAGGAAGTTGCGTGGATATTTCAACGACTTACCCGTCACCGTGACGACACGCTCAAACAGCGGCTTGTTCTTCATCACAGCCTCATACACAGCGTATGCCGTCCCCACATTCTGCACAATGGCACCCACACTCACCGGCAAAGCTGGCGGTGCAGGAACCTGACGGCGAACCACAGCATCAATCAGCTGCTTCTCACCACCCTGCGGATATTTTGTTTTCAACGGCACAACCTCGATGTTCGGATAGTTGGCTGCACATTTCTCACTGAGCAACTTAATGGCATCGGGCTTATTCTCCTCAATACCAATGAAGCCTTTGCTTACTTTGCCAGCCTTCATCAGCAAGTCAACGCCAACCAACACCTGATCAGCCTTTTCCAACATCAGTCGGTGGTCTGCCGTCAAGTAAGGCTCACACTCCACAGCATTGATAATCACCCACTTCGGCGTATTGCCCGGAGGCGGGCACAACTTCACATGAGTAGGGAAACAAGCACCACCCATACCCACGATGCCGGCAGCTTTGATTTTATCGACAATCACTTCTGGAGTCAATTCTGGCTTCTCCTTCAGCGTAACGAGTTTCTCTGAACGGTCAATACCTTCTTCCCATTCGTCACCCTCAACGGTGATATACACCGCAGGCTTTGCATATCCACTGGCATCAATCACGGTATCCACTTTCAACACCGTGCCACTGACGCCAGAGAAAATCGGTGCCGACACAAAACCACCAGCCTCGGCAATCATCGTGCCCACCTTCACCTTGTCGCCTTTCTGCACGATAGGCTTTGCGGGTGCGCCGATATGCTGTCCCATCGGATAGACGGCAACCTTCGGAAGTTCGGCTTTTATGATGGGTTCAGCCGCCGACAGCTTATTCTCCGCAGGATGAACCCCACCTATTCTAAATGTCTTCATTATAGTACGTTTTTAAGTTGGTACGTTTATTTTACTTCAATCCGAGCAAAATCATCTGACTCGGCGGCAGTGGAGCATCCGTCCGCTTCGGCTCGAACTGAGCCTCCTTGGCAGGAGCCACAGGATTACTGATATCCTTCGGACCAGCCAACAGAATCTGTTGCGACGGCATCAGCGGCGCATTCCACTTAATCTCTATTGGCTTCCATTCCTTGGCAGAAGCTGTTGGCTTTGCTACAGCGGCAGGTTTGGCAGCAGCACCACTGGCAACAGGCTTAGCGGCTGGTTTGGCTGTCGGCTTCGTCTTTGGCTTACGCTCAATACCCTTCACACTGACAGAGGCAATCGTGCCACGCGGACAAGCCTCATAGCACAAACCGCAAAGCACACAAGCATCAGGATTGATGTACGCCTTGTTGTCAACCACATGAACGGCATCGCTTCCACAAGCATTCTCACACTTCTTGCAAGCAATGCAGGCATTGGCACAAACCTTCATCGCAGCCGCACCCTTGTCCTTGTTCATACATTCAACCACGAACGCATCCTTCTTCTCGCCACTCACTGTGCGAATCTCGATGATGCTACGCGGACAAGCCTTCGCACAGGCACCGCAGGCCGTACACTTTTGCAAATCAACCTCTGGAATGCCTGTCGCCGGGTTTACTTTGATGGCATCGAACTGGCAAGCAGCCTCGCAGTCGCCACAGCCCAGACAGCCGTATGCACAAGCCGTCTCGCCCATGCTCGTCGAATTGGCTACACGACAACTCTTCACACCATCATAGACATTCACCTTCGGACGGTTTTCACACGTACCGTTACAGCGGACAAAGGCTGCCTTTGGCGCAGCTACCGCAACCTCCATACCCAGAATATCCGCCACTTTCTTCATGCAGTCGGCACCACCCACAGGACAATTCAGCCCTTCGAGCGAACCTGCGTCAGCCGCCTTCACACAGGCCACAGCCATACCGCCACAACCTGGAAAACCGCATCCACCGCAATTGGCACCAGGCAACACTTCCTGCACCTGACCGATACGCGGATCCTCCTTAACTGCAAACTTCTTGCCCACCCCGAAAATGCTACACACCAGAATAATCGCGATGGCACCAAGAACGATTACAGCAATTAGAATTACCTCCATAATTTTTAATTTGTTAATTGTTTATAGAATCTTTACTCTTTTTCTTTCTTATATAATATAATGTGTGGCAATCGAAAGTTATTCAATCCAGAACGTGAACTCCCGTCCAATGCGTGTACGGTTCAGATACAGTACACCAAAATATACCCCGACCGTCAACAGCATCAATCCCATGGCAGCAACCTCCGAAAGCCCCAATACATTCATAGCCACGAAGCACGTCAGCAACAAAATCAACGAAGGCCAGACAAACGCAATTCGCACCGCCTTCTGTCCCATCGATAACGAGCCACACACTTTTACTGCGTCACCCACTTTGTAGCGTTCCGCATAATCCCCATATACGTCAATATACCTCTCCTTGCTCTCAGAAGAAGTACACAATGCCTTGGCCTTACACTCGCTACAAGCGGCCACCTGCATAATAGACACACGGACATGGCCTTCGGAGATGCTTTCCACCACACCCTGATGCTCTATCTTATCACTCATTGGGTTATTTAGGTCAACTTTACGTCTGCAAAATTAAGATAATTCAACCAAACAAAAAAGCACAAAGGCAAAAAAATCATCTTTTACCCACAAAACCGCTCCGCAAACAGGAAAAGACCGACAGATTAAGCGCTACACAAACCTCTACCGATGGTTTGATAACGACAAAATAACACAAAAGAAGCCCCTTGGCACCAGAAGTGTCAGGGGGCTTGGTATCAATGTCAGGTTGTCTGAACGATTGGGTTATTCAGCTTTTTTGGCAACCTTCTTGGCAGGAGCCTTCTTGGCTGGTTTCTTTGCTGGCTCAGCCTCTTTCGAGGTCGGGGCAGTAGCCTTTTTAGCCTCTACGGGGTTGTACTTGGCAAGGAGTTTCTGGAGTTTCTCGATTTCCTTGTCCTTAGCTGCGATTTCGTCGTCCTGGTTGTGAATGGTCGTGATGAGGTTGTCAATCTCTTCGTTCTCGGCACCACCATAGAGGTTGTTGACGCGAGAGATGAAGTCGCCCAGGATGTTCATGTAGTTGGTGAAGGCATCGTAGGGTGAGTCGTAGATGCCACGGAACTGCATACCTGGTTTGGTGGTCATGAAGCGGAAATTATTTGATGCCTGTAGGTAGTCCCAGTCCATCTTGATGCGGCGATCATCGCAAATGCGCACACGATCAGCCACGCTGTAGAGTTTGTGGAAGGCTTCGCGCTGTAGGTGGTTACCAAGCCAGCAAGAAGTGTCGCGCTCTTCGTCAACCCAGGAGATATTGTAGGGAACTTCGACTGCACCGACACTCTTCTCGGCACAAGCTTCGGATGGCAGGATGAAGCCGATGTTGCGTTGCTTAGCAAGCACAGGGATGGCTTTAAGGAATTCAAGGATGCCGCCTGAGAGTGGGTGGAAGATGCCGAAGGTAACAAGCTCACCAAAGATGTTGATGATGTTCTCGCCTTCGGGTGTGGAGGCAATCCAGTCGAGCCACTGGTCGGCCATGAGCGGACGGGACGAGAAGCGCTCGGTGATGTCCTCAGAAAGGTTGATGTCGCGCATGAGTATCTTAAGGCGTGGGTCGAGGGCACAGTGGTAGATGTAGTGTGGGGATTTCCAACCCAGCACTTGCTTTGCGCCTTCAGTGAGGATGCCTTTGAAGCCCATGGCGGCTACCTGTGCGCCGATTTCGTCGTTGTAGATGAGGGATGAGTTACGGAACACTTTCGGGGTCTTGCCGAAGAGTTCCTTGATTTTCTTGCTCATGCGCTCAGTCTCCAGACGGAAGCTCTCTTCGTTAGCGAGGGAAGCAAGACCGTGGCTATAAGGTTCGCAGAGGAATTCGACCTGGCCGGTGGCATTGATTTCCTGAAGGAGGTCTATAACCTGGGGGGCATGGAATTCAAGCTGCTCCAGTCCGACGCCGGAGAGCGAAAAAGCAACGCGGAATTCAGGATTATCCTTGCACATCTGGATGAGTGTCTGGAGTGCGGGGACGTAGCTGCGCTCTGCAATATCATTAATGGAACGCTCGTTCTCGTAGTCGTCGTAGTAGTAGTGGTCACGACCAATGTCGAAGAAACGATAGCGCTTGAGATGGATTATCTGGTGAATCTCAAAATAAAGACAAATCTTTTTCATGAGTTTTGAGTTTTTTAAGTTGTTGAGTTATTGAGTTTGTGAGCTGTTGTTATAGCTTAGTGTATGAAGCCTCCGTTGTAGATGCACTCATCGTAGAGCTTGCGGATGCGATGACCGACCTTTACCCAAGTGATTTCGGCAACCTCCTTCAAGCCCTCCTCGCGCAGGTAGCGGTGCAAGCCCTCGTTGGTGCAGAGTGAGTAAATGGCATCGGCCATGGCGTTGATGTCCCAGTAATCGACTTTAATGACCTTGTCGAGTATCTCGCCGCAGCCGGACTGCTTGGAGATGATACAGGGCGTACCGCACTGCATGGCTTCAAGCGGTGCAATGCCAAAGGGCTCGGAAACGGACGGCATGACAAAAACATCGCTGGCTTTGTAGCATTCATACACTTGCTTGCCTCGCTGGAATCCCGGGAAGTGGCAACGGTCGGCAATGCCTTTGGCGGCTGCCAAATCGACCATTTCCCAATATTTGTCGCCAGAACCAGCAAAGCAGAAACGGATGTTCTTGGAACGCTTGCAGACCAAGTCGGCTGCCTCGATGAAGTATTCAGGACCTTTCTGCATGGTGATACGTCCAAGGAAAGTAACTACTTTCTCCTTGCCATTATCAACCCGTGGGATGTCGAGGTATTCCTGTGGCAGTGGATAAACGGCGTTGTGCATGGCGAAGCACTTGCGCGGATCCTGATGATATTCTTTGATGACGGTCTGGCGAGTAAGCTCAGACACACACATAATGCAGTCAGCATGATCCATTCCGTTTTTCTCGATGGAATAGACGGTGGGATTCACTTTACCACGCGAACGGTCGAAGTCGGTGGCATGTACGTGGATGCAGAGTGGTTTTCCGCTAACCATCTTGGCATGGACACCGGCTGGATAGGTAAGCCAGTCGTGCGCATGGATGATGTCGAACTGCTCGCTGCGAGCCAATACGCCGGCAATGATGGAGAAGTTGTTAATCTCCTCATGCAGATTGGACGGATAGCCGCCTGCAAACTGGAGACAGCCGAGGTCGTCAACGCCCATGTAGTTGAAATCGGCGTAGATGTTGTCGCGGAAACGATAGTAGTCCTCTGCGGTATGACCTACGAAACGGTCTTTGATTTGGTCGTACTGTACGTCACGCCATGCCACGGGCACTTGGCTCATGTTGATAATCCTCAGGAACTTTTCTTCTTCGCCCGTTGGCTTTGGGAGGCAGAATGTAATCTCAGCATCTGGCTGACCTTCTACCATTCCCTTGGTGATACCATAGGAAGCAACAGCAAGACCGCCATAAATTTTAGGTGGGAATTCCCAACCAAACATCATAACTTTCATATATTCTTATCCTCCTTTATTAATAGTTATAGAATTTTGCAAGAACCTTGTTGACACGCAGAACGGCGGCCACGTTCATGGCGAAGGAGAGTGCACCTCGGCCATGGAATGGCGGATTGCCGTCGAAGAGTTCGGGAAGCGTACCGATGCAATGATAGAAGAGTTCCTCTTCCAGACCGACGAAATGGCGGTCAATCCAGGATAAGGCACTGTGCTTATAGACCTTGAGGCAAGTTTCCAAGTAGAATCCTGAGAGCCAAGGCCAAACGGTGCCCTGATGGTAGGCAGCGTCGCGCTGCTGCTGGCCACCTTCATACATTGGGTTATAGCCACCTGACTTCGGAGAGAGTGAACGTATGCCCTTCGGTGTGAGCAGTTCCTTAGTACAGATGTCGAAAATCTTCTTCTTCTCGGGAGTTGTCAGTGGAGAGTATTCCAGAGAGGAAGCAATCAGCATGTTGGGGCGTACACTCCAAGAAATATAGCCATCATCAACGTAGTCGAGCAAGTAGCCGTGCTGGTTAAGGAAGGTTTCCTTGAAGCTTACGCCTGTCTTGTCGGCAAGCTGGGTGAGCGCTGAGGCATCGCCGCCACGACCTTGTGAAATGAGCATGTCGGCACAGAACATCAGGGCGTTATACCAAAGTGCATTGATTTCAACCACATAGCCAGAACGTGGTACGCAGGGATAGCCGTTCACTTCGGAGTTCATCCATGTGGCTGGTGTCTCACGACCGTTGGTATAGAGTAAGCCGTTTTCGTGGAGCTGCAGGTTGGGGTGTCCGTCAGCCTTGATGAAATTGACGATTTTCTCAACCAAGGCTGCATATTTGCGGGTAGCCTCTTCCTGCGAAACGAGGCGGGCATATTGCTGGATGCACCAAATGGCCCAGAGCAGGATGTCGGGTTTTTCAAATTCCGAGATATTAACACTGAGTGGACGGCCTGCGATAAAGTCGTTGATGGCCTTCTCTGCCGTCTGCATAGTGCGCTCGAAGTAGTCAACCTCATCGATGGACAGGGTGAGTCCGGGCAGGGCGATAAACATGTCGCGGGCACGGCACTTGAACCACGGATAGCCGGCAATGATGTAGTTCTCGCCGTCTTTCTCGTAGTGGAATTGGTGGGCTGCATTAATCAGGCAGGATTGGAAATTCTCACGAGGCACGTGTACTTCGTACTCATGATCGAAGAGTTTCTTCAGCTGGTTGGTCTTGAGTTCGCTGACTCCGGCAGAAAAGACAACGCTCTCGCCCTTCTTGATGTCGAACTCGAAATAGCCCGGCACGTAGAGGTCTTCCTTGAACTCGTAGCCCAATTCCATTTCCTTCTGATACTCGATGCCGCGATACCAGTTGGGGTCATAAATGAAATCGTTCTTCTTGTTCAGCTGCATGAACAGTTCGGGATAGCCGGCATACATGCAGGTGGAGATTCCGTTATCGACCACCTTGTACTCGCGGTTGGCCATTCCGTTTTCGTGGGTACATTTCTTCACGGAGCGGAAAGCCAGGAAGGGACGCAGGCGAAGGGTGGTTACCGAGTGTGCGTCGAGCAGGGTGTAACGAATCAGGATGCGGTTCTCAAAGTGCTGGAACACACGCTCCTTCTTCAGAATTACGCCTCCCACACGGTAGATGGTTGTAGGAAGCTTTTCCCATTCAAACTCACGGATATACTTATGTCCGTTAGGACTATAAGTGCCTCCGGCATAGCGGTGAAGGCCCAGATTGAACTGCGCACCATGCTGAATGACTGTCTCGTCGAGCGAGGACAGCAGCACATGGTTGTCGTCGTCAATCTCTGGTACAGGTACCACCAACAATCCGTGATATTTACGCGTATTGCAATCAACGATTGAAGAGCAAGAATACGCACCCGACTTGTTTGTACGCAGAATCTCCTTTGGCAGAGACTCCTGCAAATTGGTCATCAGGGGTTTGTCAAAACGTAAATAACTCATAGTTGTATTTTAAGGTTTATGAAAGTGTCCATAGTATGGATTTGTCCCCATGTGGCTGGCAAAACGATTGGAGCAGCGACATGTTGACCCAACAAAATTAGCAATTTAATTTCTTACAAACAAGATATTGAGTTTTTTTTGATTCTTTTTTAGTTTTTTTTGTCCGTCAAATTCAAAAAACATGCTATAAAACACAAAAATACCAATTTTCTTGCATTTTTTCGGAGTTTAGCACTAACTTTGCAACCGAAAATCGAAAAGTATTAAAATGGTAAAAAAGAGACAGGAAACGATAGCAATGTCAGACCTCATGGAACATCTGGCTCCTATCATCGAATTGCTCGATTTTGAGCAAGTCGAGGAACTGAAATACCACCTTTCCATCCGCCATTTCAAGAAGAACCAAATCATGTACAAAGAGGGGGATGTTCCCCTCTACTTCCACTGCCTGCTCAGCGGAAAAGTAAAGGTGTATAAGGATGGAGTTGGAGGCCGTACACAGATTATCCGTGTGATAAAGCCTGTGGAATTTTTTGGCTACAGGGCCTACTTTGCCAACCAAAACTATGTGACTGCGGCAGCAGCCTTTGAGTCGTCAACCCTGTGCCTGATTCCCATGGAGTTGGTGGACAAATGGACTAAGACAAACCTGAAGCTCGCCCTGTTCTTTGTACGTCTGCTTTCCATCGAACTGGGCAGCAGCGACCAACGCACCGTCAACCTGACCCAAAAACACATCCGGGGACGTCTGGCCGAAGCCCTGCTTTTCCTGAAAGACTGCTACGGACTGGAGGAGGACGGCGCCACACTCTCTATTTACCTCTCACGCGAAGACCTTGCCAACCTTTCCAACATGACCACGTCGAACGCCATCCGCACCCTCTCAGCTTTTGCCAACGAGCACATCGTTGCCATTGACGGTCGGAAGATTAAGCTGATAGACGAGGAACAAATCAAGAAGATAAGCAAGATTGGATAAACTGACAAATCAGATAATGAAACTGAAAGCTTCACGCTCCAAGCCAATCTTCATGGGTGTAAAGCCTTTGCCATGCAGGTAAAGGCCATCCAAACTGACGGAGGCTTTCTCACATTCCTCAATGACAATTTTGCTGGCACGATAGGGGTGTACATTCTTATAGTTGAGGAAACGTCCCTTGCCCAGTAGCCAGAAACCTTCAAACAGTTGCCACCACTTTGGTCGTGTAATGGCAGAAATGTCCAGAAAGCCGCTATACGGAACGGCATTGGGGGTCTGTCCGTAGCCCAAAGCATTGCCGATGCAGACCGACATATACTCGCCTTCAATCTCTTCCGTATCTATTTTTATCTTGAATTTGAAGGATTTTCGCTCAAAGATACGGGTCAGCAAAGCAGGGATAATGGATAAACGTTTGGAACCGATAAGACGAGCCGCATCGTTGGTGCCCTTGATGAGCTTTGCTCCCAGCCCGATGTTCATGCAATCAAGGAAGTAGCGTTTCTGCGGAATGGTGTCGTCCTGATAGACACAGTAGGCCACATCCACCTTCCGGGTACGATGGGCAATCAGGCTATCCACCGTCTGACGATAATTCTCGTCCGAAAAGCCCCAGAAGCGGGCAAAGTCGTTGCCAATGCCGTTGGGGATGGTACCCAGGGCAAAGTCGTCGGGCAAAGATTCACGGTTGTTCATCACCGCATTGATGGCATCATTCAAGGCTCCGTCACCTCCTACAATGACAATGGTGTGGTAGCCGTTCTGACAGAGCATCGTGGTCAATCGCTCGACGGAACCATAGGACTCCGACTGAACGAAATCGTACTGGACGCCCTTTTGCTGCATGTATGCACGGATGTTCGCCCAGCGCTTATGTGCCTTATGAGAACCCGAATGTGAACTATACACAACTCCCCAACGACTGTTCAACTGACTTCGGCGCATTTCCGCACGCTCGTCAAAGCCCGCTTCCTGCTGGTTCATCATTCGCTCGTTAGTTGTTTCTGCCATAAATCTTCTACTATTTCTATTCTTTCTTTTATTGGTAAATCACAACGTATCCAATGGATTGGCACTCCGCGCCGCTCCTCCATACCCCGAAACCAAGTCATCTGACGTTTCGCAAACTGATGGATGGCTATTTCGAGCAGACGGAACATCTCGTCGTAGGAGAGTTTGCCAAGCAGGTATAGTGTGACGTATTTATATTCAAGTCCGTAGCGGATGAGTGCATCCGTCGGGACACCGCTGTCAATCAGTCCCTGCACTTCCTCCACCATGCCCTCCTCAAGACGAGTGCGCAAACGTGCAGAGATTTTTCGGCGACGTTCGTCACGGTCAATCAACAGTCCGATGTTCAGGCTACGCAAGGGGGGCAACAGGCGACCGTCAAACTCATAGCCCTTGATCACGCTCTCAATATACAGCCCCGTTCCGCCACAAAGAATCGGTGTCTTGCCCCTTGACAGGATGTCGTTGTAGGCGGCATGGAAATCTTGCTGAAAGCGATAGACGCTGTAGCGGGTACCTGGCTCCGCAATGTCAATCAGGTGGTAAGGAATGTGATGGCCGTCAATCTCATAGTCGGCCAAGTCTTTCCCCGTCCCGATGTCCATCCGACGGAAAACCTGACGGCTGTCTGCACTGATAATCTCTCCGTCGAGACGCAATGCCAACTGGGTGGCAAAGGTTGTTTTGCCACAAGCCGTAGGACCAAGTATGGTGAGAACGTTCATGCTTAATGTATCAGCCAGAAGACCAAAAGCCCAGCGCACCAAGCCAAGAACACACGCCAGGAATAGTGACGGAGCATCCAGCCGAAGTGCATTTTCTCTACCTGGAGAACAGCCTGTCCGGCCAATGTCCCGATAAACAGGATTGAACCACCCATTGCACAGCAGAAAGAAAGCAACTGCCAATAGGTACCATTCAAAGCGAACTCTGAGACTGAACCTGCTTGGGCATCAAGAGGAAAAAGGTTCATGCCCAGCATCATCAGGGGGACATTGTCCAGGATGCTGGAGAGCAAGCCCGTCAGGCCTCCGTATATATATACATTATTTATATTAGTGGAAAGCCAACCGCCCACGTAGGAGAGGGCACCACATTCGGTCAACGCACCCACACAGAGGGTGACACCCAGGAAGTAGAGAATCATACGCATACCGATGAACTCCGTGTTCCGGAAATAATGACGTTGTACCAACAGGACATTACCGTTGCGCTCCAGGTTGAAAAGCCCCTCGATCATCCACATCAAAGCAAGGACGGTGAGTGCACCCAGGAAAGGAGGCAGTTGGGTAATATAGTGAAACGTGGGAATGAACCACAGGCCGCCGATGCCAATGAGCAAAAGCAAGATTTTCTGCCAGGCGGCCAGATAAGAGTCGTCGCCATTGTAGCGTGAGAAGACAGAAACGACTTCCACCCCACCCTTCAGGCGTTTTTCAATCAGGAAATTAAAGACGCACAGACTCGTCAACGCAGGCAGGAACAAACCCGCAGAGAACATGGTGGGGGTCACCAATCCACGCACCCAAAGCATGAGCGAAGTCATGTCGCCAATCACCGTGAAGCAACCGCCCAGCATGGCAGAAACCATGATGGAGCAGGCATAGACCACACGCTGGTAGTGTGAGCGGACGATATTGCCCATAATGCCCATCATCAGCACAACCGTAGTCAGGTTATCGACGTTGGCCGAAAGGATGAAGGTCAGAAAGGATATAATCCAGAGGAACAAACGGCTGTTGCGCATCCGCAACCAATTCACCAGTGAGTCAAAGACACCGTTGTTATGCAGCACTTCGACGATGGTGTTCGTGGCAATCAGGAATAGAATTACGCTGCAAGCTTCGCTAATGTAGTTGATAATGATGTTTTTGGCAACAAATTCCTTCACAGAGCTTGTGCTGGACTGGACGCCTGAAAGGAAAAAGGAATATTCTTCGGGATGCATCAGGCGAATGTAATCACCTGCGTGAAGAAGGTAAACCACCCAAACCACAACGCCACAACACATTGCAACTGCGGCCCGGTTTAGATGGTTAAACTGTTCGGTGCTCATGACCACAAAGGCAAAAAGCAACACCGACACGATGAATAAGGTAGTCAGCAACATATTATTACCACGCCTATATTTTGAGCGACAGACGGGACTCGAACCCGCGACCCTCGGCTTGGGAAGCCAATGCTCTACCAACTGAGCTACTATCGCAAACCCAAAATCGTTGCAAAATTAGTAATTTTATACGACTCTACAACTATTTTCCTACAAAAATTTCATAACTTTGTCGCATGATTCTGAAAAAACTCTCGGTTCTCAATTACCGAAACATCGCCGAGGCGGACATTTCGCCGTCCAGCAAAATCAACTGCCTCATCGGCCAAAACGGTGAGGGGAAGACGAACCTGCTCGATGCCATCCACTTCCTCTCCTTTGCCAAAAGCACCGCCTGTAGCATCGACTCGCTCAACATCCGGCACGGACAGGACATGATGATGGTACAGGGAATCTACGACCTGAACGGCACGGAGGAGGACATTTCGGTCGGCCTGAAAGCCCATCAGAAAAAGCATGTGCGACGCAACAAGAAGGAATACAAGCGGCTCTCCGAGCACATCGGACTGCTCCCCTTGGTGATGGTCTCCCCCAACGACACGGAACTGATTCTGGGAGGCAGCGACCAGCGCCGCAAATTCATGGATGTCGTTATCTCCCAATACGACAGGGAGTACATTACGGCCCTCACGGCCTACAACAAAGCGCTGATGCAGCGGAACACCATGCTAAAGGCCGACGAGGAGCCCAACCTTGACATTCTCTGCGTCTATGAGGAAATGATGGCCACTTACGGAGAGAAGATTTACAGGAAACGAGCAGCATTCGTGGAGGAGTTCATCCCTGTCTTTCAGCAGATTCACGAAAGCATCACGGCTGAGAGCGAGCAAGTCAGCCTCCGATACATCAGTCATGCCCAACGGGGCGACCTCCTGGACATCATACAGGTAGGACGGCCCAAAGACCGCATCATGGGGTACTCGCTGCACGGAATCCACAAGGACGACTTGGAAATGTGCCTCAGCGGCTTCCCCATCAAGCAGGAAGGGTCGCAGGGGCAGAACAAAACCTATCTCATCGCCCTGCGCCTCGCCCAATTCAACTTCCTGAAGCATACCGGCAGCCAAACCACGCCCATCATTTTGTTGGACGACATTTTCGACAAACTCGATGCCACCCGGATGGAGAACATCATCCGACTCCTCTCCCAACCCGACTTCGGACAAATCTTCATCACCGACACCAACCGGGAAAATCTCGACCAAATCTTGGAAAGAGCCGACGGCGAGTTTAAGATTTTCAATGTAAAGGCTGGAGTCATCGTAAGTTCCTCTCCTTCAATAGGGGAGAAAAATTAGGAGGGGACTGTTTTCACTTTTCTTTTTCAACCTTTAACTTTCAACTTTCCAAGATGCGCAAAAGCAACACAGAACCCATCGGAAAAGTCATTCAGCAATTCCTTCGTGAGGAAGGGCTTGAGACCCCTTACAACCAATTCAAATTGATGAAGGCGTTGGAGGACGTGTTGGGACATGGCATCTCGCGCTACATCGGCAACACGTTCATCAAAAACCAGACGCTGAACGTGGAGCTCAAGTCTTCCGTGCTACGGCAGGAACTCAACATGAGTCGCACAAAAATAGTCCAACAGCTCAACGCCGCCGTCGGCACACAGGTCATCACCGACATCCGATTTTATTAGTCCCCTCTTTTATATCTCTTTACAGATTACAACTCTTTGAATATTCAAAGGACCGAAAATGACGCTGAACTGTATCTGAGACGACGCAGAACTGTATTCATTTAAAGAGTTCTGCGTTGTCTCCAATAGAGTTCTGCGTGAAATCGGAAAGAGTACTGCGTGATTTTTGAAACAGTTTGAAATAAAAACAGAAGGACTTGAGGATGAAGAAGATGAAAGGGTCATAGGAGTGTCTTTAAGCCAGACTCTCCTGCACCTTTCGTTCTATATCCATGATGACAAGGCTGGAGAGGGTGAGGCCGAAGATGGCGGTGGCATGGCAGATGGTACCATTGGCACGTTCTTCGCTTGTTCCCTGATTCTTACGGAGTTCCTCGCTATAGACACAACGGAACTTTTTGGTGGGGAAGGTTTTGACGTGCTTGAAACGGCGGCGAAGGGCGGCTCCGAGGGGACAACCTTTCACCTTCCAGAACTCGGCCACACTGATGCGGGTGGGATCCATTTTGAGGGCGGCCCCCATGGAAGAAAAGAGCACGGCAGGAGTGGAAGTCGCCGTGAGAATGAGGTGGGCTTTGTCTTTCAGCGAGTCGATGGCATCGATGATGTAGTCGTAGGTTTCAAGCTGAAAAGAAGGAGAAGTCTCGGCGTTGTAGGTGGCTTGCAGGGCGGTAATCTCGGCGGCAGGGTTGATGTCGAGCAGACGCTGGCGCAAGACCTCTACCTTGGGTTGACCAAGGGTCTTGGTGGTAGCCGGAAGCTGGCGGTTGATATTGCTGGCACAGACGCAGTCGCTATCGACAATCGTCAGGTGGTGGATGCCGGAGCGAACGAGGCTTTCGGCACACCAAGAACCGACGCCGCCCACACCAAAAAGAATGACACGCTGGCTGGCGATTGCAGCCAGGGTATCAGAGCCTAAAAGGAGTTCCTCACGCTGAAAGATCAGACCTTGCCGAACGGCAACTGGTTCTTTGCACATGGTAAATGGTACATTTTTACGTGTGTTGCTGCTTCTTCATCTGCTTCCATTGGGCTTTGGCAAGCTCCTGCATATCGACCACTTCATCTTTCTCATCGACAATCTCGTAGCCGAGCATGGTCTCGATGACGTCCTCCATGGTAACAAGACCACGGAAACAGCCGTACTCGTCGATGATAATGCTGATATGCTCCTTCTTTTCCAAGAGTTTTTCCCAGATGTCGGAAACCTCCTCGTCCTCGCTGAAGGAGAGGATGGGACGGGCCAGTTCGCCCAGGGTAATGTCGAACTTGTCCTCGGCCAAGCGTTCAAGGATGGTTTGCCGCAACACGTAGCCAGTGATGTAGTCACTCTCGTCGCCCTTATAGACAGGGATGCGGGAGTGATTCTTAAACTCCTCATTCTGATAGAATTCGCGGAGCGTCATCTCTTCCTCGGCCATAGTTACGACCACACTCGGGGTCATAATCTCATGGGCGGTGATGTTGTCGAGGTTCAGCAGGTGCTGAATCATGCGGTTCTCCTTTTTCTCAAGAACGCCTTCCTCGGCTCCTACGGTAACCATGGCCGCCACCTCGTCGCGGGTGACAGACTCTTGCTGGGTGTTGTCGGAAATGCGATGGGTCAGTTTCTCCAGGATGACGACGACCACCCACGAAAGCCCAATCAGCACCCTAATGACCTGACAAGCAGGCAGGGCCAGTTTGCGCCAATAGGTTGAACCGATGGTTTTTGGGAATATCTCAGAAAAAACAAGTATCAGGAAGGTGAAAACACCAGAAACGCCACCAATGAAGAGGCTGACATCATGATTCGTCTGGAAAACCTCAGCCGCATAGTTGGCAGCCTGCGAACCGACGAGGGAAGCACCCACGGTGTTTGCTACGGTGTTGACTACGAGAATGGCAGAGATAGGACGGTCGATGTTTGTCTTATACTGCTTCAAAAGTTCCCACCCCTTGACTTTCTGTGTTTCCAAGGTGGTTACGAACGATAAGGGGGTTGAAAGAAGTGTCGCTTCAAGCAATGAGCACATTGCTGAAATGACGAGCGACAACATCATATAAATAATTATTAATTCCATGATGTTCAATAATATTAACTAAATGTTGTCGCCAGGAATGCGGTCACTGCTTACCGCCGGATAACTGTCTGAATCCATAAAAATTGTTGTTAAGTAAACAAATCACTTCCAAAACATCCATTTTGGAGAGGGAGGACGCTGCTCTACAAATTCTTCCCTGATTCGTTTGTATAGAATATGTCTGTAAGACAGGCCCGTTGTGATAATCTTGTAGATTGTGGGCCAGTCGGGCAGACCACCAATGTTCTTGTCGTCAATAAAATAGTCTGCATTCAGCTTGCAGGAGAAGTTCTTGTCCTTGGCCTCTTTAAACATATCGGAGGAATCACTGTTGACGGCATAGAATGTCACACCCCGCTCCGCACACCAATTTACGGCTTCGTCCAACAACTTGCCCTCGCGGACAGTCCATAAGATGAGCTTATGTCTGTCCGCAATGAGCTTTTTCAGTATTTCTGTCGCATAGGGGCGTTCCTCTCCAATGTTAGGATAGCAATGCTCCACGATTGTGCCGTCAAAATCTACAGCAATTACCATGATTATACCTCCTCAAGCTTTTTGCCAGTGTTGCCATATCCATAGCCGTAACCGTAGCCATAACCATATCCATAGCCGTAACCGTAGCCCTTGCCGTAGCCATATTTTCCATAGCCATAACCATAGTGGCCGTAGCGCTTGTAGCCATAGCCAGAACCCTGTGTTTCAACACCGTTGATAATGATGTTCATGTTCGGCAGGCGCTTGTCAGCATTCAACGCATTAATCAAACCAATGTCGGACTTCAAGGTGAAGTTAACACGAACGACATAGAGTGTGAGGTCGGCGTTCTTCGCAATGGAATAAGTATCGGAAACCATACCGATAGGAGCGGTATCAAGAATAACGTAGTCGTACTTGGTCTTCAGATAGTTAATTGCAGAAGAAAGGTTCTCGCGCTCAAGCAACTCCGATGGGTTTGGAGGAATGGAGCCTGCAGGAAGAACATGAAGGTTGGGACTTATCTTGGTCGTGTGAATCAGTTTTTCAAGATATGGGTAATCATCGGCCTCGCGGGCAAGGAAGTTAGAGATACCCTTCTCGGTGTCCTCGATTTCGAACAGACCTGCCAGACGCGGCTTTCGGATGTCAAGACCAACCAGGAGGACTTTCTTGCCGACGAAAGCAATACTGGTTGCAAGGTTGGCTGCTGTCACCGTCTTTCCTTCACCCGAAGAAGTGGAGGTAAAGAGGATTACCTTTTGGCCTGGTTTCAAGACGAATGGGAGGTTTGAACGTAAAGAGCGATAGACCTCCATCATCAGACTGTTGCGGTTCTCTTCAAGCACAATGGTACGTGTGCCACTTTGCAATGCCTTCACATTGGGGACAGAGCCAAAGAACGGTACGGCACAATCTTTTGCCAAGTCTTCCTTGCCTTCGATGCGATAGCTGAAGAATTCGCGCAGGAATATATATATATAAGGTAAGGCAAGACCCAAGAGCAGGGCTGCAAGCATGATGATGTTGCGCTTTGGAGAAACGGGGCCAGAGATGATAGGATCCTCAATGACCTTTGCCTTGTAGGCAGAAGAGTGCAGCGTAATGAGGTTTTCCTCACGCTTCTGCAGAAGCATGATGTAAAGCTGTGCCTTTACCTCCTGTTGACGTCCCATGTCGATGATGGCACGCTCCTTCGTCGGAGAAGAGGTAAGACGGGAAGAGTATTTGTTCTGCTGGTTCTGCAAATCGTTCTTCTTCATCGTGTACTGACGCTGCGCACTCGCCAGAGATGACTTTACAGCCGTAAAATAAGACTCAGCCTCGCTGGTAATAGCAGTAACCGCAGGTGAATTCTCGGAAGCGGAACGCAACAGACGATTGCGTTCGATGATGATTTCGTTGTATTTTGTGATAGACTGACTTAATGATGGATCGGTGATGCCCACATTTGAGGGAATAGTCTGGAGATGGTTCTCACGCTTGTTTACATATTCCACGAGGTAGTTCACAAGGCTCAACTGAGTGCTTGCCTCCACTACCATCTGCTCATACTGGATGTTCTGAGTGGCATTGATGGTTGCGTCTGCCTTATAATCAACGATGCCGCTACTGCGCTTGTACTGCTCAATCTCAGCCTCGGTCATGTTCAACTCCTTGCTGATTTCGCCCAAACGCTCTTCCACGAACTCTGCAGTGCGGGTAGCCTCAGTGTTGTTGTCAGTATCTGCATCCTTGTTATACTCTTTTACCAACTGCTGCAAATAGTCGGCACTGCGCTCAGGCAAGTTGTCATTCACGGTAAGCTGGGCAACGGTCGTCGTCTTGGAAGTAGCTGCCACAGAAATGACATTAGCCATACGTTGAGCCACAGGGTCAATTGGACTGATATGGACTTCCATCGGGCTTTCCGCATCCTTAAAAACCAAAGGATTGCGGTCAATAGTCACACGTCCGAAAGGAGTATCAATATAAGAGGGGAAAGCCTTGACCATCTTTTCCGTCTTAAAGTCTCGTACTTCCACCGTGGTGAGGAGTCCATCATCTTTCGGCTCAAGACGCAAGGCTATAGACACGTTCAGGGTGTCTATCACTTCCTCGTCCATATCAACCAAGTAAGGAGATTCCTTGGAATAAATCTCAATGGTCTTTACTTTTCCTTCCGTGAAATAGGAAACGTATGATTTCTGATCCTTGACAGCTCTTCTGTTGAGGGTCTTACTACCAATGATTTCAAGCTCATTGTCGAAACCATTACTATTGTTCATCAAACCCATTTCGGAAAATGTGTTACCGATGGAGTTTTGCAAATAACGGCGGTTTTCCTTATCTTTAATCAGAACCTTTGTAGTCACTTGATATATGGGCGTTGCATATCTCAGATACACAAAAGCAGCGACAAGGCAGGCTAATACAGAAGCACAAAACCAATATTTATAACCTAAAAATATTTCCCATAACACACGAACGTCAATTCCAGAACCTTCTTCATTACCACCTGCATTTGCATTCTGGAAATCTTGCGATTGATTATTCTCTATCATAAAAACAAAAATGATTAAAAAAGCTTTACAATTGGACGAAAGCTACAATCCTATTCATCAATTATTACAAATTTAGCTGCAAAATTAGCTATTTTTCAGCACATGGCAAAAAAAAACGCAAAAATGTTTTTCCCACCGTTATTTTTTTTAGAAATAATTCTCTTTCTATAGAAAAATTGCGTAACTTTGCATAATAATCGGAAGAACACAGAAAACAGAACGTTTTTCTTCCCGATTGTAACATTCAAAAAAAATCAGGTATTATTTGACAAATGATTGTTTTAGATAAATTATTCAAAAAAAAGCCTAAAGAGGAGAATGTGGGAGGGATGGAAGACTTTATGACCCTCATAAAGGTCTATTTCCAAAGTGTGATTGCGGCAAACAACGGTATCTCAAACATTAGAATGCTACCAGACTTAGCCACCTTCAAACGCACATTGCACGTCCCCACAATCAACAACAAACTCGGATTAGGTGAGAAGAAAGCATGCCAACAAATGATGCAAGACCTCTATGGCATCAGCGACAACTTCTTCAAAGAAATTGACCTCAGCATTAAAAAAGGATGCAAAAGCCAGACGCAGGTTCAAAGCTATCTGTATGCCTTTCAGGGTTTCAGTGAAGACCTCATGATGTTGTTGGGCAATCTTCTCAAATGGAAATTCCGCATTCCTGGCTTCATGAAAGGAATGATGAAAAAAGTAATCAACAATACCATCGATGAAATCGCAACTAAGAATGTCTGGAACGATGCCGGCGTACAAAAAACTGTATTCGCCATTCGTCAATACCAGAAAACGTTAGGATTTTCAACCGAGTGGATGAAAGAATACACCTACAACGTTATCATGCTGGCCAAGAAAGAGCCGACTCCCACTCAAGAGGAGGAGCTGGCCGCATTGAAGAAGATTAAGAAATAACATAAAATACATCCCCCAAAAGCAAAGCGGCAAAAATGACAGAAGCAGACAGACGCACATTGAAAAAGTTCGATGCGAAGGTTCGGCGCCTTATCGCTTCTTACGTTGCGCTGCAGCGCGAAAATGCTGAATTGTACGAGGAGCTTGAAAAGAAGGAGAAAGAGATTGACGCTCTCCAACAACAGGCAGCCCTGTACAAGGAAGACTACAACAACCTGAGATTGGCAAGGATGATTGAAATTAGCGACTCCGATTTCAAGGATGCTAAACAGAAAATCACCAACTTGGTTCGTGAGGTAAACAATTGTATCAATTTGCTCAATGCACAATAACCTTTTCTAATCCATCCACACATTATTAATATATAAGGACACGTTCAGAAAACGGGCAAAAAAGCAAACTACCATTGTAAACAACATCAAAAAGAATGGGCGATAGAGTTCTAAACATAAAAGTATCTGTTGACGGTATCCTGATTCCCATGAAAGTGGCAGATGCCGAGGAAGAAAAGGAATACCGCGATGCTGCGTCATTGATACAGAGCCGGGTACAGAAGCTACGTGCTGCCTACCCCTCGTTGAATGACAAATACTACTACGCCATGGCAATGCTCAACACTGCGGTCGAAATCGTCCGGATTTACAACCGCAACGAGACAGCGCCTTTTCTTGAGGCCATCAACGATCTTGAAAAAGAGATTGACGGAGTCATCAAGAAATAAGACCATTCCCTCACAAAGTACTACGGACCAACACCTTTCTTCGGTTGCATGTCTTTTCAAAAAAACGAAAAAAAGATATGCAAACTTGGTTTGTGTATTGTATTAACATAATTAAAAAACAAAAAACAACATGGAATTATTTATAACAATAGCAATTGCCGCAGGCTGCCTCGTTTTAGGCATCGGAGTCGGTATTTTTGTGCGCATGAAGATGTTCAAAGCAGATTTGGACAAGGTGTATGAGACCAAAATGAAAGAGGCTGAACTTGAGGCAGAAACCCTCAAGAAGAACAAGCAGCTTGAGCTGAAGGAGAAGTTCCTCAACAAGAAAGCAGAACTTGAAAAAGAGGCCAACCAGCGCAACCAGAAAATGCAGCAACAGGAAAACAAGCTGAAGCAACGTGAATTGACCCTCAACCAACGTCATGAGGAACTGCAGCGCAAACAGTCGGAGAACGACAAACAAAAGGCACAACTTGACAAGCAACAGGAGCAGCTCGCCCAACGCAAGCAAGAGGTTGAGAACATGCGCGATCTGGAAATCAAGAAATTGGAAGAAATCAGCGGTCTTTCGGCTGAAGAAGCAAAAGAGGCATTGGTTGAAAACCTGAAAGACGAGGCAAAGTCCCAGGCCCAGCAATACATCAATGAGATTGTGGATGAAGCCAAAATGACAGCTAACAAAGAGGCCAAGAAGATTGTCATTCAGTCCATTCAACGGGTTGCCACAGAAACGGCCATTGAAAACTCCGTCACCGTCTTCCACATTGACTCCGACGAGGTCAAAGGCCGTGTTATTGGCCGCGAAGGCCGCAACATCCGTGCCTTGGAAGCTGCCACAGGCGTAGAGATTGTCGTAGATGACACCCCTGAGGCCATCGTCATCAGTGCGTTCGACCCTGTACGCCGTGAGATTGCCCGCCTGGCCCTGCACCAGTTGGTTGCCGACGGACGAATCCATCCCGCACGTATCGAGGAGGTTGTGGCAAAGGTCAAGAAACAGGTCGAAGAGGAAATCATCGAGACAGGTAAACGAACCAGCATCGACCTCGGCATCCATGGTCTGCATCCAGAGCTCATCCGCATCGTGGGTAAGATGAAATACCGCTCATCATACGGACAGAACCTGCTCCAACACGCACGTGAGACTGCAAACCTCTGCGCCGTCATGGCTGCAGAACTGGGCCTCAATCCCAAGAAAGCCCGCCGCGCTGGTTTGCTGCATGACATCGGCAAGGTGCCCGACGAGCAACTTGAAATTCCCCACGCACTTTACGGTGCTCAAATCGCTGAAAAATACAAGGAAAAGCCAGACATTTGCAATGCCATCGGCGCACACCACGACGAAATGGAGATGACTTCCCTACTCGCTCCCATCGTGCAAGTCTGCGATGCCATCTCAGGAGCCCGTCCAGGAGCCCGTCGAGAAATCGTGGAAGCCTACCTCAAGCGCCTCAATGACCTTGAATCCTTAGCTGCCAGCTACCCTGGCGTTACCAAGACCTACGCCATTCAGGCAGGCCGCGAATTGCGTGTCATCGTCGGTGCCGACAAGATTTCCGATGCAGAAATCGAGACACTCAGCAACGACATCGCTACAAAGATTCAGAATGAAATGACCTATCCTGGACAGGTTAAGATTACCGTTATCCGAGAGACCCGTGCGGTCAGCTTTGCAAAATAGGCTGTCCGCCCCAACCAGAAAACCATTCGTTTATAGATAGTCATCGTACGCAAAGACACAAAGAACACCTTGCGTCTTTGCGTACAAAATTATAAAACCATAACATCTTTCATCATCATGATTAAAGAGACCTGGATTCAGAAAGGCTATGTTGACGAACCCATTCCCGCCGACATCGACCTGAAAACTGAAATTCGCCGCATGTGCAAAGAGAAAAACGCCGTTATCCTTGCACATTATTATACGGACGGCGCTGTTCAAGACATCGCAGACTTTGTTGGCGACTCGCTCGCCCTGGCACAATGGTCGGCAAAGACAGATGCCGACATCATCGTCATGTGCGGCGTTCATTTCATGGGCGAGACAAACAAAATCCTCTGTCCCGACAAGAAAGTACTTGTGCTCGACCTCAATGCTGGCTGCTCACTCGCCGACTCATGCAATGCCGACGACTTGAAAAAATTTGTTAACGAACATCCTGGCTACAAAGTTGTTAGCTACGTCAACACCACAGCTGCCGTCAAGGCCCTCACCGACGTGGTAGTGACCTCTTCAAACGCTAAACTCATTATCGATTCATTTCCGCAGGACGAGAAACTCATCTTTGGCCCTGACAAGAACTTAGGCGGCTACATCAACTCCGTCACGGGGCGCAACATGCTCCTATGGAACGGCGGTTGCCACGTCCATGGCCAATTCTCGCTTGAGAAAATCCTGGCGATCAAGGCCGAACACCCCAACGCAAAAATTCTTGTCCACCCGGAATGCCCGGCACCCATCCAGAAAGTGGCCGATGTCATTGGCTCCACGGCTGGACTGCTAAAATATTCCATCGAAAACGAGGCCACCGAGTTCATCGTTGCAACCGAAAGCGGCATTCTCCACGAAATGCAGAAAGCCTGCCCGGAAAAGACCTTCATTCCTGCCCCGCCAGAGACAACGGAGACGGTAGGTTGCAGCTGCAACGAATGCTCGTTCATGAAGCTGAACACCCTCAGCAAACTCTACAACACGCTGAAATACGAATGGCCCACCATCGAGGTTGACCCCGTCATTAGCGAGAAGGCCATTGCCCCCATCAACAAAATGCTCGAAATCTCCAAAGCACTCAAATCTCCCTTGGCAAACAAATGAACGTAGCAGCACTGGTCAGTGGCGGGGTCGATTCCGCCGTTTCCGTTCACTTGCTGAAAGAGCAAGGCATCAACCCGCACCTTTTCTACATCAAAATCGGTCCAGACCGCGACACAGAGTGGAACTGTACCTCCGAGGAAGATGTGGAAATCTGCCAGTGGCTTGCCCGGAAATATGGCCTGCGCTTCGACATCATCGACCTGCACAAAGACTATTGGGAACACGTCGTCGGCTACACCATGGAGAAAGCCCGCCAAGGACTCACCCCCAACCCCGACGTCATGTGCAACAAGCTCATCAAGTTCGGTGTGTTTGAAGAAAAAATCGGCCACGAATTCGACTACACGGCCACAGGACACTATGCCACAACCACGCTGTTCAACGGCAAAACCTGGCTGTCCACCTCGCCCGACCCAGTGAAGGACCAGACCGATTTTCTCTGTCAAATCAACTCCCTGCAAGTCAGCAAACTGCTCTTCCCCATTGGCCACTTATGGAAACATGAGGTACGCCTGATTGCCGAGCAGGCCCACTTGCTCAACGCCGAACGGAAAGACTCACAAGGCATTTGCTTCTTGGGCAATATCGACTTCCGCGACTACATCAAGGCATACCTTGGCGAACAGCCAGGTGACGTCCGTGAGATTGAAACTGGGCATAAGATTGGCACACACCGTGGCCTCTGGTTCTACACCATCGGACAGCGCAAAGGCTTGGGATTCAGCGGCGGACCTTGGTTCGTTGTCAAGAAGAACCTCAAGCGCAACATCCTGTTCGTCTCTCACGGCTACGACCCCGAAAAAGTCTATAAGGACCACGTCACCATGAATGATTTCCATTTCATTACGGCCAATCCGTGGGCAGAAGAATGCGCAAGAGAATCGGGTTCTGACAATACGTCCCTTCTTTTGCAACCGAAAAAAATCACCTTTAAAATCCGTCACACGCCAGAATACCTTCCAGGCCACATCAAGCAACACACAGACGGCACTTGGCATCTTCAGGCCGAGCAAAAAATCCACGGTGTCGCCCCTGGCCAGTTCTGTGTCATCTATGACGAGAACCATCACCTTTGTTACGGCAGCGGAGAAATCAACTAAACACGTAAAAACGAGACATTCCGAAGGCAAATCGCTTTCGGAATGTCTTGTTTTTCAGCCAATCTTCTTTAAGAAAATGCTGTGGTCTATGCAAGGCGGCAGTTCCTCCTCATAATGCGTGACCATAATGAGCGTTTTGTTTTTGCGCTTGCAAAAAGCCTCGATGACCTCCTTGACCAGACGGCGGTTTCTCATGTCAAGCCCATGCAAAGGCTCATCGAGGATGAGCAGCGAAGGGTCTTTGACAAAGGCACGGGCCAAAAGCACCAGGCGTTGCTCACCGCTGGATAGCTTTAGGAAAGTCTGGTCGGCATACTGCCCCACCCCGAAAATATCCATCCAAAAAAGACACTGGCAGCGCAGTTCCTCCTCATGGTCGTTGCGCGGACGGAGCAGCTTGGGCAAGGCATATAGCCCTGTCATATCGCTCATTCCACTGGCAACGATGTCGATAGCAGGAACATCCTTCATATAGGCACGGTGCATTTCTGGCGAAATATAACCGATATGGCGCTTGATGTCCCAAATGCTCTCTCCACTGCCACGCTGATGACCGAAAAGCACGATGTTGTTGGCGTATGCCTGCGGATTGTCGGCACAGACAATACTGAGCAACGTCGATTTTCCCGAACCGTTCTCGCCGGAGAGAGCCCAGTGTTCACCGTTCATCACGGTGAGGTTCAAGTCTTTCAGGATGGTACGTTGCCCGTAGCGGATGTTCACGTTGTTAAAATCTATCACATGCTGCGTACCGGCTTTCACCTCCTCCTGTCCCGCATCGGGCAAGGCCAGAATTGCAGCTTCTTTCTCGTCAGAAAGCACCTTTTCGTAAGTCTGCCTTGCCGTCGCCTGATACTCCGCCAAGGTTTGCTTGGGCAGCACCGTCATGTCTTCCACCCGATAGACATGCGTGATGAATGCCGGGATGTCGTCAGTTTTTGACAACACCAAGATAATCGTGATGTCCGTTTCCTCCGAAAGCACTTTCAGGAAGTCGTGCAACTGGCCACGCGCCTTCACATCCAGTCCGATAAACGGATTGTCCATGATGAGCACTCGCGGATTGGTCATCAGAGTTTTTGTCAGCTGAAACTTGCGAAGCTCCCCCGAACTGAGCATGATTACATGCTTGTCAACCAGCTGCTCCAGATGGAACATCTCGTAAAGCCGCTTCCTCACTTTCTCCAACTCGGTATGCATGGCCCGTCGGTCGGCCTCCTCCTGTGCCAACCGCTGCGCCTCCTGCTCCGGGGTCTCGTTGCGAACAATGAATTTGTCGAAATTCGTCTTCCGGGTCAATCCCGTATCGGCCAGGGCAAAAGCTTCATCCAATAACTGGCTGACCAGCGGGGTCTCGTCCAAATCGTTCTGGTTCCAACGCTGCTGGTAATAATACGTGCCGTCGTTCGTTCCGTAAGAGTCACGGAACGTCAGGTGCTTGATGTTG
Source organism: uncultured Bacteroidaceae bacterium (assembly GCA_905236065.1). GTDB lineage: Bacteria > Bacteroidota > Bacteroidia > Bacteroidales > Bacteroidaceae > Minthosoma. The sequence goes on along the minus strand of CAJONZ010000015.1, from coordinate 13,094 downwards.
TCGCTCACCATCTTGGCCTTCGACGGTCGGAAGTCATACCGCACGTCGTTCGCAGGCATCAAGGCGTGGGCACCGGTAATCATATCAACCAGCATACTCTTTCCGCCACCGTTGGGGCCTACAATGGCAATCTGCTCACCACAAAGCACCTCAAAATCCACCGGCGACTTCATTTTATATAGCGGATGGCGGGCAACGCCGCCCTTTATCTCGATAATCTTTTGCATAAAAAAGGGATAGTCACAATGAAAAGTTTCACACTTGCCGTGCTAAAAACATGCAAAAGTACATATTTTTAAAGAATTATAGAGAATGGTTCAGAAGAAATCAGTAATTTTGAGGAAAAATTACGAACCCATCGATGAAAATCCTCCGCATACTGTTGCTCACGTTGCTGCTGCCCCTGGCCATCACAGCCCAGACCAACGACACGTTTGTCAGCAACATCAAGACCTTGCAAGTAAAACTGAACGGCGAATGGGGCGAGCCCCCCGTCCTCTTGTTGGGTGGAGAGAACTTTCTGGAAATCTCGTTCGACGACCTTCAGCACACTTATGTGCGCTACACCTACAGCATTGTGCATTGCAATGCAGACTGGACACCTAGCGATTTAATCGTCAGCGAGTACATGGACGGCTTCAACGACCAGCGCATTGACGATTATGAGCCGTCGATGAACACCCGCATGGAGTACAACCACTATTCTTTCACGATTCCCAACGACGACGTCAGGCTCAAACTCTCAGGCAATTACCGTATCGACATTTTCGAGGATGGACGCGAGGAGCCTGTGGCCCAGGCCTGCTTCTGTGTGTTCGAGCCCCGTGTCAGCATCAGCATCAGTGCCAGCGGCAATACCGATATCGACACTTGGCATTCGCACCAACAGATTGATTTCCGGGTGAACTACCAGGGCTATGTGGTGCAGGATCCCATCAGCGACCTGAAGGCCATCGTGCTGCAAAACCGCCGTTGGGACAATCACGTGGAGAACATCCGCCCCACCTATCTCCGTAACAACGAGTTGGTTTTCACCCATAACCGGCAACTCATCTTTGAAGCAGGCAACGAGTACCGCCGCTTCGAGATTCTCGACGAATATGTGCCGACGATGCACGTATATAGCATGTCCTACCACGACCCTTATTACCATGCCACGCTGTTTGAGGACAAGAAACGTGTGTCCTACCTTTTCGACAAGGACCAGAACGGACGCTATTGGATTCGCAACGGCAACAATGTCGATAACGACACGGAGAGCGACTATTTCTACACCCATTTCCGGCTGGTCATGCCTCCGGTGGCAGGAGGCGACATCTACCTGAACGGTGACCTGACGAACGGTCACTTCTACGAAGAGAACAAGATGGAATACAACCTCATCGACCATTGCTACGAGATAGTCCGACCCTTGAAGCAAGGCTCTTATAATTATCAGTACCTTTTCGTGCCGGAAGGCGAGACACGAGGCACCCCTGTCACATGTGAGGGCAGCTTCCACCAGACGGAAAACGAATACTGGATTTACATCTATCACCGTCCCTTCGGTGAGCGTTACGACAAACTGGTCGGCTTCAACCGCTACACCTACAACATCGACAATTAACTATTTTCAATATTCAATCCAAACGCATGAAAGCAACGATTCTCTTTCTTATATTTCTTTTTCAGTCACTTGGCGGCTTTTCACAGACCTTGGAAAGCCAACTGAACGACTGGCTTTCCACCTACAAACGCTGGGACGTGAGCACCAGCCGTTGCACCTTGACAAGTTGCAACGTCGATGACAACAAACGCCGCATAGAAATTACGTTCGGTGGCGGATTCTCCGAGCAATACTTCACCCCCGTTGTCGTCGATTCCATCTACAGCCGCATCCGCACCTTCATCCCCAACAACAAAAAGCATTATGACCTGGCCGTCATGACGGAGGACCAACTCATTGAAGAGCTTATACCCAACTTCTTCCGAAAAAACAAGAAAGACCCAAGCCGCTTGCTGAAAAACACTTACAGCGGAGCACCCTGGGTCAAGAATACCTCTCGCCCCTACACCGCACCCGACGGACTTGAAAACGTGCATCTTTCCCTTTGGCAGAGTCACGGCAGATACTGGAAACACGCCAAATCCGAATGGAAATGGCAGCGTCCCAGCCTCTATGCCACCTGCGAGGACCTCTTCAGCCAGACTTTTGTCGTGCCATACATCATCCCCATGCTACAAAACGCAGGTGCCATCGTCTTTACGCCCCGTGAACGCGACTGGCAGCGCAACGAAGTGATCGTTGACAACGACAGCCCCACCAAGAACGGACTCTACATCGAGAGTCAGCGCAAAAAGAAAAACAAAAAAATCTGGACGACAGCCTCCGGCGAGGCGTTTGCCTACTACAAGACCGTCTATCAGGCCACCGATAATCCCTTCACCGACGGCACGGCTCGTTACATCGCCACCGTCAGCGGCAACAAGGAGTCAGCCTGTGCGCAGTGGGTTCCCGACATCCCGGAAGCCGGTAAATACGCTGTCTATGTCACCTATAAATCCTGTGAGAACAGTGTGACCGATGCCCATTACACGGTCTTCCACAAGGGTGGCACCACGACCTTCACTGTCAACCAGCAGATAGGCGGCGGCACGTGGGTCTATCTCGGCACCTTCGAGTTCAGCAGGGGCATCCACGACAGTGGCATGGTCGTCCTCAGCAACCAGAGTGCCCACAAGGGAGTCGTCTCTGCCGATGCCGTGCGATTCGGCGGCGGCATGGGGCGCACGGTACCCGACAGTTCCATCCCCACCAGCGGAATGCCCCGATGGGCCGAGGCCGCAAAATACTCCGCCCAGTGGTATGGTTTCCCCTACAAGATACATAGCGGACGTTTCGACAACGACGACTACAGCAACGACATCAGCGCCCGCTCCGCCGCCATCAACTACCTCTCCGGCGGCAGCATCTACAATCCACAGGCAACCGAGGGGCTTCGCATTCCCCTGGAACTCAACGTCGCCTTCCACACCGATGCGTGGTATCGTCCGCTGGGCGAGTACATGGGCTCACTGGCCATCTACAAGACTGACTTCAACAACGGACTGACCGCCGCCGGACTCGACCGCTACGTTTCCCGCGACCTGGCCAGCCTGTTCGTGACCAACTTCACCACCGACCTCCACGACTACCGCTGGACCGTCCGCAACCTGTGGAACCGCAACTACGGCGAGGCCCGCGACCCGCAAATTCCGTGCTGCATCCTCGAAATGCTCTCACACCAGGACTTCGACGACCTCCGCATGGGCTACGACCCAAAATTCAAGTTCGACATGTGCCGGTCTATCTATAAGAGCATCGTCAAGTTCATTGCTACAGAACACAAGCGCAGCTACGTCATACAGCCTCTGCCCGTCACCGACTTCCACCTCGCACTCAACGAGCGGAAACGCACGGTGACCCTCAGCTGGGCCCCTGTCAACGACCCCCTTGAACCGACGGCCACGCCACAGAAATACATCGTCTATACCCGCATCGGAAACACAGCCTTCGACAATGGTACCCTCGTCAGCGGCACCAGCTTCAGCCTACGCCTGGAGCCCGACATGGTCTATTCCTTCAAGGTCACTGCCGTCAACAAAGGCGGCGAGAGCTTCCCCTCCGAGACCCTTGCAGCGGGCATCAGTCGCCAGAATCACGGAACCACCCTCGTTGTCAATGCCTTCACCCGCCTCGAAGGCCCTAAGATGGTCAACACCTCCGACCGCCTGGGCTTCGACCTCGATGCCGACCCTGGCGTACAGTACGGTGCCTTTGCCGGATTCAGCGGTCGCCAACTCAGCTTCAACAAGGCCAAACCCGGCAGCGAGGCCAAGGACGGACTGGGCTACAGCGGCGAGGAACTGGCCGGCACCCTCGTTATGGGCAACACCTTCGACTATGCCGCCATCCACGGCAAAGCCCTCCTCAACGCCGGCCACTCCTTCACCTCCACCAGTGAGCGAGCCCTGCTCACCCACTACATCAAGGCCACCGACATCCTGCGCCAGTTTCCCCTGCTCGATGTCATCTACGGCGTTCAGAAAGAGTTCAACCCCGCCACCTCCCGACTCGTTGACGACTACATCAACCAAGGCGGACGCACCCTCATCAGCGGTGCCAACATCGGCGAGACACCACTGACCGACAAGACACAGGCTACCATCAGTGGCTGCGGCACCTCCTTCACCATCTGGCGCGAGATGAACCCCTACAGCTACAGCGTACCGGCCCCCACCACCCTGCAACCCACCGTCAACGCCTTCACTATGCTGCTCTACCAGGACGGCACCTCGGCAGGCATAGCCAAAAACGCCGGCCAACGCTACATCAAACTGGGCTTTCCCATCGAGAGCATCACCGAGACCAGCAAAATCCACCAACTCATGGCCGCCTTCATGGCCTTCCTGAGAGAATAACAGCCCCCAATAGTCCCTCTATAGCCACTATAATCACTATAGTTACTATACTCCCTATAGCCCCATTAAAAAAATGGCAAGCACCAATTATCTTGACTTCCTTCCCACCACCAAAAAAGAGTGCGAACTGCACGGATGGAGCCAACTCGACGTCATCCTCTTCTCTGGCGATGCCTACGTTGACCATCCCTCGTTCGGTGCTGCAGTCATCGGGCGTGTACTCCAGTCGTTGGGTCTTCGCGTTGCCATCGTGCCACAACCCGACTGGCACGGCGACTACCGCGACTTCAAGAAATTGGGCCGGCCCCGCCTCTTCTTCGGCATCTCGCCCGGTTGCATGGACTCCATGGTCAACAAATACACGGCCAACAAGCGCTTGCGCAGCGAGGATGCCTACTCGCCCGACGGACGCACCGACCTGCGCCCCGACTATCCCACCATCGTCTATACCCGCATCCTCAAACAGCTCTACCCCGACGTGCCCGTCTTACTCGGCGGCATCGAGGCGTCACTCCGTCGGCTCACCCACTACGACTACTGGCAAGACCGCCTCCTCCCCAGCATCCTCTACACCGCTGGGGCCGACCTGCTGGTCTATGGCATGGGCGAGAAACCCAACACCGCCATTGCCCAGTTGCTCATGGAACAGGACTGCGAGATTGACACCACCCTCTTCCGAAATCTCATGATGCGCCACCCGCAACGCCAGACGGTGATGCTCATGACCAAGAAAGAGATTCCCGGCGGCATCCGCCCCGACGACATCCTCCTGCACAGCCATGAGGAATGCCTCCGCAACAAACGCGCCCAAGCCGAGAACTTCCGCCACATCGAGGAGGAGTCTAATAAATACAATGCCCAAAGAATCATACAGCCCATAAACCAACCGGCAGGTTCTGAGCCACTTTTCATCGTCGTCACCCCTCCCTACCAGCCCATGAGCCAGACCGAACTCGATGCCGCTTTCGACCTGCCCTACACCCGCCTGCCCCATCCCAAATACAAGGACAAGCGCATTCCCGCCTACGAGATGATTAAATTCTCCGTCAACCTCCACCGGGGCTGCTTCGGCGGCTGTGCTTTCTGCACCATCTCTGCCCATCAGGGTAAGTTCATCACTTCCCGCAGCAAGGAAAGCATCCTGCGCGAGGTGAAGGCCATCACCCAGCTGCCCGGATTCAAGGGCTACCTGAGCGACCTGGGCGGTCCCTCGGCCAACATGTACGCCATGCACGGCAAAGACCTCAACCTCTGCCACCAGTGCAAGCGCCCCTCCTGCATACATCCAGGCATCTGCCGCAACCTCAACACCGACCACTCAGCCCTGCTCGACATCTACCACGCCGTCGATTCCCTGCCGGGCATCAAGAAAAGCTTCATCGGAAGTGGTGTGCGCTACGACCTCCTGTTGCACGACACCGGCAACGAGCACACGAACCGCATCAACCGCCAATACACCCACGAACTCATCACCCGCCACGTCAGCGGACGCCTGAAGGTAGCCCCAGAGCACACCAGCGATGCCGTGCTCCAACTCATGCGAAAACCCTCGTTCCGGCTGTTCTACGACTTCAAGCGCATCTTTGAACAGACCTGCCGCGAGGCCGGCCTGCGCCAGCAAATCATCCCCTACTTCATCAGCAGCCATCCTGGCTGTACCGCCGAGGACATGGCCGAACTGGCCGTCATCACAAAAAAACTGGATTTCCACCTGGAACAGGTGCAGGACTTCACCCCCACTCCCATGACCGTGGCCACCGAGACTTGGTACACGGGCTTTCACCCCTATACCCTGCAACCCGTCTTCTCGGCCAAGACGCAGCAGGAAAAACTCGCACAACGCCAGTTTTTCTTCTGGTATAAACCTGCCGAGCGACAACGCATCATCAACGAACTTCGACGCATGGGTCGCCCCGACCTCATCAAAAAACTTTTTGGATAAGCACGGCCAAGGCTCATGCCTTCAGATTTCACGCAGAACTCTACATTTGAATAGAGTACTGCGTCATCTTGAATAGAGTTAAGCTTCATCTCGGATAGAGTACTGCGTTGCAACAAGCTGAAAAACATATTGTCACAAGCGAATATCTTTAAGGTCAAGGAGACAGGGGAGGGTTTCGCCTGCGAAGCCAAAAATCCATTCCGACCCTGGCTGAAAACAAAAAAACTTCCACCCCATAACAAGGTGGAAGCCTTTCATTATGCATTAAGCATTATGAATTATGCTTTCATTACAGTGCTCCTGCAATGAGGATGAGCACGAGGAGGCCGAGGATGGCGTAGAGCTCAGGGAACACGGCGAGCACCATGGTGGTACCGAAGGCGTTGTGACCGCCGCCGATGGCTGAGATACCGTTTGCACAAACCTTTGCCTGACGGATGGCTGAGAAGAGAGCCACAGCACCGAGGGCAAGACCTGCACCAAAGACGGCAGAGGCTGCAAACATCGTGATGTCGGCTGTTACCTTGGGGTTGAGGATGAAGAAGCCGACGAAGCCGTAGAGTCCCTGTGAGGAGGGAAGGGCGGCGAGTCCGATGTACGAGCCGCTGGCTCCCGGATTCTTCTTGAATGCGCCGATGGCAGCGTTACCACAAATGGTCACGCCATAGGCAGAACCAATACCTGACAAGCCCACTGCAAGGGCAATGCCGAGATAAGCTAAAACGATTGGTGACATAAATAAATTAAAATTTAAAAATTAATAATTAGAGACTGAAAGTTGATCCACACTTCTGCCACCCATGAGAAGGGCTTAACAGGGCTTGAAGGGGCTTTCAATCATGATTGCGAATGATTTTAAAGGGTTTATACTCCTTGCCATTGCCTGAGAAGTCGGCATTCTTGAAGTACTCCACGAACGTGAGTCGCATCGGATGTACGAACGAAGAAATGAGACAGAGACCGAAGTTGATACCGTGTCCAAAGAGCAGGATACCCAGAAATACCCCCCATCTCAACTGAGCAGGAAGTCCCTCCGACATCTGTGTGGCCAGCTGGTTGAACACACCACCGAGTACGCCGCCGGTAAGTCCGAGGGCAAAGAGGCGGATGTAGCTCAGAAGGTCGCCCAACAGGCCGGTGGACATGCCGTAGGTAGCCCATACACCTCCACCGAGGTTGGCACCGATGCCGAGCAGCTTCTTCAAGCTGCCGGCCTTGGCGTAGGCCGCAGGATTGTTGAGGAAATAGATGCCGAAGGCAGCAATTCCAATCAGGACATAGAGCACAGATTGCAAAGCCAAAGGAATGACCACGCCGAACATGGGAAGTCCGAACAGGGCAACGAGGCAAAGGAGAGCAAGCACCCATGAGAATTTTCCCACGCCGTAGATAAAGCCATAGTTCTTCACGGCCTTACAGCCTGCCATCAACATGCCCAGAAGCACCTGGATGAGTCCGATGATGACGGAAATAACCATCATGGGTGAGTAGCCGAAGAAGCTTTCCTTCATGGAGTCGTTCACAAAGTAAGGTTGAATGGGCTTTATGAATGCCCAATCCACTTTCGAGAGGTCGATACCGAAGAAGGAGCCCGTGATGAAACCGCAGACACAGGTCATGCCGCCCAACAGGAGTCCCAGTTTTCCGTATGCTTTGTTGGCCGGACTCATCAGCACGACGGCCAGCGAGATTGCCATGATGAGTAATCCGTAACCAAGGTCGCCCATACAGAGGCCAAAGAAGAGCATGAAGAAGGGTGCGAACAATGGTAACGGGTCGATATCGTGGTAGTTGGGCAGGGAGTACATGCGAAGGATGGGCTCGAAAAGCCGGGAGAAACCGTCGTTCTTCAGCTTGATGGGCACATCGTCGTCGAATGCAGGGTTCTCTATATTATAATAGATATGTGCCTGATCCAGGTATTTGGTGATTTCAGCGGCATCTTCCTCCAACGTCCAGCCCACCATGAGTTTCACGGCACCGTCGGCAACGGATTCGTTGCTCAAGTGGACTCTGGAGAGGGAAATGTCGTTCTCCACGGCCAATTGTCCCGCCAACAGTGTCGGCAGTTCCTCACCCTGAATGCGGCACATCTCATAGTGAATGGCAGTCAGCTGTTCGTTCAAGCTGCGTTCCTTTGCATAGAAGTCGGACAGTGTCTCACGAGGAAGGAAAATCTGTTCGGCAGCAATGTCGGGCTGTTCGGGCGAGAATGTGACGAAGTAGGTGTATTTGCCTTCGCTGGAGACCTCTGTCGCATAGTATTTCTCCACCCACTCGGCCTTGAAATTCTTGTCACGAGTGCGGAAGAAGTTGACCTTGTAACCTAACGCTTCGATGCGGTCGAGTTTTTCCCAATCGATGTTGCCCCATGGCTCCAGACGGCGGATGTCGGCGATGGTGGCATCAATCTGATGATGAAGGTCGATTTCCTCAGCCGAGGCACGCTCCACACTTTCAAGCACTTCAAGTGCCCGCTGCTCCTCGGCTGGTTTCTCCGAGAACACGGTATCAATCAGTTTGCTGCCAAGCTGTCCCTTCATCTTCAGCGCCTTCTTACGCTCCTTGACATTCTCAATCAAGGCAATCTCCTCCTCAGAAAGGTCGCCGTTCGCCTGCTGTTTTTTCAGCAGTTTCTCGTACTTCTTGTGTCCACGCCCGTACAAGTGGTAGGCCACATCGAGAATTTGAAGGGCGTTCTTGTAACGCTCTGCCAAAGCCAGTCCTTTCATAAGCGCCGGACTGGTGGCTCCTCGCTGAAGCTCTTCGACATGGACGATGCCCAACTGACGAATGTCACTGATGAATTTATCGTACTCTCCATTGGTAAGGAGGAACGTGAGTTTTTTCATTTTCTGAATCATACAGCTTCAGCTACCTCCTTTCTTGCCCGAGCCTCCTGCAGAGACTTGAGTATCTTTTGCGAGGACTTGGACAGATTCTCCTCATCCTCCATGAATCGTTTGATTTTGCGGATTGCCTCCTGGAATCCAGGAATCTGCACTTTCTCGAAGAGGTTCACCTTCTGCGTGGTCTTTTTCCGTGCATGGTCAAGCAGATAGAGCTTCGCAAACACGAACTCACGCTCCACGGCGGTCTTGGCAAGTCCCTGCAAAAGGCGGATGCCATCGAAGTACCACTTCGGCGAACTGAAAAGACCGAAGGGTTTCACCTCCAGTTCAATGCTTTTCAGGACGGGCACACGCACACCGGCTACCTTCTTGACATCCAGCTGCACATCTTTCAGGCAGACCAACGACGTGTCGAATTCTCCCCACAAGGCAAACATCGACTCGTAGCCGGCAATCTGACTTTGCAGTTTCCGCTCAAGCTCTTCGGCCTCCTCTTTGCAGCGTTTCACCTCCAGACGCAAAGCCGTCTCCTTGCTCTTGATGATGGGCAAGGTGCGCTGACGCATCTTCAGGTTCTTCTCAATCTGCTGCAAAGAAGTTTTATTGTATTGAAACTTGATTGCCATTATTCAACGGTTTTACGGATTTACGGTTTCCCTGCGGCATATTGCAACCACACGACCGTATGACCGTAGATTATTTCCAATATTGGTCCGTAAACTCTTTCTTGATATTTACCTCTTCCAGTTTGAAATACTTGCGGAAGAGCGACCAGGTCACGTCAAGCATTTCCTCCGTGTCGAGGTTCACGTCAATGGCCAGCAGCTTGTTGGCATACTCCTTGGCAAAGTCCAGACAACGGTTGTCATAGTCCGTCAGGTCGAAACCGTTCTCCAGCTTTGTCTTGGCGTTGGCAGCATCGGAGTACAGACGGATGGCCGCATTCATCACCTGGGAGTGGTCTTTGCGGGTCTTCTTTCCGGCAACCAACTGCTTCAGACGTGAAAGCGAGCGGAATGGATCGACGATGACCTTGCCAATGTCAGAGTCACGACGCAAGAAGAGCTGACCCTCCGTGATGTATCCCGTATTGTCAGGCACGGCATGAGTAATGTCGCCACCCGAAAGCGTCGTTACGGCAATGATGGTGATGGAACCGCCACCCACAGACTCTGGGAACTGCACGGCCTTCTCGTAAATCTTTGCAAGGTCGGAATAGAGTGAACCCGGCATTGAGTCCTTTGAAGGAATCTGGTCCATACGGTTCGACACAATCGACAACGAATCTGCATACGAAGTCATATCCGTCAGCAACACAAGCACCTTCTCATGCTTCTCCACGGCAAAATACTCCGCAGCCGTCAGGGCCATGTCCGGCACCAGCAGACGCTCCACGGCAGGGTCTTCCGTCGTGTTCATGAACGCGATGATACGGTCCAGCGCACCAGCATTCGAGAACGTATTCTTAAAGAAATAATAGTCATCGTTCGTCATACCCATACCGCCAAGGATAATCTTGTCGGCCTTTGCTCGCAAGGCCACCAACGCCATCACTTCGTTGAAGGGCTGGTCGGGGTCGGCAAAGAACGGAATCTTTTGTCCCGACACCAGCGTATTGTTCAGGTCGATGCCCGCAATACCCGTGGCAATCAGTTCACTTGGCTGTCTGCGGCGCACAGGGTTCACCGACGGGCCACCAATCTCTACCTCCTTTCCCTCAATCTCTGGGCCTCCGTCAATCGGCTGTCCGTATGCGTTAAAGAAACGGCCTGCAAGCCCATCGCTCACTTTCAGGGAAGGAGCCTTGCCGAGGAACACGACCTCCGCATTCGTCGGAATACCGCCCGTACCCTCAAACACCTGCAATGTCACATCGTCGCCGGCAATCTTCACCACCTGAGCCAGTTTGCCGTTGATGGTGGCCAGCTCATCATAGCCTACTCCCCTGGCTTTCAGCGCCACGGTGGCCTTCGTAATCTGACCTATCTTTGTATATATTTTCTGAAAAGCTGTTGCCATAATTACTTCTGTTTTAACATGTCAATAACCTGCTGACGGAACATCTCATACTGCGGCGACTTATACTCCGAATAGTTCATCTGCTTGCAAATGTTAATCATCTTCTTGAAATAGTCAACCACCTGCAAGAAATCGTCAAAATGGAAGTCTGTCTCACAAATGTCGGTAACCAAGTCCAGGATAGCCTCCTGACGCTCCAGGCTGGTCACGGCATCCACCTCGTCGAAGGCATCCTGCTGCAAGACGACGAAGTCGATGATTTCCGACTTCCAGAACACCACGTGGTAGTCAACAGGCACACCGTCGTCACCCAGGATGTTAATCTGCTCCGCAATCTCCTTGCCACGCTGCATACGGGTCTTCAGGGCAAGCACCTTCGGAATCCAGCGGTCGTTAATCTTCTTGGCAATGTAGTCGGCAAACTCCGGATACTCCAAATATTTTGAGTAAGAGTCAATCGGGTTCACAGCCGGATAGCGCTTCTTGTCGGCACGGTCTTGCTCCAGACCGTAGAAACACCGGGCCACCTTCTTCGTATTCTCCGTCACGGGCTCCTTCAGGTTACCACCTGCCGGCGACACCGTACCGATGAACGTAATGGAACCCACCCGTCCGTTGTTCAGATACACATAGCCTGCACGGCCATAGAAATTACTAATCAGCGCACCCAAGTCCATCGGGAACGCATCGGGACCAGGCAACTCCTCCATGCGGTTCGACATCTCACGCAACGCCTGAGCCCAACGGGAGGTTGAGTCTGCCATCAGCAACACCCTCAGTCCCATCGAGCGGTAATACTCAGCCATCGTCATGGCCGTATAGACCGAAGCCTCACGCGCAGCCACAGGCATGTTCGACGTGTTGGCAATGATGATGGTACGCTCCATCAGCTTGCGGCCCGTGTGCGGGTCATCCAGCTCCGGGAACTCCGTGAAAATCTCCACCACCTCGTTTGCACGTTCACCACAGGCAGCAATAATCACGATGTCCGCCTCCGCCTGCTTCGAAATGGCATGTTGCAGCACCGTCTTACCCGTACCGAAAGGCCCCGGGATGAAGCCCGTACCACCCTCCACAATCGGGTTGAACGTATCGATGGTTCTCACGCCCGTCTCCAGCAACTTGAAGGGACGCGGTTTCTCCTTGTAATTCGTCATGGCAAACTTCACAGGCCAGTGCTGCACCATATCGACCTTCACCTCCGAGCCATCCTCCTTCACCAACACAGCCATCACGTCGTGAATCTTGTACTGCCCAGCCTTTGCCACGCTCTTCACCTTGGCTTTGCCCTCCATCTGGAACGGCACCATGATTTTCAGCGGCTGCGAATTCTCAACCACCTCTCCAAGCCAATCACTGCTCTGCACCTCATCACCCTCCTTGGCGATAGGCGTAAAGTCCCAAAGGCGATCCTCGTCCAACGGCTCGGTATATTGACCGCGTCTGAGGAACACACCCTCCATCTTGTCAAGGTCATTTTGCAGACCATCATAGTTCTTCGACAACATGCCAGGCCCCAACTGCACCTCAAGCATGTGTCCCGTAAACTCGGCTGGAGCCCCAACCCTCAGTCCACGTGTGGATTCAAACACCTGGACATACACGTCCGTGCCAACCACCTTGATAACCTCCGACATCAGCCGGTCGCCGCCCGTCTCGATATAGCAAATCTCGCCCTGGGCCACAGGACCGTCCACCGACAGGGTCACCATGTTGGCAATAACGCCACTAACTGTTCCTTTAGTCATATATTATTATTTAAGTTTCGCAAGCTCAACTTTTTTGGAAGTTAAAGGGAAGTTAAAAAGAAGTTATCGCTCCGCTTGGAAGTTAAAAGGACG
>CAJONZ010000014.1 GCA_905236065.1 uncultured Bacteroidaceae bacterium | reverse complement strand
GTCCACCAGGTGCACGCCTTCTTCTACTACGAAGACCGCAACCTCATCACCATCGACATTGTGCCAGAGGAGAGCGTCAAGGACGGCCAGGCCTTTGCCGCCACGATGGAGAGCGACCTCAGCAGCCGCTTCCCCGACTACCACTTCTCCATCATCGTCGACCACAACTACAGCGAGTAAAAAAACACAAAGATATACATGCATGCACTGTAGGGACGGGCTTTATGCCTGTCCGCCATTGTCTGGCACGTTAATGTTAAAGGACAGCACCATGTTTTCGGACAGGCATAAAGCCCGTCCCTACTGTGTGTGGCATGGTCAGTAAGCACGAAAAATTGGGTACACGATATGAACGACATCGCAGCAGAACTGGCAAAACTTCACGACCTGACATGAGCGGAATATGCACGTCAGGTAGAGCGCATTGCCTTATGCGGAGAGTTTCATCCCCTTGAAGGCGAGACGGACATTTTTGTCGTCGGAGGCGAAAATGCTGACGACTACGACAATCTGATTAGTGCTGCCAGACGGGCCGTGGAACATGGTTACAAGGTGTTCATTCTTCCTAATCCCAAGGGCGTTCGTACTGCCGACTTTATCTTTTCCATCAAGAACATCTATATCGTGTATGACCTGAAAACGATACAGGGAAAGGCTTCAGCCGGTACACGGCTATTGGAATCAATCGGTCAAAGCAACAGGGTGCTGCTTTATATGGCAACAGATTATAATGCCCGTCTATTGGCATCAGACATCAAGTCGTATTTCGAGACCAACCCAAAGGCTCTGGAAGTCCTGATATTCAAGAGCAAAAAGAAATTGAGCATCACTCGCCGTTTTGTTCTCAACCCCATGTTCAACCGTCTGTTCCGAAGGATGTACGAAAAATAAAAGCCACCCGAAGGTGACTTTTAAATGGAGCAGGGTCTTTGATGGCTTACTCCCCGCACTCAGCGGCGTAGTCAAACTAATTGTTTGACGTTGCAAAGATACGAATAAGCGAGCAAACTACAAAATAAATTCGCATTTATTTTTAGTTTCGAGCGAAAGTATCTTCGAGATATATCTCAAAGATAGGCATTTTTCCGTTATCTTCCAAATATTTCTTCCTGTTCCTGAAGATTTTTGTCTGAAAAGCATCGATTTTGGCAAATCTTTCGTAATTTTGTAGCCGCATCCGTCTGCCAATGGCGACTCTGCGCGTAGAGATGCCGACTGGCGGAGCACTACATACGAGAAGGCGTCATACCAGCGCTTTGTTTTATCAGGGCAGATGTGAGCACCCACTTTTCTGTTTGTAGTAATAAATCTGAAATTAGAACAGTCTGCAAGTGTGCCAAAGACAACAATTAGAAAAGAAGTAAAAAACAGATAAGGGATAATAACGAGTCATATAACATCCTTGATTTGACTGAAAATGAACATGCAAGAAACATATCCGATTCCCCGTTTGCCTTTACCTTACGACCTGGAAACCAAGGAGGTACTAAAGCAGGTGAACAAGGCAAACCGCAAATTGGCAGAACTGAAAGGCGTGGCTCAAACCATACCTAATGAGCGTATTCTCATCAGCAGCCTGACTCTGCAGGAAGCCAAAGACAGTTCCGCTGTTGAGAATATCGTCACCACACAAGATGATTTGTATCGTGCAGGACTTGACTTCAGCCATCAGTTTGTCAATGCTGCAACTAAAGAAGTGCTTTTCTATCGTGAGGCCATCAATGAGGGATTCCTCATGGTACGAAACAAGGACATCCTTACACTGAATGACATCAAGCATGTTCAAGAGATATTGGAACAGAACTCTGCCGGATTTCGCACAACGCCGGGTACACAACTGAAGCGCGAGAATGACGGTGCAGTCATTTACACACCTCCTCAAGACGGACAGGCAATTGAAGAATACATGGCAAATCTGGAGCAATTTATAAACGATGATCAAGTGAGCCAGTTGGATCCTCTCATAAAAATGGCGATTATCCATCACCAGTTTGAGAGCATCCATCCGTTCTACGATGGCAATGGCCGTACGGGCCGAATCATAAACATTCTCTATCTTGTCATCACAGGATTGCTGGACCTGCCCATTCTCTATCTCAGTCGTTATATCACGCACAACAAAGGCGAATACTATCGATTGATACAGGCCATAAGGGACAAGAACACTGACAACGCTTCAGAATGGGAAGCCTGGATACTGTTTATGCTGAAAGGAGTTGAAAAGACTGCCGAGAACACCATATCGCTGGTCAAAGAAATAGGTAGCATGATGGCAGAATACAAGAATATCATCCGACCCGACTTTGGCAGTAAGTACAATCACGAACTGCTCAATAGCTTGTTCTACCACCCTTATACGAAGATAGACCACGTTGTTGCCAATATGCAAATATCAAGGCAAACAGCTTCGAAATACCTGGATCGCATTGTATCGTTGGGGTTGCTCCAGAAAGAGAAGATGGGAAAGGAAAACTACTACATCAACACCCGTCTTATGACTCTTTTCGTCGAGTTTGGGAAATCTGAGCCAACCGAACCTGCTGTGGGCATTGAGTCTGTTCATGTTAAAGAAATCCAGAAACCTTAACGTGTCAAGGATGTCGTGTTAAAAAAATCCGATTTCTTTAACACGACGAAAAGGACACGTTAAGTTTTAACATAAATGCAAACGTAACAAGACAAAAGGAGTGACGAAAAGCAAATCACCATGACCAGACAGAGATTCATGGATTTCAACACCTAAGCAAGAAGAAGGGCAGAATAAAGTACTATGGAACGCAGATTGTGGACACGGGAGGAACTGATACTGGCGCTGAGCGTCTATTTCAACTTTGCGGCTTGCGCCCCCTACACTTTAGTGATTATCTGACACCAAAGTCTTAAAGAAAATTACTTTTTCCGTTTCAATTGTACTTCTTTCGCAAAATATTTGTACCTTTGTAGTCGCATCTGCCTGCCAATAGCGACTCTGCGCGTAGAGATGCCGGCTGGCGGAGCACTACATATTAGAAGGCGTCATGTTGCGCTTTGTTTTTGGCTGTTTCGAAACTACCACTCTCGAATTGAGGACAAAAACATTGCAGGGATGACTGCCACGGGGTGTAGCATATACAACTCCGTAGTGTGCTGCGAGGCTCGTGTAGCCTCACTAGCACACTTTACGGTGTATAAGTATACTCCCACGTGGGTGCTTCTCTGCCTGTTTATCCTCAAAGGCTGTGGTAGGCCTCGAACAGCAAACAGGCAGATGTGAGCACCCACGTTTTCTGTTTGTAGTACTGACTTAAGTTTAGAACAGTCCGCAAGGGTGCAAAGGACATCTATTAGAAACGAAGTAAGAAACAGATAAAGGAAACATAAGCGTCTTTGACATCCTTGGTTGACTGATCAAGCAGAATTACCACATTAGCTGAACACATCAGTTAGACAAGCAATTGGATGTTTGCGCTCATAAGGGCGTGGACAGTAAGATTGTTGTCTGATGTGGGCTGTGGTAGGCCTTGCTTGAACACCGTCTCTTCCACGCCCCCTTTTCGAAACGAAGAGAGGGCTTTTTTCATGTCAAAGAAGAAATTCACCTTTATAGATTTGTTTGCTGGCATAGGAGGTTTTCATACTTCGATGCATAGCGTTGGAGGACGATGCGTATTTGCTAGTGAATGGGACAAAAATGCGAGAATATCCTATGAGGCAAACTACAAGGAAATAGAACCAAAACTATTCAAGAAGGACAAGAACGGAAACTACCTTTATTTCAATGAAGACATCAATGATGTGATTCCTTCTGAAGTTCCAGATTTCGATATCTGCTGTGGCGGTTTTCCCTGTCAGCCATTCTCTGTTGCAGGATTAAAGAGAGGTTTTGATGACACTCGTGGCACGCTATTCTTTAATATTGCAAACCTTGTGCGAGAAAAGATTAACGCAGGCAATCCTCCACGAGTTTTGTTCCTTGAAAACGTTAGAGGATTGAAGAATCATGACAAAGGGAATACACTGAATGTCATCCTTGCCACGCTTGACGAATTGGGTTATGGCTACTCATACGAGGTACTCAATGCCAAATACTTTGGTGTGCCACAGAACAGAGAACGTCTTTTTATTATTGCTTGGTACAAAAAACTGGTTGACGTAGAGCAATTCAAGTTTCCTTATGGCATTGCACCAGATGGCTCAACAATTTACGAAAAGGAGAAACTAAAAGAAGGTACACTGCCAACCCATGTATCTGACATATTTGAGCCTTCAGAGATAACAGAAGAGTTCACTATCAGCGACAAAATGTGGGAAGGACACAAAGCACGTAAAGAAAGAAACAAGTTGATGGGAAAGGGGTTTGGCTATTCTCTGTTCTGTGCCAACAGCACTTATACAAGCACTATTTCCGCCAGATATTGGAAAGATGGAAGCGAGATTCTTATAGACCAATCAGATAATGGACTAAATCCCAGAACACTTTCCCCAGTTGAGGCTGGAAGGTTGCAGGGGTATCGTATTCTTGGTAACGGTTGGGAGCATCCGGAGTGTGCCAACAATCAGAACTACAATGAGTCAAATCCCGAGTTTAAGATAGTGGTGTCCAAGAAAGAGGCATATCATCAATTTGGGAATAGCGTTGCTATCCCTGTGATTAAAAGATTAGCAGAAGAAATCGTAAAGCAACTAATGTAATATGGCAGAACTTGTTGATTTGAAAATTATGCGAACACAGTTGGCTCTAAAGATAAAAGAAGCCAACATGAAGGACTGTACATTACCGCAGGCGTTTAAGGAAGAGTTTACAGAATTTGGCAACTACCGTATTGAAGAGTATTACCAATACACATTGAAAATCTCATCCCAAAAGTCTGTCTGTATTGTTCCTAATCAATGGATTTACATAGCGGCTTTATGCTGTGAATACAACCGTGAATTGTTTGCTTATAGAGACAAACTTATTTCACTAGGTATAACCGATGATATGTTTGAAGCATGTCATCCAAGTGCGGACAACAGGAAAATACCTGAAGAAGAAAGAACAAAAGAGGCGAGGGAAGCGAAAGCAAAGCTGTATCTATCTGCCTATTCGGGAAATGACAAAGAATATCTGGTCAGTTTCTTATGGGATTATGATAGTTGGGGAGGCGGGAAAAATATAAAAAGAGCTAACGATTTCGCAGAATCGCCGGTACTAAACATCGCCAATTCCATCAATGCATCAAGCAGTCTAATTGGCACTTTAGCAAAAGCTTTATCCGACAGGTTGGATTGTTTGGAATTGCTTCATAACACACAAGATTGGAATGTATTCTATGAGCATGGCACTCCTACCCCAAAGGAAACAACTCATGTCGTTATAAATCCAATTTACCGCCCCTACATCACCGCCATCAAGTCAAAGCCTTTCCTTTTGCTTGCAGGCATCAGCGGTACGGGAAAAAGCCGTATAGTGAGGGAACTGGCACGTGCTTGCTGGGATGCGGGTTCGGAAGAATACAAGGCGCAGAAGCCCAGGAACTTCGAAATGGTGCAGGTGAAACCGAATTGGCATGATTCGAGCGAACTGATTGGTTATGTGAGTCGCATAGGCGTTGACAAAGAGGGCAATCCACGTCCCGTTTATGTGGCGGGCGACTTCCTGAAATTCGTGGCAAGGGCCTGGGAGGAGCCTGAAGTTCCTTATTTTCTCTGTCTCGACGAAATGAATCTGGCACCCGTGGAGCAGTATTTCGCAGAGTATCTGAGTGTGGTGGAAAGTAGGAAGGCTGACGGAAATGGCAAGGTGGTGACTGATGCCATCCTGGAGAAGAGTGACGAAGGATGGTATTACCCGCTGATAGTCCAATTGACACAAGACGAGAACATCAAGAGCCAGTTCCTGACAGAGGGTATTCGTATTCCTCAGAACCTGATAGTAGTGGGAACGGTGAACATGGACGAGACCACGTTCTCGTTCTCTCGCAAGGTGCTTGACAGAGCCATGACGATAGAGATGAACGAGGTTGACCTGAAGGGAGGACTCGAACACCGCTACGAGCAGATTGGCAAACTGGGCGCAGCTGAACTGATAGGAAATGCCGTGGAGGGCGTGGATGTCTATGAGCAATACCGCAAAGCCTGTGACTTGGCCATCGCCTATCTGGAGAATGTCAACGGGAAACTGGAAGGCACTCCGTTCAAGATAGCCTATCGCACCCGCAACGAGGTAATGCTCTATGTGGTGAACAACCTGCCCTATCAGAAAGAGAATGAGACAAAAGGCTTTGTGGCAGCCCGTGCGCTCGACGAGATTACCAACATGAAGATCCTGTCGCGCATTGAGGGTGACGAGAGCAAGGTGAGCCACGAGTTCTTGGACGGTTTGAGAAATACCATCAAGGAGAGCCTGGAAGCAGTATGCAGCACGCTGTTCACAGAGCAGGATTACAAGTCGGTGTCGCTGGCCAAACTTGACGAGATGAAAGCGCGCCTGAAATCGGGCTATACCAGCTTTTGGAGTTAGGACCACGGATTACACGGATTGAAAGAATAGGTAGCCAATGGAACTGCTGACGATACGACACGAAGACTTCACGATGTATGTGGAGTGCGGGAAGTATGAAGCCATTTGGGGAAAGGCTGTAAGAAATGTGGGCAGCGAGAACCTGCTCACCACCTACACCTGGACGGATGGTGTGAAGTCGGTAATGCTTGGCGACGAGCCTATAGAGAACGGAGGCCAGGCCCGGGCGGTGTTCTTCGACAATGCGGAGTACCCCATCTGGGTGGAGTTCGGTCAGCACGTCAGCAAGGCGCAGTTCGGTTCAATGCTCCAGTCAGACAATGACCGCTTCAGTTTCAGAGGACATACGTTGGCAGGCTTCATTAACTATGGCAACGAGATAGGCAGGAGCGAACTGCAACTGGTATATCATATAGGTAAGGAGCAGCGGCACTTCACGCTGGGCTATGAGGTGCTGAGCACGAAACTGAACTACCACGAACACTGGAAGAAAATCATCGAGGACATCGAGGCGGAATACCGCATGTTGTCGCTCGACTACATGAAGCGGACGTTTCATGGTTTCTCGCCCGACACGAAAGGCGACACTCCGGAACTGATATGGTGGAGCATCTTTGCAGGCGAGCAGGAGAAATTTATCAAGGCCTGTCGCAGTATCATTGAGCGGCCACGCCACCGACTGAGGGGCTATGAGGTGTATCTGAGAGCAGACAAGTTGAAGCTGGTGCCGTCGAGCATCGAGAACGAACTGGCAGAGCACAGACGGGAGCAGTCACATTTGTATCGGGTGGAAGAACACCTGCAATCGAACGATACGCAGGAGAACCGTTTTCTGAAATATGCGCTCGGTCAGATAGCCTCCAAGTATGAAATCCTGAAGAAGCGTATTGAGGCCATCAAGAACACCTCGGAGACGCTGAAGCAGGAAATGGATGCGGTGGAAAAGACACTGAAGCACTTGCAGCGGAATCCGTTCTTCAGGACTGTGGGGCGCTTCAAGGGACTGACACAGGAAAGTCTGGTGCTGCAGAGGGCGACGGGATACAGTCAGGTGTACAGGACGTGGCAACTGCTTCGTCATGCCTATTCGCTGAACGACGGCATGTACAGACTGCAGTCGAAGGACATTGCCACGCTCTATGAGATATGGTGCTTCATTGAGGTGAGCCACATCGTCAGGGAGCAGTTGGGCATCGATGTGGATGTGGACCATCGCAACCGCATGGAGATGAACGGTGTGTTTACATGGGAACTAGGCAAGGGCGAACACTCGCGCATCCTGTTCAGGAAAGACGGTGTGGAACTGGCAGAGTTGGTTTACAATCCCAAGCATACGGACAAGGAGAACGACTCCATCAGCATGGAGCATCTTGTGGTGCCCACCGTTCCGCAGAAACCCGACATCGTGCTGCAGTTGACGAAAGACGACATAGAGCGAGGCATGAAGATGACCTATCTCTTCGATGCCAAATACCGCATCAGCGACAAGACCGACACAGGTGTGGATACACCACCCGACGATGCCATCAACCAAATGCACCGCTATCGTGATGCCATCTACTATAAGGACAACAAGAAAGGCGACGCTACGCTGAAGAAAGAGGTGATTGGCGGCTACATCCTGTTCCCTGGAAACGGCGACCCTGTTGAGGTGGCAAAAGCAAAATTCCAGCAGTCGCTCGACGAGGTGAACATCGGTGCCTTCCCTCTTCGCCCCAATGACGTGGAGAACCGAAAACTGCTGGAGCATTTCATAGAGGAACTGATAGGGAAAGCCTCAACAGAGATACTCGATGAGAGTATTCCGCAGAAAGGGCTCTACTATACTTCGACGGAACCGAAGGATGAGGTATACATGATTCTGACCCTTGACGACAAGGTGAACAAGGATGTTTCTGCCGTCTTGGAAGGAAGGGTTGGAGAAATAGTGATGGGGCGTAAAGGTATGGAAGAAACGGAAGACATTCAGTCCGTCAAGTATATTGCCCCCATTATTCCAGGAGGCCACATCAACGGATATTACAAGGTCATGGAAGCCAACCTCACCGAAGTGGACGATGCCAATTACCCTATGCGCATCAGGTTTGTTGTTGGTGATTGGCATGAATTGGATGTTCCTGCTAAATTCGGAATGGCAAGATGGGCTTTCCGTGGAGTATGCAAGACTCGCGAAGAGTTTTTTGAACACTGCAGTATGTTTGCGGTGAAATGAGTATTGGATTAGCAGTACTCTATTTCTGTGCGAAGATACAAAGAATTTGTGAATTTCGGTTCTGTTTTGAGAAAAAAAATGTAATTTTGTGGCGATGAAACGAAAGATTTATGGATAAACTCACTCCACAACAACGGCATCATAAGGCTGCGATTAAGCGAGAGCAGGACGATGCTTGCATCAGCCCTGCCGAGCGTGAGCAGGCTCGGCGTTCAGCCAATATGGCGGCTATTCGGTCGAAGGACACGAAGCCGGAGATGATTGTGCGACGTGGGCTGTGGAGCAGGGGATTCCGGTACAGGCTGAACCATAAGCGGCTGCCAGGACATCCGGATCTGGTGCTGAGGAAATACAGGACGTGCATCTTTGTGAACGGGTGCTTCTGGCATGGGCATGGCGCTACGCTAAATGAGGAAGGTGAAATGAGAAGTGAGAAATGCTGTTGCAAGATTCCGAAGACGAACAGGGAGTTTTGGGTGGCGAAGATTCGTAGGAACAAGGAGCGGGACCGAGAGGAGCAGCGACGGCTGGCGGAGATGGGGTGGCACTGCATCACGGTGTGGGAGTGCGAACTGAAGCCCTCGAAGCGGGAGCAGACACTGGACGCGATATCCTTCACGCTGAACCATATATGGCTGCAGGACCACTCAGTTAGAAGTAAGATGGATGATGGACGAGGTAAGAGGGCGTACCCGCAGATCAGCGAAGAGGACAGCCAGATGCCAATGGCTGCAGAGGAGATGCAGGAACCGGAGATGCAGGAACAGGAAAGGGACTGAAAGAAGCGAGCGTGATGTTATTTTTTTGACCTATACGCCGTTCTTCTCCGTCATGTAGCGCCAGTAGCGGCGGGGCATGTCGCTGAGTTGTTTCCGGGGATTGATGCGCTCGCGGATGCAGATGGCCTTGAAGTAGGTGCGCCAGAGGTCCTGAAACAGTTGGTCGTCGGTGCTGAGCACGGCGGCATCGAGTTTACCGTTGGTAAGATCGAAGGGGACGTTGGATTCGTCCTCGAAGGTGATGCGGACTGGGCTTTCAGAAGGAGAACTGTAGTAGTAGCCATAGTGCCGGCGGGCATCGTAGATGAGCCACGACTGGTCGTTGAAGCGGTCCCGGAAGTGGTCGATGATGAGCGGCAGCACGTTGTGGTCGGGCGAGACGACGGCGAGGTAGGTGCCGTCTTTCGCCTTCTGGAAACGGATGAACTGCTTCATGCGCTGCTCTTCGTGCAGCACGCGGCGGCAGGTGTTGCGCACGGCCAGCACGTCGGGGTCGGAGGCGTTGTGGGAGAGGTCCTTTCCCGTCAGGAACACCTTACAGATATAGTTGAACAGCGGCTGGTTGAGCGTCCGCTCCTCTGACATCCAACTGATGCTGATGATGCGCAGGGCCTCACGCGACAGATGCTTCTCCAGACCTTTCC
>CAJONZ010000013.1 GCA_905236065.1 uncultured Bacteroidaceae bacterium | reverse complement strand
GCACCCTGGAGGGGTGCCCCATCAATAGCATTGGGCGACCCATTCAGGGTCGATGTCGCTCTACCACCTGATATCCGGGGGTGCTCGCTACGCTCGTACCCTCGGTTACGGAGCGATGACCGCGCTGCGGTCTTGCTGGTGGTACAATTGAGGAAAGTCATTAATTTTTTTGATTTAATTTTCTTACAAATTCAAGGCCGACAGGCCGACCATTTTAACTTTTAACTTTTAATTTTTAACTCCTCGTGCCATGCGGTCGTTGCCGAACTGGTCCTGACGGAGTTCCACGTCTGTGTAGCCTAAGGAGCGGAGCAGGGAAGTGACCGCTGTGCCGTATTGACGGTTGATTTCAAAGAAGAGGAACCCACCGGGAGAGAGCAACTGAAGGGATTTCCGGGCGATGGCCTCGTAGAAGAGCAGGGGAGTGGCATCGGGTACGAAGAGGGCAAGATGAGGCTCGTGGTCAAGCACGTTGCGCTGCATCTGGCGGGCTTCACTGTTGCAGATGTAGGGTGGGTTGGAGACCACCACGTCGTAGGTTCCCTGCGGCGTTTCGGTGAGAATGTCGGTATGCTGAAATCGGACTTCCACGCCGTGACGGTCGGCATTTTGCGCCGCGACGCGCAGGGCGACGGGACTGATATCGCAGGCCGTGACCTGGGCATGGGGAAGCCGTTTTGCCAAGGTGACGGCGATGCATCCAGAGCCTGTACCAATGTCGAGGATGCGCCGCTGCTGGTCGGAGGGACAGGAAGAAACCACCCAGTCAACCAGTTCTTCCGTCTCTGGACGGGGAATCAGAACGCCCGGTTCCACGTGAAACTTTAATCCGCAGAAGTCGCTGATTCCTAATGCGTATTGTATGGGGAATCCTTCGGCCACCTTCTGTGCAAGGGTCAGGAGACGGTCGGTGTCGGCTGGAGGTGTGTCGGTGGTGAGGATTTGCGCCTTTGTAAGCCCTGTCTGCTCCTCCAACAACAGAAAAGCAATGGCCGAGGCTTCTCCCTCAGCCATTCCGCCATGAAGCAAAATCGACTTGATGGTTCGATAGAACTGATACATTTAGTTATAGATGGTCACAGACGTGCCGTCGTAGGTGATTTGGTAGCAAAACAGGCCACGGGGATTGCTGTGGAGGGTGTTTCCCTCCGTGCTCTGTATGCTGCCGTAGTTGTTCAGATTGTAGGAAATGTGGCAATGGTCGCAAGTGACGATGCCGCGCCCGTCGAAAGGAACGGTGAGGCGGAATTGAGCCTGGTTGCAGTTGGGACAGGCAAGGTCGTAGGCGTAGTACTGGCTGTCATAATCGGTGCCGACAATCAGTCCGCCACAACCCAATGAGCCCCTCATCACCAGTGCGTCGGTGCAGTCGAAAGCCTGCTGGGTGGAGGAGGTGATTGTGACCTTTGTGCTGTATTTCCGAATGACAGCGCACTCACCGGGATTTCCGAAACCGGGGGAGCCCAGCACTTGCTGCAAGGGCAGGAAGGCGGAAATGGGGCTGAACACGATGTTCACGTAGTGCTCCGTGGAGTAACGGCTCGTCACCAAGTCCTTGGTACAGGAAGTGACGAAAAGGGAAAGGAAGAGGAGCAAACCGCAGGTCCGCAACCGGAAACGTGCGGAGCGGTCAGAACGAAAGTTGTGGGTCGGAAATGATTTCATGGATGCGCTGTAGTTCTTCTGTCGAGAAGGACAGGTTTTCAAGAGTTTTCAGATTGTTTTCGAGTTGTGCGACGCTGCTGGTGCCAATGATGCAAGAGGTGACACGCTCGTCGCTGAGTACCCATGCCAGGGCCATTTGTGCCATGGACTGGCCACGCGCCTTGGCGATTTTTCCAAGTTCAATGGCTGCGGCTACACGTTCGGGGGTCACCTGGTTCTGTTGCAAGAAGCCCGATGAACGAGCCGCACGGGAACCCTCGGGAATGCCATGGTCGTATTTGCCCGTCAAGAGGCCCTGTGCCAGCGGTGAGAAACAGATGATGCCGCTGCCGTTGTCGGCGGCAATCTGGAAGTTGCTTTTTGCCGGGTCGGCCTGTCCGGGAAGACCACCAAGCTGGGCTTTGCGGTCGAACAGGGAATGACGGTACTGGGAGAGCAGACAGGGGACATGTGCCTCGCGCAGAATGCGGTAAGCCTCCTGTTGTTTGTCAGCAGGGTATTTTGAAATGCCGACATAGAGCGCCTTGCCCTGTCGCACCAAATCGATGAGTGCCTGCATGGTCTCCTCGATGGGAGTCACCCCATCGTAGCGGTGGCTGTAGAAGATGTCGAAGTAGTCGAGGCCACAGCGGCAAAGGCTTTGGTCGCAACTGGCTATCAGGTTTTTGCGTGAGGAGCCTGTCCCATAGACGCCCGGCCACATATCGTGTCCGGCTTTGTTGGAGATGAAAAGCTCGTCGCGGTGAGCGGAGAGGTTGTTACGCAAGATGCGTCCGAAATTGGTCTCGGCAGAACCTGGCTCCGGGCCATAGTTGTTGGCAAGGTCGAAATGACAGATGCCAGCATCGAAAGCGCGGAGTATCATCTGTGTGGCCGTGTCGAAATCATCTACAGAGCCGAAATTATGCCACAAACCCAAGGAGAGCAGGGGAAGCCGGATGCCGCTATGACCACAGTATTTGTAAAGCATGGAGAGGGGAACAATGAATAATTAACAATGAACAAATAACAATTAAAAGTTAAAATGGGACTACTTTATCAAGGTGGTGATGGCGTGTTGCATCTTCTGGAAATTGAACCCTGCAATGACTTCCTCCATCAGTGCCTGAATCTTGTCATTGCAGAGGTTGCCGATGGAACCCTCGTGGGTGTGGTGGATGTTTTTGTTGGGGGTGAATTTACCAGCCTCAATGTCCAAGCCCACTTTCTTGTAGGCATCGCGGAAGGGCATTCCCTGAGCGGCCAATTGGTTGACCTCCTCGACGGAGAACATGGGGTCGTAGATTGGATTGTCGAGAATATGCTCGTTGACGGTCATCTTGTTGATGATATAGGCGGCCATTTGCAGGCAATCCTTCATGTCGTCGAAAGCGGGCAGGAAGACTTCCTTGATGATTTGCAAGTCACGGAAATAGCCCACGGGCAGGTTGTTCATTATCATGGTCACCGTGACAGGAAGGGACTGGATTTTATTGCATTTGGCACGGGTCAACTCGAAGACGTCGGGGTTTTTCTTGTGTGGCATGATGCTGGAACCCGTGGTGCAGTCGGCTGGGAGTTTCACAAAAGAGAAGTTTTGCGAATTGAACATGCAGGCATCGAAAGCGAGCTTGGCCAACGTGCCAGCAATGGAAGCCATGGAAAAAGCCACGTTGCGCTCTGTCTTTCCGCGTCCCATTTGTGCATAGACGACGTTATAGTCCATGGAATCGAAGCCCAACAGGTCGGTCGTCATCTGACGGTTGAGCGGAAAACTGCTTCCATAGCCGGCGGCAGAACCCAAGGGGTTGCGGTTGGTGATTTTCCATGCGGCTTGCAGGTATTGCATGTCGTCCACCAGACTTTCGGCGTATGCGCCAAACCAAAGACCGAAACTGGATGGCATGGCTACCTGCAAGTGGGTGTAGCCCGGCATCAGGACGTCCTTGTAGCGATTGGATTGCTGAATGAGCTCGTCGAAAAGGTTCTTCACCAAGCCTGCAATCTCCCGAATCTGGTCACGAATGAAGAGTTTGAGGTCAACCAGCACTTGGTCGTTGCGTGAACGGCCAGAGTGAATCTTCTTGCCAATGTCGCCCAACTTGCGGGTGAGCATCAGCTCCACCTGGCTGTGGACGTCCTCAACGCCTTCCTCAATCACAAACTCGCCACGCTCGCATTGCGCATAAATCTGTTTCAACTCGGCAAGCAGCACGTTCAGCTCTTCCTTGGTGAGCAGGTTGATGCTTTCGAGCATGGTGATGTGTGCCATGGAGCCAAGCACATCGTATTTAGCAAGGTAGAGATCCATCTCACGGTCTCTGCCCACCGTGAACTTCTCTATCTCTGCGGTCATTTGGACATTTTTCGTCCAGAGTTTATCTGCCATATTTCTTTGTATAAAGACCCGTGAAAGGCATCTTAATTATAAGGTATCATTGCAAGCATGTCGGCCAGCTTCTCAATGCCTTCACGAAGATGCTTGTCGAACATCTGTTTCATGAAGAAATTCAGGTCGGCTTCCAGCGTCAGCTTCATTTTGCTGGTCGTCACACTGGTCGGCAAGGTCTGAACCCAGAACTTGAAACCAATCGGGGAGGTGACCGACTCAAACTTCACGCATTTGTTCTCCTCGCGCTCGACAACGCGCACCTCGATTTTGCCGGCCATGCCTGCATCGCAGGTAACACTGTCGGCTGTAAATTCCAATTTGTTAATCACATCCTCAATCTGACCTTTCTTGTCCGCTGGAATCTGCTGCGCAATGAGCGGGTCGTTGATGCGGTCTTTGATGATGGAGAGATTATTCAAATCTGATATTTTCGCATAGACACTATCCACGGGATAGTTAATCTGCTTTACTGAACTTTCGTACTTTGCCATTATGCCATCCAATGTGCAGGGTCCTTGCGCCAATCGTTGAGCATCGGAACCTGGTCTTTAGTAATATATCCTATCTCAAGTGCCACTTCCAGCACAGCCTCGTAGTTGGTCAGGGTCATCAGCTTGACTTTTGCATCGGAAAATGCTTTCTCTGCCACTGGGAAGCCGTAGGTGTAGCTTGCCACCATGCCAATGACTTCGCAACCATTATTGCGGATGGCCTCAACGGCTTTGAGCGAACTGCCACCTGTGGAGATGAGGTCTTCAATCACAACCACTTTCATGCCTGGCTTCAATTCACCTTCAATCAGATTTTCCAATCCATGGTCTTTGGGTTTGCTGCGTACATAGACAAAAGGCTTGTTCAGCAGGTCGGCCACCAGGGCACCCTGCGGGATGGCACCTGTTGCCACGCCGGCAATCGCATCAACTTCCCCAAAGTTTTCCAATACAAGACGTGCCAACTCTGTCTTTACGAATGTACGTAAATCTGTATATGACAAAGTTTTACGATTGTCACAATAAAAAGGGGATTTCCATCCGCTGGCCCACGTGAAAGGATTGTCTGGCTGCAATTTTATTGCCTTAATCTTCAGCAATTTTGCCGCAAAAATCTGTTCAAGAGTTTTCATAATGTATGAGTTTTGAGTTGTTAAGTTCACTTCACATATTTTGAGACGTCTTTTGCCATTTGCTCAACGTCTGTGCCCGAAACTAAAACCTTGTGCGACTGATCTACGATTACATAATAAGGAATCGTGCCAAGCCCTAATTTCTGAATGGCTGGAGACGACCAGGAAAGGCCATCGCAATAGTGCTCGATGATGAGAGAGTCGCGCCTGACTTGGTCTTCCCACTTGTAGCGTTCGTTATCGAGCGAAATGCCGACAAAACGCATCCGCTCGCTGTTGCTGCTTTGCAGTTGCCGCATCCGCCACAACATGTCATAGCTGTTTCGAATCCATGATGCCCAAAAGAAGATGAGTGTATAGTCAGACTTCTTCTTTGGCCACAGTTGCCGCTTCTCTTTGGAGATATTCATCAGCGAAACATCAGGCACCTTGTTGCCTGTTTTCATGGCACTGGCATTAGCCAGAATGCCTTCGGCCATATAAATCAGACGATGGTTGGGGTTTTGCTTTTTCAACACCTTCAACAGGGCTGAGAGTTCGGCGGTGGTGGAATAATCGTCCTGTATGAAATAACGGTCGAAGAGGTAGAAAGCAACGGGAGAAGTGATGTTCTCCTTGATATATTGTTTAGCTATATTTTTTATTTGATTTTCTTTCAGCGAAGATGTTTCCAGACGGAACCGATCCATCAGTTCGTTTTCTTCAGAACCGACGACTTGATAGTTCTTCAAATCATTGGTAGCCGCAGAATACTCTATGGTCTTACCGGGGCTAACAAATATTACGTGCTCCACAGCATTCGGAAACAAGAGCACGTAAGGAACGGTGTCTTCAATTTCGCCTTCGTAGCTGAACACACCATCTTTGACGGTCAAGGTGTCTATCCGACCGTCGATACTATTGGGATTGTACAGATAAAGTTCACCTGCCTTCATGCCTGTGAACTCTCCGTTAATAATAAAAGAGTTGCCACCAGGACCACACCCTATGAGTAAGAGTGTGGTCGCCAGTGGCAATAAAAATTGAACAAACCTCATTAAAGAGCCTTGATTGCGTCTGGGTAGTTCATGAACTCGCAATCGTTCTGAGCCTTAGTCTTGTAAGAAGCATCCTTCTGTACAGCCTGCTTGAGGTTTGTAAGAACGACAGCCTCATGGTTCTGACGGGCACCAACGATAGCCTTCAGATAGAAAGTAAGAGCGTTTGGCTCCTGAATAGCGTCGAGTGTCTTGTTTGCTGCATCGTAATTCTTAGCAAGAATCTGAGCAAGTGCTGCGCTGTTTGTGCAAGAGTTAGTGAACTTGGCAGCAGCCTGGTCGTACTTACCCTGAGCGATGAGAACGCTACCCTGAGTTTCGCTTGAAGTAGGAGCGTTTACACCCTTGGCTGTGTACATCTCAGCAGAGCTGAAGTTGTTGTCAACCAACTCGATTGTAGCCATGTTAGCGTTTGGCTCTGGAGCGCTGGAAGACTTCGTGAGAGCCTGCTTAAAGAGGCCGGCAGCCTTGCTTGTGTCACCCTGCTTCATAGCAACAACACCCAGGTTGTTGTATGCGCGGTAGTCGTTTGGATAGAGCTCTGTAGCCTTCTTGTAGTATGGCTCCTTCTCGGCGTTGGTAGTAACCAGCTTGTTACCGGCATAAATCAACTCCTCAAGGCTCAGCTTGGATGGGTCGCTCTTGAACTGGTCAAGAATCTCAGCATCGCTACGGCCAACAACGTCGTAGTTGATAGTCAGACGGCTGCGACGGAGTTCTGGGAGAACGGCATCAGCCAACTCTTTGTAAACTGTAGCCACGTTCTTAATCTCCTGCTCACGCTGCTCTGGATCCTGATACATAGAGAGGACGCGAAGGATCACTTCCTTGTCCTGAAGGTTAGACTGTGAAACGAGCTCCTTGAAACCATCCCAGTCCTCAGCTGTGTATTTGGTGTCCACATTTGTGCTGACCTGCTGAGCCTTGAGCTGCTTGTTCACATACTCCTGAGAAACATCACCACGCTTCTCAGCAAGCTTCTCGTTGAAATCATACTTACCATCAGGTGAAGCGTACGCACTCACTTCCACGTTCTTCAGAGCGAGGTTCTTCTGGTCGTTCTTGATTTCCTTTAACTTAGCAATGAAATCCTTCACGTTTTCGCTGTTGAGCTCGCTGCCACGCAGGTTAGCCTGATTGATGAGGAACTTGATAGCAGCCTCCTGCTTCTGGCTGATGATGCGCTGGAACTTGTCTGGAGCAATAGACAGACCGCTTGTACGAGCAGCCTCGCTCACGAGAGCAGCAGTAGCAACCACACCGTAGCCAATCTTAACCTCAGGAACCTGAACTGTCTTTGAACCCTTCTTAGCGTCAAACTGCATGTAGAGTTCGCTCTTTGCCATTGCACGCTGGTAAGGGAAAGAAACACGCATGGTAGCAGTACCACCATTCTTGTAAGAGATGATAGTGTTGTTACCCTCAACCTTCTCACCCTGGAAGGTTGCACTTGTACCAACAGCCTGACCGCCGTCCCACTTCAGAACCGGTGTGCAAGTAACGACACCCTTCTTTGGCATGAACTTAGCAGGAACATTTGCGCTGATGGTTGCAGGAACTTTACCAGAAACATACTCCAGTGGAGTAGGAGTCACTGTGAAATCCTCGCTTGTGATTTTGCCGAAGCCACCACAACTTGCAAGAACAACCACTGATGCTGCAGGAAGCAGCAAATAAAAGCTTTTTTTCATGTTTTTAAAATTTAAAAATTAATAAATTGGTTATTCAATTCTATTTTTTCTCTCTTTATTTTGCAAATTTCTCTGTAAACGATTTCACTGGGTACCACACCGAGACGAACCCGACGATGACCACGGTGGCAAACACCAAAACAATGTCCAGGAGATGAACACTGACCGGATAGGCATCTATGATGTAAGCACCTTCCTGCGAGCCAAAGCGTATGACCTCATACTCTTGCTGAATCAGGCAAAGAATCAGCCCGATGATGATTCCAACCGTTGCACCCAACATTGAAATCATTCTTCCCTCCAGCATGAAAATGCTACTAATCTGTCGGCTGTTCGCACCCAGATTCCGAAGGGTCACTGCATCATCCTTCTTTTCGATGATGAGCATCGAGAGCGAACCGATAATATTGAAGCAGGCAATCATCAAGATAAACGTCAGGAAGATGTACGAAATCAGCTTCTCTATCTTCATAATCTTAAACGTACTCTCTTGCTGCTCATAACGGTCCAACACCTCATATTTGGGGCCAAGCAGGCTCTTCAATTCCGATTTTACAGAGGCAACACTCGCATTGGGCTTCAACCGCAACTCTACCGCAGTCACATACCCTTGCCGCTCAAACAGACGCCGGGCAAAACCGATACTCGTAATCACGTAGTGCGCGTCATATTTTCCTTGCTTCACCATGAAGCCAACGTTGGGAGAATAAAGCTCCTCCTCGTTGAAACTTTCCCGTGGGTCAGCCATGTCAATCCGCTCGCCGCTCCGAGGTGCAAACACCTTGATGGGCTGGTCGAAATCGACCGACAACGCCAACTGCTGCAACACACTCACACCTGCCACTCCATAGTCCAAGACATCGGCATGCAACTCAAACACACCATCGCCATACAGGATGTTATTGATATTGGTCAGGTCTTCAAAGTTATCATCCACACCTTTGATGGTCACCATCGCCTGACGGTTATTAATCATCAGCAAGGCATTGTCTTCTATTACCTCTGTATATACTGCTACTTTCTCATTCTTTCTGAGCAACTCCAGTTCCCCCTCGTCCGCAGCCATGTATTTTCCCTCTGCCGGAACAACCTTCAGTTCGGGGTCGAATGCCGTAAACAGGCCGGCAACCATTTCCTCAAACCCATTGAACACACTCAGAATACACACCAAGGCCGCTGTTGCGATAGCCACGCCACACACACTCACTCCACTAATGATATTGATTGCTGTATGCGACTTCTTTGAGAAAAGATAGCGACGAGCTATGTATAATGTAAAATTCATAATTTCAGATTTATAATAGCCGTCCGGGGTGGCTCCGTGCCCATGATGGGGTGGGGTAGGGTCTTCTCTTTCTTTACTTATTTAATAACTTGTCTATATTCTCCACATAATCCAGCGAGTCATCAATAAAGAACTTCAGTTCCGGGATGATACGCAGCTGGTGACGTTCCAGGTTGCCCAACTCATAGCGTATCTGGCTCACATGGGCATTGATGTTGTCCAGTATCTCCTGCGCCTTTTCCGAAGGGAAAATACTGAGGTATGCCTTGGCCACGCTCAAATCAGGACTGATTCGAACCACACTGACCGACACCAGGATGCCTCGCGTCTGCCGTGTCTGCTGCTGAAAGATGACAGAAAGATCCTTCTGTATCAATCTCGCTATTTTATTTTGTCTGGTCGATTCCAATTTTACGTTCTAATTTTTAATTTTTCACTTTTAACTTCCTAATGATGGTCAACCCGTCACGCAAAGGCAGAATCACCTTCTCCACCCGCGTGTCCTGAGCCACAAAATCATTAAACGCCTGAATACTCTGCGTCTGCTGATCTTTCGGGTTCTTCTCCAGCACATGTCCGTCCCACAGCGTGTTGTCCACCAGCATATATCCGCCGTCGTTCAAATAACGCAACACCAACTCGTAGTATTCCTTATACAAACGTTTGTCGGCATCGATAAAGGCCAGGTCAAACATTAACCCTAATCGGGGTATGACATCCAACGCATCGCCGATATGCATCGTGATTTTCTCCGCATAGTCCGAGTTTTTCAGCCACGGCAGCGTGAAATCCTCCTGCTCATCGTTAATCTCTATCGTATGCAGGTGCCCCTCCGGCGACAATCCTTCCGCCAGGCAGAGCGCACTGTACCCACTGAACGTTCCGACCTCCAGCACCAGCCTGGGCTTCACCATCTCCACCAACATCTTCAGGATGCGACCCTGCAAATGCCCGCTGGCCATTCTGCCATAAAGCAGATGTAGGTTGGTGGCCCTGTACAACTTGTGCAGATATTCACCCTCAGGGTCGATGTGTGCCTTTATATAGTCATCAATATCGTCCTGAAACTGGGTTATATCGGAAATCAATATCTCATCGCGCATAAATCACTACGCCAATCATTTTTTCACTCTTCATTTCCTCAGTGCCTCCACGGCCAGACGGTAGCTGTCGAGTCCGAAGCCGCAGATTACGCCCCGACACACACAGCTAATCATCGACTGGTGACGGAACGACTCCCGCTGATGAACATTCGAGATGTGTACCTCGACGACAGGGGTGGTCACTCCGTGAATGGCATCCTGCAACGCAATGCTCGTGTGGGTGTAAGCCCCAGCATTCAGCACGATTCCATCCCACGAGAAACCAACCTCATGAATCTTATCGATGAGTTTACCCTCTACGTTCGACTGGTAATAATCAAACTCCACATCCGGATACAGAGCCTTCAACTCCTCGTAATAGTCCATAAACCCTCTTGACCCATAAATCTCTGGTTCACGCTTTCCCAGCAAATTCAGATTTGGCCCATTCAGAATAAGTATCTTCATATCTTTCCGGTTTTCATCCATGCAAATGCGGCCTCCTTCCGCCCCCCTTTCGCCTCGTAGTCAGCAACTCAAAAACATGGGAAAACGTACAGACGCAACAATATACAATCGCACAAAGGTATGACTTTTACACTGAACGACAAAAAGAAAAATTAAAAATTAGGCTTTCTTTACCAATTTTATATAGAAAATACTCCGTTTTTATATAGAAAACACTATGTTTTTTCCTAAAATGATGAAAACACTATGTTATGCTCCTTGATTGATTTTATGGGTTGATTGGGATTAATGGGCGGCTGCGCATTGTTCCGCGAGATCCCATTCAACTGTGTTTGAAGTGTGGGAGGGATTCTTTTAATCCATATACATTTCCAGAAGGCGGAGGTCGTCTTTGTAGGTTACTTTCATGTTGGCTTCTTCGCCCTCTACGATGCGGATGGGCACTTCGGGACAATATTTCAAGACGATGCCACAGTCGTCGGTGGCTTTAAAGGCGGGGTCATTCATGCCGCGTTCGTATGCCAACTTGATGACGGCAATGTCAAAACCCTGGGGAGTCTGTGCCCGCTGCAGGATGGAACGGTCGGGAGCGGTCTGGATGTACCCGTCGTGACATACAAAAATCGTATCGACGCTGGGTACGGCTACGCCGCAAGCTTTTTCCTGCTTCAGGGTCTCTACCACGTCGGTGATGATTCGCTGGGACACCAAAGGACGGGCGGCATCGTGGAAAATGAGGTTCACATCCTCTGCCTCATAGGCACGGATGGCGGACAGGCTGGAGTCGTAGCGTTCCTTGCCGCCTTTCAATACGTGGCGCACTTTCGTCCAACCATTCCTTTGCACAATATCAGCGACTTCGTTCAGGTGTTTCTCATGGGAAACGACGGCTATCTCGTCAATCAGGGGGTGACGTTCAAAGGCTTCAATGGCATATTCAATGAGCATCCTGCCTCTTACTTTGAAAAACTGCTTGGGAATGTCTCCGCCGAGGCGGCTGCCTGTTCCGCCGGCAAGGACGATGGCGACGTTTGGTTTCATAATCGAAAGTAAAAAAATTAAAGATTCTTTTTCAACAGATAGCCCATACATTCCTTGAGAATGTGGGCACCTGAGAGCCAGAGGACAGTGAAATACAGAGCGGCAGCCAACAGAATCCGGACTGCCAAGAGCAGGTAGAGGTTGCCAATGGCCTGGGTGATGAAATAGGTTGCCAGCATGGTCAGGGCGGCAATGAGCAGGAATGGCAGAATGTCGCGCAAAGCTTGAAGGGGACTGAACTGAATCTCACGCCAAACAAAATAGTGCCATACGGCTGTCCAACCTATGATGATGGAAACGTAGGCGAGAATCATCCCCCTGATGCCGCCACCCAAGAGGTTGACCAGAAGAATGGTAGCCAAAATGATGCAGCCCTGCGCAATGACGTTCCACATATATATATTGGATTTCCCACGGCTGATAATCATGTTGAAGTAGAGCGTGGCAATGGGTAGGAAGGCACCGCCCACACACAAAATGCGCATGAGCAGGGCACTTGGCAACCATTTTTCGGTCAAAAGGATGACGATAAATTCCGGGGCTACGAGTGAGAGTCCGAACATGACAGGGAAACAAACGAAGCAAGTGAAGCGCAGCATCTTGCTGAAAGCACCACGCAAACGTTCCCGCTCGTTGCCGACCTGTACAAACGTGGGCTGTGCCACGCCCTGCACCATGCCCGTAATGGTCGAGGCTCCCATCGTGTTCCATTTGTTTGCCTGCGTGTAGAGTCCTGTCTCCGTTTTTGTGTAAATCTTTCCCAAAACCAAAGCAAAGATGTTGTTGTTAATTTGGTTGAATATGTTCGTAATGAGCATCTTGCTGGAAAAACCAAACATCTCACGGATGGGTTTCGTGCTGATGTTCCTCGAAGGTTTCCAACCGCTGAAGAGCCAACTTAACACGGAGACGGAGAGGTTGAAAGTGAGGGTCTGTGTGGCCAGTCCCCAATAAGCCATGTCGTGATAGACCATGACGATGCCCACGGTGCCCGACAACAGAAGTGAGAGCAGGGCCATGATGGCCAATTCCTTCTGTTTGATTTGCTTGAAGAGAATGGCACGTGGCACGATGCTGAAGGAAGCTATGAAAAAGCCGAAGAAATAGTAGCGAGACAGGGGCAAGAGGAGCGGTTCGTGGTAGAAAGAAGCAATAAGCGGCGCACAGAAGAAAAACAGGACGTAGAGCATGAAGCTGACTATGATGTTGAACCAAAATACAGAATTGTAGTCCCTGTGGGTTGCATCTTTCTTGTTCGTCAGTGCCGTCACAAAACCACTGTCCTGCAAGGAATTGGCAACCAATGTGAATATCATCAACATGCCAATCAGTCCGTAGTCGTCTTGTGACAACCGACGAGCCAGCACCACGCCGAAGACGGCGTTCAGCACTTGCATGGCACCTGTGTTCAGTGCTGCCCACATAAAGCCATTTGCGGTTTGCTCCTTGAGAGTCATGGAAGGTTGAAAGTTAAAAATTAAAATAGGGTCGCAATGATATTGCAACATGGAAGAGAGGAAAGCGATGGATGCTTTTGATTTGCGAAGGTAGTACTTTTTTGAAGGAAAAGAGGTAGGAAAAGAAAAAAAGTTGTAATTTTGCAACAAATAATAAGGAAAGAATATGAATTTTAATCCTAAGCAACTGCGAGAGAAATATAACCCGGAAGGGTCGTTGCTGTGGCAAATGCAGGAACGAATGTTGGTTATCCTGAATGAAATAGACAAGATTTGCCAACGTTACCAAATACCTTATTGGCTGTCGGGTGGCAGTATGCTGGGTGCCGTGCGCCACCAGGGGTTCATTCCTTGGGACGATGACCTCGACATTGAAATGCTGAGACCTGACTTTTTGCGCTTGATGAAAATTTTGGAAACTGAACTGCCTGACACACTGGCTTTGCAGTGGCACACAACTGACCCTAACTATTTCTTCCAGTTTGCCAAAGTGCGCGACAAGAA
Organism: uncultured Bacteroidaceae bacterium; assembly: GCA_905236065.1. Classification (GTDB taxonomy): domain Bacteria; phylum Bacteroidota; class Bacteroidia; order Bacteroidales; family Bacteroidaceae; genus Minthosoma. The sequence goes on along the minus strand of CAJONZ010000013.1, from coordinate 9,317 downwards.
CAGTGAGCTCTATGAACGCAACGGTTATGACAAAGTGTGGAAAGAACATGGCATCTTTATTGACATTTTCCCTCTGGAACAGGTTCCCCGATGGATTCACAACCTGTCTAACCATACTTTCGGACACACATATAAGATAATGCGCACGGCTGAAAACCCCCATGCCGTGATGTGGAAAGTCAGGGCTTTAGCTAGTTTGAATCGCAGCATTATCTTTCCTGTGCTGAGAGGATTAGCAAAGGTTTTTCCCACCAAATACTATGATTTTGCCCTGGGAATCCCTTATTTTCAGCATAGTTTGAAGTCGGATTATCTGCCTGTGCGGTATGTAAAGTACGAATATACCGTTGCACCCATCATGAAAGAAGCGGAAAAATGTCTGCAATGGCGATATGGCGACTACATGCAACTGCCAAAGAATCCGGGCAGTGAATACCATGCAGAGGATGTGAAAATCAATTAGCCTTTCACCCTACCACTTTTTAACTTATAGTCATAAGAATGGGAACCTTCTGCCCGAAAATCGCAGTGATAACGCTCTAAAACATTTCGAAAAACAGCATCATACTGTGGAATAAAAAGGTCGTCTTTTTGTTCCAAATGCTTGATTATTTCTTTGGCAAGTTCAGAAACCTGAGTTAAGTCTGTCTTTTTTCCATTAAACGAAGTGCCAGATATGCTGCCAGGAGATACATTCAGTATCTGATTACTACTGCCACCTTTCAATAACTCCACGTTTACGCTTTCTATGAAAACCTTGAGAGCTGCTTTCGTGGCAGCATAGACCGAAAAAAAGGGTGAAGACATGAAACCCGCTATGCTGACCATGGCACCGCAATAGAAATCCTGCTGACTTGCCAATTTACTATAAAATCGTTTGACAATCCGCATGAAAGGCAGGGTGTTTACATTGAAGTAAGTCAAGATATCTTTCTCTGTCAAGTCTCTAAACAAAGCCAGATGTCCCCATCCTGCTGTAAACATCAGGGTATCTATGTCTTGAAACTGGTCGAACAAAGAGTAATCACCTTGTGTCAAATCGAATTTGAAAATCTTGAATTTCGGATTTATGTATTCCTCATCAACCGTTGCCTTATCTACAATATAGACTTGCTCCATCTCAGGACGCAAAGCCAATTCGGTAGCTATAGCAAGCCCTATGCCTTGGGCACCCCCTACAATTAAAGCCTTTTTCATTTCACTTTCACGTCAGGATTTACCTTGGTTTCTATCTTCGACTTCATGTCGTTATAGTTTTCCAAAATCTCCTGCTTAATTTTTGTAGAGGAAACACCGTCACCATAGGGGAAATAGAAGACTGTGACCCCTAATTCCTTCAGATAGTCATATTTACCCGTCCAGTCATCTCCTACGACAAAAACATCAATATTGAGTTTTTTCACCAGTTCAGTATGATCCAACGACCTTTGCGGAATCACTACATCGGGTGCCTTCAAGGCTTTCACAATGGCAATACGTTCTTCAAAAGGAATCACTGGGGGACGCTTGTAGCTGCAAACCAACTCGTCGGTACTGACACCCACAATCAGCGTTTCGCCAAGACCACGGGCATATTCTATCATTTTAAGATGATTGGAATGGAACATATCGAAGGTTCCACTGGTATAGACTACGACTCTGTTGTTGTACATTTTGAGTTTTTAAATTGATTAAATGGAATATGTTAAGAGGCAAAGGTAGCTATTTTTTCTTAAATCTACCACTTAGCCAGGGAATTTTTTCAACGTAGGGCACCAATAAGAAGCAGAAGCCAAAGATGACGAGTAGCAAGATGGTGTAGTCGTCCCAGTGGCCACGCAGGGTTTTCACGTTGGCGGAACGAATTAGCTTATAAAGCATCATAATAGGGTAGTGGGCTACGAAGAACACCATGGAGTGCTGACCTATATAGTTGAGGACGGGAATGCGTGGAAGGTTCATATTCAGTAACAGACCTGAAAGTCCGCAGAGGACGAATGTGATGCTGAAAGTGACGACAAAGAAATCTCCCTCCCACCGATTATCAGACATGGTGTATTTACCACCGTAAGTTGCATTCAGATAAACGTAGGCCAGAAGCATAATCATCGAAAGGCTGACAGTGATTGTCTTACCCAGTTTTTCCATTAAGAAATGCCAAAGACGTCCCAAATAAAAAAGGTAGATGCCAATAAACATGTTGTTCAAGGAAAACCACAGAGGGTTATCCTGCTGCCAGAGCCAAAAGCTGACAAAAGGAAAAAGCAGGATGAACCAGTGAATTTTGAAGTTCAGGACTGTGCGATGGGAATGCCAACGCAATACCTCAGGAATGGGGATGCGAAGGAGTGGGGGAACCTTTGCAATGAGATGGGCAATGATGTACGACTGGAAGAAGGAGAAGAGAAACCAGCAAGGTATGTTGCCGTAGAACTGACTCGACTTCCAAATGTGGTCGATACTCACTTGCTTGACAAACACATTTTTAGGGTCGAGAATGAACCAAACAAAAAAGAAATAAATTATATTTCCGATAAATCCCCACACAAAATAAGGCACCATCAACTGTTTGAACTTCTTCTTGATAAATTCCTTGGAATCACCTGCCACTGTTTTGTTGAAATAGCCTGCCTTGAAGAAAAAGAACGACATGAAGTAATAACTCCAGTCCATGATTGGCACCCACCAACTCTCCTGACCAAAACCACAAGAATTGGTGACATGGAGAAATATCATGCGAATGATACAGATTCCACAAAGAAAGTCGAAGGCATGGTTACGTTCTTTCATTTCCTTCCAAACAAATATTCTTTAAAAATAGGACTAACTCGGAGGATGTTGCTGACCAGACAGCAACCTGCTATGACGATGAGGGCAAGAGTGACCGCCAACACCACATCGAGCAGGAAATTGGGATGGTGATTATTGAGAAAGGCACCGACCATGGGCAAGCGAGGCAAGAGTATGAAATGCAAAAGATAGATGTCAAGGGTACGAACACCGATGTATTGAAGTCCCCGTCCAATCCGGGTTGATTTCATAAAACTATCCTGATAATAATGAAAGAACATAACAACCATGAACATGAGCGAATACATGGCCAATGTGCGTGGCAGGTTAGTCCACTCCAACTTGAAGAGGTGGAGTTTAAAGATGTCAGCACAACTAAAAAAGGCCACTATGGTCAATAAAGGATAGAGCCATTTGGATTGAAACAACTTAAGCACTAAAGGCCAATAACGATGAACGAGATTTCCCACTACGAAAAAATGCATGAATTTCAGCGTTTCGTAGAAAGAGGAGTACATCATAAAATCTGTCTTATACCATTTTCCAAACTCTTTTGGCAAGTAGAGACTAAGGTAAGCAAACAGACAGAACAGCCAAAGAATCCAGACAGGAATATGAGACTTCAGCTTTTGAGCCAAGACAGCTATTACATAGTAGATAACAAACATCTGGAGCAACACCCACGTAAACCAGTAACCGCTCTTGGTAGGCAATCGCAAGGCACTCAATAAAGTTTCAAAGAAAGGTGTGTTTCGCTTCAGAATAATCAGAACGCAAAGAAAGACAAAAGCAGGAAGTACCTGTATTTTTATCTTCTTCCATATCAAGGAGAAAAAAGAGGTCACCGTCCAAACCCATTTGGATTTATAGGCCAGAAAACCCGATACAAAAAAGAATAAAGGCATACGGAACAAGACAAGAAAGGGCAGGGAGGCACTGATTTTCTCATCTTGCATGAATGTGATTTGAGCAACATGGTAGGCCACGACCAATATCATGGTGAAACCACGCATAGCATCAAGCCACTCCATACGAGGCTTTACCGCTGGGATGCATGATATTATTTCTGCATTATTCATCAAAACCTTTCTTCATCTATCATTTCAATCAATTTGTCGCTCGCACCACTGACAAATTTGCGGGCAAACATCTTACCACTTTCTTTGATTCGGTCATAATCTTTCTCAGTCATAATCTGGATGACTGGATTATAATCTATAAAATGTAGTGGTGTAAGTTTGGCAAGACCTGGATACTCTCCAACCTTTAAAATACATTTTGAGGCAAACTCGTCGGAATTGAAAGCAATAGTTTGGATGAGGGTTTCGTCCTGTCCGAAGGAGTTGGAGAAATATTTTCGCAGCATATCATCCGACTCATAACGCTGCAGGACGAAGCGGGCCAGTTTTTCCGTGATGCACCACCACGACGAGCCTTTGTAAAGCTGCATCAAGGTGGAAGGCATCTGTGCCGTCTTACTACTATAGAAATAAAGTTTCTTTCGATAGCCAGTCGCTTTCAATAGTTTCCGACAAAGGATACTGAGCCAAGTGTTGACCTGATTGCTCAAAAAACTTATATTTATCAGCGGACGAGCTATCTTGTAAATCTCACACTGATATTCATCAATGGCATCGCTATCCATACAGATGCCTTGCAGTATCTCTTGGTCGCCCAAATTTAATAGGAAGTTCGTGATTTCTTCATTACTCCAGATGGGATAGTCCATACCACTGAGCAAAAATAAACGGTCGAACGGAACGGGATATTCCACCGCCGCCTTAATCAGGTTGATCTGATATTCCACCTGTAACATCGTACCCCACCTCACATCCACACGATCCTCAATAAAGTGAATGTTGTCACCCTGAATCATCGAAGTGAACTCACCTATATCCGACTTCTTGTCGATGTGGATAAAGTAATGGGCATTCATGTGTAATGCTTTTATCAATCGCCTCAGCTGGGGGGCATCAGTATGTGCCGATATTAAATAAGCAATATTCATAGTGAAAATTTTTATATTCAATGAGAATAAATCATTTTTTTTTCTTCCATCGTCCACTCAGTACAGGAACAGCCTCGATATAGGGCACCAACCAAGTACAGATGCTGAGTACCACCAACTCCAGAATGATGAAGTCATCATAGTGGCCATAAATACTATGACCAAAACTGATGTGCATGAAACGGTAAAATTGCATCAGGGGATAGTGCAGCACAAAATAGACCATGGAATGCTGACCTATGTAGTTGACGATGGGAATGCGTGGAAGTGGAAGCTTGATGAGAAGACCACTGAGGGCAGGAAGGATAATAAATGTATTGACAAATGCTGCCAATGGGTCACCCACAAAACGATTGGAATGCATGATATATTCCCCATGCCAAAAAATATTGAGAAATATAAAAGCAATACATAAGAACGAACAAATGATAAGAGTGAGTTTTCGACCAGACTTGTCAATCAACCAGTGCCAAGTACGGCCCATATTGAAGAAAAATATACCCATGAAAACATTACTCAGACTCAAAGGTAGTGGGTTATCCTGTTTCCAAAGCCAATAACTGATGAAAGGACAAAAGAGGATGATGACTGTCTGAAAAACACTAATAGGCTTTACAATATGAATTTTCTTGATGAAATGAACCAAGACATACGCAGAGAAAAAAGAGAGAAGAAACCAAGTAGGCTCGTTGCCCCAAAATGCACTGGTACGCCAAACGTGACTCCATTCCATAGGTTCGATGGGATGGTGATAACGGGATATTTCAAAAGGAAGAAAAGACATATATACGATAAGACCTATCATTCCCCAAGAGAAGTAAGGAACCAGCAACCGTTTAACCTTATCTTTTACGTATGATTTTGAATCACCTGACACGGTCTTATTGAAATAACCAGCCTTAAAAAAGAAAAAACACATGAAGAAAAACGACCACGCCATCACCGTGTTCCACCATCCGTCGTCCTTATGTCCGCAGAAGGTTATCGTGTGCAAGGTAATCATCCTCAGGATGCAAATGCCGCACAAGAAATCAAACGCATGATTACGTTCTTTCATCGTATTTTCTCTCTCCTATATAATATATATGTATATTACAACTCGCAAAATTACATATTAATAACGAATAACTAAAATGTTTTGTTAATAAATTGTTGATAAGCCTCAAAATTAACGTTGATAAAAAGAAAATAAGATGTTTATATTTTCTTATAATTTTCTATTGCCATTCAAAAACTTTTTGCTGATAAAAATAAAATCCAAACTACAAGGAAAAGTTATTTTTTTCTTTCAACTAAATTTTAACAGCGATTTTTAAGTTTATAAACAACAAAAATAAACGAAAAGTTATGAAAAAAGACTTTTCAACCTATGTTGATAATTTTAAAAAGAGTATTTATTTTCAACTATTTAAAAAGAAAATTATGTCGATAAACTGTATATAAAGAAAGGGAATAATAATGATAACTTAATAAGCAATTTTTTTAACTTTTTCTTTTCAACTTTATCCACACTCTATAATTATTTTCATAGATTTTTTAAAAAAGAAATAAGAATTATAAATATAAAAACGTTTTTTTCGTACCTTTACACCGCAAATAACAAGTAAAATCAATACAATGGGAAAAGTTATTATTATAGGTGCAGGCGGAGTGGCCTCTGTCGCTGCACACAAAGTGGCTCAAAACAGTGATGTGTTCACTGAGATTATGATTGCTTCGCGCACAGAGTCGAAATGTAGAAAACTGGCTGATGCCATTGAGGGTAAGGGATTGCTTCCTAAAGGAAGCATTAAGACGGCCCAAGTGGATGCAGACAATGTTCCAGAATTGGTATCGTTGTTCAATTCATTCAAGCCGGACATCTGTATGAATCTTGCTTTGCCTTATCAGGATTTGACCATCATGGAGGCATGTTTACAGGCAGGTGTTAATTATTTGGACACGGCCAATTATGAACCAAAAGATGAGGCTCATTTTGAGTATTCGTGGCAATGGGCATACAAGGAGCGATTTGAGCAGGCTGGACTTTGTGCCATCTTGGGTTGTGGATTCGACCCTGGTGTGACGAGCATCTATACAGCTTATGCAGCAAAGCATCATTTTGATGAAATTCAATATCTCGACATTGTGGATTGCAACGCAGGTGATCACCACAAGGCTTTTGCCACCAATTTCAATCCAGAAATCAATATTCGTGAGATTACTCAGAAAGGACTTTACTGGGAAAATGGCAAATGGGTAGAGACAGCTCCACTTGAAATCCACAAGCCGTTGACTTATCCTGAGATTGGCCCAAAGGAATCTTATTTGTTACACCATGAAGAAATAGAGTCGTTGGTAAAGAATTATCCTACGATTCGTCGGGCACGTTTCTGGATGACATTCGGCCAGCAGTACCTCACTCACTTGGAAGTGATTCAGAACATTGGCATGTCACGTATTGATGAAATAGAATACGAGGCACAGGCAATCGATGGTTCTGGCCCTGTAAAAGTAAAAATTGTTCCATTGCAGTTCTTGAAAGCAGTGCTTCCTAATCCACAGGAATTAGGTGAGAACTATGAAGGACAGACAAGCATAGGTTGCCGCATTCGTGGTATTAAAGATGGTAAGGAACACACTTACTATGTATATAATAACTGTAGTCACCGGGCTGCCTATGAGGAAACAGGTATGCAGGGTGTTTCATATACCACAGGTGTTCCAGCCATGATTGGTGCTAAACTTTTTATGCAGGGTCTTTGGAAGCGTCCTGGTGTATGGAACGTAGAGGAGTTTGACCCAGACCCATTTATGGAGCAACTGAACATTCAAGGTCTTCCTTGGCATGAAATTCATGACGGCGACCTTGAACTTTAATTTTTTAACTCAACTTTCGCAAGTTGAGCCTAAAGGGAATAGAAAGGGAGTTAAAATGAAGTTAAAAGGACTATACTTCTACTTGACCAGTATCACATACGTCTCTTTAACTTCTGAGCGAAGCGATAACTTCTTTTTAACTTCCCTTTAACTACCAAAAAAATTGAGCTTGCGAAACTTAATTTTTAAACTTTTAAATTTCAGAATTATGGCTGATGCAAATAAACTCAAGGCTCTCCAGGCCGCAATGGAGAAAATAGAAAAAAACTTCGGACGTGGTTCCATTATGAAATTGGGCGATGAGCAGATTGAGAACATAGAAGTTATTTCCACTGGTTCAATTGGACTGAATGCTGCTTTAGGTGTAGGTGGATATCCGAAAGGAAGAATTATTGAAATATACGGTCCTGAATCCTCAGGTAAGACTACTTTGGCTATTCATGCCATTGCTGAGTGTCAGAAAGAGGGTGGCATTGCAGCGTTTATTGACGCCGAACACGCTTTCGACCGTTTCTATGCAGAGAAATTAGGTGTTGACATCAAGAATCTTTGGATTTCTCAGCCCGACAGTGGAGAACAGGCATTGGAAATTGCCGACCAATTGATTCGTTCGTCAGCGGTTGACTTGATTATCATAGACTCAGTGGCTGCACTTACTCCAAAGGCGGAGATTGAGGGTGACATGGGTGACAATAAGGTTGGACTTCAGGCACGTTTGATGAGTCAAGCGTTGCGTAAGATGACTTCAACTATTTCCAAGACCAACACAACCTGTATTTTTATCAATCAGTTGCGTGAGAAGATAGGCGTCATGTTTGGAAATCCGGAAACAACCACGGGTGGAAATGCCTTGAAGTTCTACAGTTCTGTTCGCCTTGACATTCGTAAGATATCTACGTTGAAAAATGGTGACAATATGATTGGTAATCAGGTGCGCGTAAAGGTAGTGAAAAACAAAGTGGCTCCACCCTTCCGCAAGGCTGAGTTCGATATCATGTTTGGCGTTGGCATTTCAAAAAGCGGAGAAATCATCGATCTCGGCGTTTCTTTGGGCATTATTAAAAAGTCAGGTTCTTGGTTTAGCTATAATGAAAGCAAACTGGCACAGGGACGTGATGCTACCAAGAAACTGATAGAGGACAATCCCGAACTTGCCGAAGAGATTGAACAGCTGATTATGGCAAAACTGAAAGGTTCCGACGTCAGTCTCGTCAAGTCTGAAGAAGGTGAAAAAATAGCAGAAGACTGATTATTATTCAGCGAAAAATAGAGTAATTTAAGTTTTGTTTCTTAACAAAAACCTTAAAAACCCCTCTGAAGATGTCTGCGGCCTATGGCCCTCATTGTTGCCTCGCTCGTTTGTGCCTGAGAGCAAGCTCTCGCACAACGGTCGAGTCATCAATGGGTTCGCTACACGAACCGCAGACATCTTCAGAGGCAAAAACACCGTTGCGCTACGCGCCACTAAAAAAGCTACGCATGGCACTCCATACGTTTTTTCAGCCCGAAGGGCGGTGTTTTTGCCACCATGATGGCTTTGTTTTGGAACAAAACCGTACTGGGCTTCTGGCACCATTATCTATATGTCTGGTCAATAAATTGGAATTTAGTGAGTTGCCTTTAAGTATTGCAAATCACCATACCAGTAGCTGGCAGTGCAGCCGCCATCGATAAGAAAATC
>CAJONZ010000012.1 GCA_905236065.1 uncultured Bacteroidaceae bacterium | reverse complement strand
TTTCTTGCAGCTTTCAAATATTTTATCTAAATTTGCAGCTGCATCATATTGGCCAGCCTGTTGCTGACGTGCTGTACCAAGGAGGGCGATACCATCTATCAGCCCAATCCCAACGAGGAGCAACCCGCCCCAATTCGATGTAGATGTTCATGGCAATCACCTTGCTGAAGTCGAAATGAAAAGAATGCATTTCCATGGCATCCACCGACGCATCGTCATCGATGAGATAAGGTCTCCACGACTCGATGACCTTCTTCAATTCACCATGGAAATTATCACGGAACAGGGCCGACAGCGGTTTGTCTTTATCGAAAATGGGTTCTGCTGATGGCGGACTGGTGACAGCCTCTCTATTTTGAAGCGGACACAGGGGGGCAGGACTTTATTCGCCAGCATTGTCGAGGACAAAGTAATTTCTCAGATTTCTATAAAATAAGAAGGAAAATTCTTGCATTTATAAAATATAATATGTATATTTGCACCCAAACGGACCAATAACATTAAAACAATTCATTATGTTTGACAGCTTAAGTAATCTCGTAAAGAAGATCGTCTATACAGCACTCATCGTGGTGGGCGGCACATTTCTCATTAACAATTTTGGCGAAAATGAAGAAAATGGCAATGGTCAAGAATTGGGTATTAAGGAAAAGCTTGGCGATATCGTAAATACCATTTCCGCTAAGCTCGGTGTTGATGTACCCAGCGACTTGAAGGAACTGGCAGATATGAAGCAGACTGTTGACGTAGGCAGTTTGGAAAAAATCTGCAGCGAGGCAGAAGTTACACAGATTATTGACGACAACAACTTCCCCTATACTGACGTGGATGCCCTGCCCGAGAAAGGCATTTATGTGATGCCGATAGGCGGTGACGAAGAAATGGTGTACCAGATAGAGCCCATGAACCATAGGAACAAGCAGGTGGCAGGCAGGATATCCATCAGCGACAAGAATGACAACAGTGTCGGCACGGCATGGTTCTGCTACTGCGGCAGGAGTGTTTATGCCATTTATGATGACCTCAGCAATATTGGTCAGGTGGCAGCTAATTATTTCTATGTGTCGCCTGACGGCAAGTCGCTGCTGTGGTTTGCTCAGGGCGACAACTATGAAGCCAAACTGGTGGGTAACGAATAAGGAGAAACGGAAACAAACAACTAAGTCGATATGAATACAGAAATCAACAATTCCGAGCAACTGGAAAGTCCGAAGTACACGGGAATCAATGTGCGTCTGTGTACGGATGGCAAGTATCGCTGGACCTATCCGATGAACATGCTCACGAATCCGTCTGTTTACATCACGGTATGTAAAATCTTCGGCGGCATTGCTGCCATTGGTTACATTATTGGTTACATCGGCCCGATACTTCGAGGAGATTTCGAGAAGGTGTTAGGCGACCTGAAGTGGTGGGGCGTGGCCGTGTTGGTGTTCCTTGCCATCAGTGCTGTAGCCTATCTGATAGTTGCCGCACAGTACGGATGGAAATACACCGTCAATTTCACCATGGACGAAAACGGCATTAACCACGAACTGACGCCCAAAGGAAAGAAGATTGCCAAGAGAATAGGCGCAGCTACGGCCGGAGTCGGAGGGGTAGGTGGCAGCATTGGGCGCGTAGGACAGGGAATATTGGTTGCCAACCACACCTCGTTGTCCTCAGACTTCAAGGTAGTGCGCAGTGTAAAGCCACACCGCAGATGGCACACCATCAATGTGAACGAACCTTTCGCTAAGAACCAGGTCTATACCACGAAGGAGGACTTTGACTTCGTGCTTGACTACATTCTCCAGCACTGTCCAAAAGTAAAGAAATAAGGAGATAAAGACATGAAAAAACTAGTAATAACACTGCTTGCCATCACCGCACTGGCTTCGTGCCGACTGCACGACGGCCCTCCCAAGACCGATCATCTGGGAGCCGAGCCAGCAGCTCACGACGGCATGTTCGTCTGTGGTGCCGACACCCTGGTTTTCAATGGCGACGGAAAAACGGTGAGCTGGAGTCTCTCCAATCCCTATGACTCGTTGGCCGTTCAGGGTAAAGGTTCTTACGTCTTCTTGTTGTATCACGGGCAATACCGCTACGACGCCGCTGAGGAATTCAGTATTTACGACGGTGTGAAGTCGCACAAGTTCATAACGTGTGCCGGCCAGAACACGGAGGACGTGATCTCTTTCTTTGTCTTCGACGATGATGACAACAAAGACAACGACCTAAGGGTATTCAAGAAAATCAAATAAGGATGAAATACTGTCAACAATGTGGGACTAAGCTCCCTGACGAAGCCAAGTTCTGTAGAAGTTGCGGCGCCAAGATAGCCCCGAAAGTAAGTGCCCATACCTCTGACGATGGAGAAGGCATCGTGATTGACGCGCCTGAAGAAGCCACCGTGACCATTTCCGGAGACACGAAGGCTCCAGACTCCAGTGGCGAATTCTCCGTTGCCAGCTGGGGAGGAACGGAAGCGGAGGAACCCAAGGAGGTGCAGGAACCCAAGGAGGTGCAGGAACCCAAGAGGGCAACAGTACCGCCCAAGAAGCCGGAAGCCCCCAAGATGCAAGAACCCCCAAGGGAGGAAAAGCCCGTGGAGCCTGAGCAGGTGGAGCCCAAGAAGCAGAGTGGAGGAATCTTCAGCATTATTTGGACCTTTATCAAGGTCATGGCCATCGTACTTGGCATCGTTTTCTCTGCTGTCATCATCAGAGGATTCTTCGAAACCGCCCCTGAGGCACCGAAGGAGGAACATACGATGCAGACTGATACGAACGCTCAGGAAAACACGGAGATTCCTGCTGATTACTCGGGTAATGAAGCCGAAGCAAACAGCACTGTCAACCATTCAGATGAAGATGAACTCGTCTTCGATAGCAAAGAAGACCCCGAAAGCAAAGAAGACCCCGAAAGCAATAGCGGCTTCGGAAACATAGAAGACATGCCTCTGCCTGAAAGAGCCGAATTCTACGAGGGACTGTTGGAACGGACGGAGCAATACCTGCAAGAAGAGCTGGCAAAGGGTGCTGATGCCAACCAGGACGAGATACGTCAGCTGCGCAAAGACATCGTCATGCTGCGTGAAAGACTGAGTCAAATAAAACAATAACAACATAATTAAAGAAAGGGAACAACGATGAAATTCTGTACAAAATGTGGGGC
>CAJONZ010000011.1 GCA_905236065.1 uncultured Bacteroidaceae bacterium | reverse complement strand
TTGTAGCGGGGGAGGGGCTCGAACCCTCGACCTCCGGATTATGAATCCGACGCTCTAACCAGCTGAGCTACCCCGCCATCGCTGTGGCTTTTTCGCTTTAGCGAGTGCAAAGGTACTACTTTTCTGCGGAGTGGCAAAATTTTTTGTAGTTTATTTTTTGTTTTCCGCTGTTATTGGGCGTCCTGAAGGCGTTCTATGATGGATGTGACGCGCCGGATGGGTATGTCTGTGCGGTTTCTGTAGGAATCTATGGCACGAATGATGCTGCTGACGGTGGGGGTGGAGCCCCCGTTGATGTCGAGGGTGATGAGTCCGTCGGCAGTCTCCTGGATGTTGTTGACGATGAGGCCCAGGTTGTTGCCAGTGAAGGTTTTGTAGGAGGTCAGCTCGGTCACGTTCTTGTCGCTGGGGTAGAGGTCGCCATGGATGGACTTGGCCCATGTGCTGTTGAAGCCAGGGATGGAGCTGACCAGCTGGCCATCGGCGGGTACGATCGTGATGCGCTGGTGGCTGCTGCTGGTGTTGACGGTGTTGTTGTTCCAGGCACTCTGGCTGAAGTCAACGTGTGTGACCATGAGGCCGTGGTTTGCCCCATACTTGTTGTATTGCTCGGTGCTGACGCATCCGAAGAACCGGTCGCAACCAATGTTCTGGCGGTTCTCCAGGATGTAGTATTCGTTGCGGTTCGAAGGGTTGGGCAGTTTGTAGGCTGTGCCGCCCGCCTCCAGCGGGTTGAGGGTGAGGGAGGTGGCCGAGTCGGGGGCGATGGTGACGAGCTGTCGCCAGTTCATGAATTCGAGTTCGTAGGCGGACATGTGGCAAGGCTGGTGGCCGTCGAGCTGGTAGCAGCCAGAGTCCATGATGTCCCAGTTGTCGAGTCCGAAGGCGTTGTAGTTGGTGTCGTAGAAGTCGGGCAGGCCGAGTCCGTGGCCCATTTCGTGGATGATGGGGCCGATGCCGTCTTGTCCGCCGGAGAAGAGCTCGTTGGTGCAGCCGTATGCGCCGAAAACGATTCGCTCCGTCTCGGTCTGTACGGAGAGCGAGGAGACGCTCTCCTTGGGCCAGATGGTGTTGGTGTCGTCGCAACCGTTCTCTCCTTCGCCGGCATAGATGAAGAAGACAAAATCGACGTTGCCATTATTGTTGTTGTCGAAGTCGGCCCAGGGGTGCTGGCTGCTGGCTGCGGCCTTCTGGCAGGCTTCGGAGTAGAACTTGCTGATGTTGATGTCCTTGGAGCTTCGGCTGTTCTGCCCATAGTAGGCATAGCCGTTGTCGAGTGTGACGGGGCCGATGATGACGAACTGGGGGGTGAAGAGGCCGCCGGACTGCATGCGGAAGTATTCGCGCACGGAGCACCAGGAAGTGTAGCCTTCCTGTCCGGGATGGATGCCTTCCCCGGCGTTGAAGAAACTGTCGTAAAGCTGGTTGACGAGATTGTCAGTCCCAGCCACGCTGAATTTCTTGTCGCTGAACTGCACGAGGAGGATGGGAAGAATGGGGGAGCCCACGCTGCGGATGGGGGCACTGGCTTGTGAGCCGATGCGCCGAAGGCCACTGATGGGGGTAGGTGAGCCGTAGTGACTGACGTTCTCGATGCGGCCTCGCCGCTGTGCGCTGATTGTCTGCGGAAGGACAGCCAGCGAGAAGAGGAGGACGGTGAATAGGAAGAGTCTTCGCATGGAATAGGTTTTTAAACAGCAATATCTCCTAAGGGCTTAGGAGATAATTGTTGTCATGATTCAAATGTGTGCATGATTAGTGGCGCTGCCGACGTACACTGACACGTGGGGCGGAGCTTGAGGGACCTTTGGTCTTCTTCTCGCTCGTTTTCTTCACAGTCGTCTTCTTGGCTGTGGCTGAGGTCTTGGAAGAGCGGCGGAAGAGACCTTTTTTTGCTTTGGTGCCTGTTGCGGCAGCCTGCTCCAGGGAGTCCTGCTTGGCGATGGCGGCGGAATCGACAGGCTCTGCCCAGATGTGTGCCTCGAAGTCCTTCATCTCTTTCTCAATGCGGTCTTGTTCCTTGTTGAGCAGGGAGTCGGTCTGACAGTATTCCTGCAAGGTCTTGCCTTGCATGTTGGTGGTCATGTAGATTTTGCCTTTGTATTTATTGGTGGCAAAGAAGTCGGCCATTGACATCTCGGCGGCGTTGTTGATGTCGCTGGTCATGAGCGTATGGCCGGAGAGGTAGGTGGCAATGTCGTCGTACTTTGCCCAGAAAAGGGGGTATTTTGCGGGGTCGATGCTGAATTCGTCGGCACGGTGGAGCACGGGGCAGAGGGCGGTGACGCGGCTGTGGTAAGTGGCCGTGTTCTGGTCGTAGTAGCTGGATTCCTTCACGTAGTAGCTAAGGACTTCGTTGGAAGGAATGTCAACGGCATCGACGCGGATGGTGTTGCCCGCAACCTCGTAGGGAATGCTGTATCGGTCGAGCATTTCCTTGAAGTGCATCCGGTTCTCAGGTGTGAAACTTTCCTTGCCGTCGGTGTTGTAGCGATAGACCGGAATTTTTCCCTGATTGATAAGTTGGAAGAGCAGGGTGAAAAGGTTGACCTGCTTGCCTTGAGGCGTAGTGGGGTAGTAGAGTGCGGCGTTGCCGGCCTCGGTGAGGTCGATGGTGCGGTAGATGTCACGGCGCCACACAACCTCCTCGGGAACGTCAACGGCTGTTGGGAACATCAGTTCAGCGCGGCTGAAGGCTCCCTGAGTGTTTCCAGACTTCCTGCCTGTGGCCGTGTTCCGTTGGTTGTTCTGCACACGACTTTTCTGTGGCTGCGCGTTGGTCGTCTGTGCGGAGAGACAGAAGACGATGAGCGCAAGGATGTATGATAGCTTTTTCATGATGGGGTTGATGCGTTTTTGCGGTTGTATGGTTTTGCGGTTAATTCACAGTAACCTCCAATGCGTAGGGGAGTGTGCGCTCGATGCCGTCGGGACCGATGACACGGACGCGGGTGATGTTGAAGAATTTGCCTCGGTTGAGGGTGCGGATGACGTCGCGTTGACGCTGGGTGAAGTCGGGGGAGTTGCTGACTTCGGGGATGACGTTGCCCATGTTATCAACGAAGCGTGTCTCGAAGCCAAGCACCCTGAAAGGAATGTCAAGCAGTCCGTCGTCGATGGCCGCACCAATCCCCTTGGCGGAGAGAATGGTTTGCTTGGCCAGACGGCCTCCCTTAAAGCGGGTGGCATTGCCGTTGGCATCGTTATATTGGATGTAAGCGGTCGGGTCGGGGAGTTTGCGGACGTGGAAGGTGAACTTGCCCATCTCCTGTTGGCGACCCTCGTTTTCGGCTGTAACGGTGAAGGTGACATCCTCGCCCACCTTGGAAGGCACGGCCACGTAGTTTCCGCCATCTTTCTTGGTGAGCGTGCCGTTGGTCATGGTCAGGTTGATTTTGTTGACGGAAACGCCTGGAACACTGACGCTGATGGGGTTCTGGTAGCCGGCATAGAGCATGTTCATGAGGGTGGCGCTGACCGTGGCCGAGGGCTCTACGACGGTGTAGGGCTGCGAGAAGTCGCGGCGGATGATTTCACCGTTTCCGTTTCTCATCATGATGTAACCCTTGAGCGTGAACTCACCCGTCGAGCCGCACACGGTTTCGTAGTGTCCGCCCTGACTTTTCAGCAAGGTGTTGCCCACGTAGATTTCGGGGCGGGCCGTGGTGTCGATGGCTGCCATGACGATGTCGGCTGAGAATTTTCCACCACGCACGACGGTCTTGGCGTTGGGGATGACAAAGGCGTTGATTTGGTTGACACGTACGTCCTTGACGTCGATGTTGGAAATCAGCTGGTGAAGGATTTCGCCCTCAGCATATTTCACGTCGGTCTGGAGTTTGGTGAGCAACGTGACCGCTGCGATGACGGGCGTGTTCTCAAACATGTATTCCTGCCAGTTCTTTCCCAGGTTCCTGGCCTTTGACGGCACGGTGGTAGAGAGGTTGTCCTTGATGATTTTCCGCTGAACGGTGTCGTTCACCATCTTGAGGATGCCTTCACGGAAGGTGTCGATGGAGTTTTTGAGTTCCCCGCCTCGTCCTGTGCCAGGTGCCAGCATGACGTGGGTCGCGGCCTCCAGGTTGTCACGCTTCTGAATGTCGGTGATGTCAGCATCTTCTCCATCTGCCTCGCGTACGATTTGCCATTTCAGCTCCTCTGCAAGGTTGTAGAGGGAGTCGCACATGGAACGGACCTGTTGTCCCTTCTGGTACCACTGACGCACCTTGGCCGGATTCTGCTTCATCGCTTCCTCCAATTCGGCATAGATGGTGGCGTTGCTGGTTGCAGAGTTCTCCTTCGAGCGGGTCAGACCTTCGTCCACGAGTGCGAAGCCTTTGAGCACATCCGACGACACGTTCATGGCCAGCATCGCCATGAGCACGACGTACATCAGATTGATCATCTTCTGACGTGGCGTTATTTTTTTGTTTTTCTGAGCCATTATCCAATCTTCATTTTGAGTGCCTCAACCATCTTGGAGTAAACCTCGTTGAGTTCCTGGAGCTGTTTAGCAAGTTGTTTGGTCTGTTCGTTCACCTCGTCGATGGTAGCCGACTGCGTACCTACGCTGCGGAGTTGCATTTCGTAGAAACGGTTGATGCCAGTGAGTGTGCGGTTCATGGTCTCCATCTCCTCGGAATCGCGGGTAAGACGCTTGGACTGCTCTGCCACCAACTGAAGGGTTTCGGTAAGTTCGTTGAGTTGAGAAACATAATTCTTGGTGGCCTCCTGCATTTCCGGCGTCATGCCATAGTATTGTGCAGAGTTGAATACTGGCGCTGCGGAAATGTTCTCGGCCAGTTCGGCTGCATTGACAATGGTCACAGGGGTAGGTTCTGATGCACCGGCAATGGTGACGGGTGTCGGCTCTACAGGGCCGCCGCCTGCCGTGCCGAGGTTAGCTGCCGCATTGGCCAGGGCTGCCGCCGTCTGCTCCGAAATGCCAGCGCCGCCACCGCCGACGATGACTGAGCCGTCAGCTGGCACTCCGCCGCCCACATAGATGGGGCCTCCGTTGTTGGAGTTGGCGGCTGCACGGGCCAAAGCCTCTGCCGTCTCGTCGGTGAAAATGGCATTACGTGCGTCTTCTGCTGCGTTGTCAACATCCTCGCCGATAGCCGACTGGTGCTCGAAACCGGCCAAGAAGAACACGACGACTTCCGTACCCATACCGATGAAGAGCATCAGGTCTGCTCCTGTGATGTGGGTCAATTTGAAGAGGGCACCGAGAATCACGATGGATGCACCCCATGAGTATGCGAAATTCAGGAAGGTTTGTCCCTTCTGGCTGTCCATCCATTTTTGGATGCCTGTAAGTTTATATTTCTTTGCCATGGTTTGTTTATGCGTATTTTATTTTCGGAAACGTTATTCTTGGAGGACTCAGGGCTTGAGAAAAACTCATGAGTCCCGTGTGTTAGGGACGTGTTTATTTTCTCCCTTTCTTTTTGATTTTTACACCTTTCACGGCTTTCCCTGGGTTGCCAATCTGGGTACGGACGCATCGGAAGCCGATGAATGAGCGGCCCACATTCTGATATTCGCTGGTGCGCCATGCCGACTTGATGAAACTTTCGGGGTCTTTCCACGAACCGCCACGCACACTCTTTTTAGCTAAAGCGTAGGGGTCTTTCACGTCATTGCCTGCGTTGTCCTTATACCTTGCGACATTATAGGTAAGCGACGGATTCATGTCGCTCATCGACAGGATGCCGGCCTCCGTATAGACGGTGGAAGTCCATTCCGCCACGTTTCCGGCCATGTCGTAAAGACCATTTGAGTTGGCGCTGTAGATGCCTGTGCGTGAGGTGATGAGGTTTCCGTCCTTCGTGTAGTTTCCACGGTCGGGCTTGAAATTCGCAAAGTAGCAACCTTGGTCGCTGGCCACACCTTCCTGTTCCCACGGCAGTTCGTTGCCGTCTTTTCCACGGGCTGCGAACTCCCATTCGGCCTCAGTCGGCAACCGATAACGCTGCACGAACTTCGCATCCGCACCCAGGCCACGCATCAGGTAATCGGTACGCCAGTTGCAGAAAGCGTTGGCCTGCTCCCAGTTTACGCCGACCACAGGGTACTCGTTGAAATTGGGGTGCGTGAAGTAGAGACGCATGTACGATTCGTTCTCCGCATTCTGGAAATCGTTGATCCAACAGGTCGTGTCTGGATAGATATTCACAATGTAGGTGTTGACAAAGTCCCACATGGACGAGAGCGGACGGGTAATCGTCTCGCGGTGGATGATGCCGTCGTCGTCTATGTAGGCGGTGTCTTTTGAAATCATGACTTCCTCGTTGGGATTTATCTCTGTGTCCCAATTCAATGTGCGCTCTTCGGGCTTCAGGCGGTATTTACGCTTGGCGGCCATGGCGTAGTCGAACACCTCGTAACGGTAGTTCAACTGACTGACATCCAGCATACGCTCGCCCGAGAAGGGATGAGTGGTATAGACGCTCATCAGGGCACGTTCCTGATCCTCGTCGGGATTCTTCCACGGAATGTTCTTGTTCCAGTTCAGGTGCGGAGGTACAGGGTCGCCGTTTTTATCCTCCTCTATCTTAAACGATTCGTCGCCGCCGTATGCAGGGTCGGCCAAGCGTTCACGGATAATGGAGTCGCGCACCCAATAGACAAACTGGCGGTACATCGCGTTGGTCACTTCCTTTTCGTCCATCCAGAAAGCATCCACCGAGATTTCGCGTGTGGGCATCTGCTTGCCCCACAGGCTGTCCGTCTTTTCTGTTCCTAATTTCAACGAACCGCGTTTCACCAACACCATGCCGTATGGTGCCGGTTCGGAAACGGCTGATGTGCTTATACCTGTCACTTCGCCGCCTGTGGCTGCACTGCCTTTCTTAAACGAAAAGCAGGAACTGAGGCTCAGTACCAAGACAGCCGACAGTATAAAAAATATCAGTTTCTTCATATATGTTTTTGTTTTTCTTCGCTGTGGATGCTTTTCTGCGTGTTACAACCAACGCACGCTTTTATGCTTGTTACGCCCTTTCTTGAACAGGTCGAGGTCGGTCTGATAGCTGACGACAATCTCGTGCGAGCCATTGATGGAACCGATGCCGGAGGTGTAGAGCTGATAGGAGTAGCCAGCTGTGATGCCGTGGAACGTTCCGCCTACCATGAAGGTGGTGGAGATGTTTGGGCTATACCCCACGCCGGCATAGAGTCTTTTTCCGTCGTAATCCATGAAGATTTTGCACTGGATGTCTTCTCGCCACGATTGCAGGTCGGTCTGCACAAGAAAAGAAGGCGTTAAAGAAAATAACGTATTTTTTATCTTAATATTGCATCCGCCCATCAAATAATACACCCGTTCGATGCTCACTTCGTTCTTTTCGCCCAGCATGAGGGTCGGAGCCAACAGGTGCTGCCCTGAGAATCCGATGAAGTATTTGGGGTGGTAATAGTAGATGCCGGCGCCCATGTCAAAGTGACTGCCGTTGACCTTTGAGGACGGGAAGGCCGGGTCGTTCTCGTCCAGCAGATTCACGTCTGACGGGTCGATGCTTTCGGTCAGCAGTGCCCCTTGGATGCCGATGGCCAGTCGGGCCTTCTTGCCCATTTTGATGTTGTGGGCATATTGTACGCCAATTTTCGTCGTTGAAAACATGCCGATTCGGTCGTTCATGAAGCTGAGGCCTGCTCCGTGACGTGGATTCAAGAAATAAATCGGACAGTCGGCACCGACATACATCGTGGCGGGTGCTCCCTGGTATCCGAGCATCTGTAGCGAATAGGTGGCCGCCACGTTCAGCAGTCCGTCAGTACCCGAGACGGCAGGGTTATAGAACGACTTTAGGGCTGTGTAGTCTGAGAACTGCACATCCCACTGCCCCTTTGCCGTGTTGAAAAATGTGGCAAAGAGAAGTAGTACGATCCATAATTTCCGTCGCATACACGTTTTTAAACTGCAAAATTAGCAATTTATTGTGTCCGAAGCAAAAAAACAGGCGTTCTTATCGGTAGAACGCCCGTTTTCACATCAGGTTGTTAAGATATTAGTAGGTATATTACGTTTGTGTGTTGAAAAAAGATTGTGTTTGTGTTGTGGTCATCCGTGCTGTCGCAGCGGGGAGCTTTGTGTCATTGTGCAGGGTTAGAAGTCGTTGTTGCCACCGCCGAAACCACCGCCGCCAAATCCGCCGCCACCGAAACCGCCTTGACGTCCGCCGCCCATGCGTCCACGGTTGTTACCGCCTTGACGTCCACCGCCCATGCCTCTCATCAGGAAAACCTGTGCGGCCTGTGCCGGTGTGATGATTTCCGTGAATTTTGCGTAGTATTCTTTGTCAACGGCCAGTTGTGCCTCTTGTACCTGAAAGTGCTTCTGAATGCGTTCTGCAGCCTCCTCGTCCGTCAGTTTCGTCACGTCCACTTGTTCCCGCTCGTTGCCCTCTCCTCGTGGGTTGGCCGCATTCTGTCGGGCCGTCTGGTAGTCTAAGTAGAGCACCTTGAAAGCGTTTGCCTTCTCCTCGCTTAGTTTCATCTGGCCGGCCAGTCTCTCTGCCATTCGGGTAAACATCTCCGTCGTGTTCATTCTCTGTCTTGCACGTTCGTTGTTCTGTGCATTCATCATGGTTGTTGTAGCAAACAGCATTACCAATGCTGCAATCATCATTTTTGTTTTCATAATCATTGTGTTTTATTAGGGTTTACATGGGTAAGACCCCGCCCGTTCAAAAAGGTTTAGTCGCCTTCTTGAAAAAAATGAAAAATTTGTTGCCACCATGAAATGAGGGATGAAGGTTACATGGGATCCACGTCGTAGTAAATGTTCAGGTTCTTGGCGATGGGGTTGGATAGGGTTTCCTGTTGAATGGCAATGAGATTCTTTCGTACCTGCTCCGTGGGCAGGGTGGGCTCCATCTTGAGCACAATCTTGCGGATGTGGAGCGACTGGATGCGGCTGATGGGGGGGCAGTCGGGGCCCAGTACGCGCTCGCCAAACACATTGCGCAGCCTTGTGGCTGTCTCTTGTGCCAAATGGTCCAGCAATTGGTTGTCGCGGTGGCGCAGATAGACGTAGATGAGGCGGACGAAAGGAGGGTAGTGGAAATCGCGTCGTTCGGTCATTTCCTGATAGAACATGCCCCAATAGTCGTTGGCGGCTATCTGGTTGATAATCTCGCTGTCAGCGCTTCGGGTTTGCAGGATGACGACACCGGCCTCTTTTTTCCGTCCTGCCCGTCCTGCCACTTGCGACAGAATGTGGAAGGTGCGCTCGTGGCTTCTGAAGTCGGGCAGGTTGAGCATCGTATTGGCATCGAGGATGCCGACGACGCTGACGTGGTCGAAGTCGAGTCCCTTGGTGACCATTTGCGTACCTATCAGGATGTCTGCCTGGTGAGTGGCGAAGTCGTGGATGATGCGCTCGTATTGATTGCGGGTTTTGGCCGTGTCCAAATCCATGCGCAGGGTGATGGCCTCGGGGAAAAGTTCCTGTATCTGTCCTTCCACTTTCTCGGTGCCCAGGCCGACGTCCGCGAAGTTTACCTCCTCGCAGTTCGGACATTTCTCCGGCAGGTGGACCGTATAGCCGCAGTAGTGGCAGGTCAACATGCCTGTTTTCTTGTGGTAGGTCAGGCTCACGTCGCAGTGCGGGCAACGCGGCACCCATCCGCACTGCTTGCATTCGATGAAATGGGAGAATCCTCTGCGGTTTTGGAACAGGATGATTTGCTCATGGCGCGACAAGGCGCCTCGGATGGCTTCGATGAGCGGGAAGGAAAACGCCCCGTGCATCCGTTTCTTGCGTCGTTCTTCCTTGATGTCAATAATTTTTATCTCTGGCAGTTGCAGGCCGAGGTAGCGTTCCGTCAGCTTTACATAGCCGTAGCGACCCTTTCGGGCCAAGTGGTAAGTCTCAAAAGCCGGCGTGGCTGTGCCCAGCAGGGTTTTCGCGCCGAACAGCCTGGCCAGCATCATGGCGGCGTTGCGGGCGTGGTAGCGAGGGGCGGGTTCTTGTTGCTTGTAGCTGGTGTCATGCTCCTCGTCAATAATAATCAACCCCAACTCTTGAAAAGGCAGGAAAATACTGGAGCGCACACCGAGGATGACTTGGAAGGGATGGTCGGAACACTGTCTTTTATAGACGTTCAGTCGTTGGGCTTCGGTGAATTTGGAGTGATAGACGCCCATTCGTTCGCCAAACACTTGTTGCAGCCGTTCGGTGATTTGTGTGGTCAGTGCGATTTCAGGCAAAAGGTAGAGCACCTGCTTGCCCGCTTCTATATGTTTATTAATAATGTGTATATAGATTTCGGTCTTGCCACTTGACGTGACCCCGTGGAGCAGGGTAATGTCTTTTTCGTGGAACGATGCCTCGATTTCGGCCAAAGCCTCTCCCTGCGCTTTGTTCAGTGCATGGAGGGGCTGGCTGTTCCCAGCCACAGACAGGGCGTCGGCAGATGGGCGTCGGTGCTGTGCCTCCTTCAGCGCCTTGCCGTCGTGTGGTTTCATTCCGCCGGGCATGGCCGCTTTATAGACATCGCCCAACGGACAGATGTAATATTGGGAAATCCACTGCCAGAACCTGAATTGCATCTCGTTGACCACGGGTCGCTCGTCAAGCACCTCCATGATGGCCTTCACCTCAACGCCCGTGGGGGCATTATTGTGGGTACGGACGACGATGCCCGTGTAGATTTTTGATTTCCCAAAGGGCACAACAACGCGACAGCCTCGCATAACCTTCTCCTGCAAGGCCGCAGGAATGGAATATGTGAAGCTGTCGAAAGGTACGGGGAGAACGATGTCGGCGTAATGGTACATTCAGAAAGTCCTACCCGTTAGTTTGTTTTTAGAACCAGTAAGTAAGTGCAATCTGGTGGCTGTTGGTCTTACCGTTTCCACCAATGAGTTTCTTTGTTTCATCGGCTACGACATCCATGACAGCCTTTGGGCTGAGTTCCGCAGTGTTGCCCAAGGCAATGTTGTAAGTGTAGCCAATCTGCAAATGGTTGAAAAGACGAACGCCTGCACCCACATTCCAGTAGAACTCAGATTTCTTCAAATCGTATGAATAGAATGGGTTGTCCCAGAGTTTCTTTCCGCCGATGTTGAAGGAGAACTGTGGACCTGTGGCTGCATATACGTTGGCAACAGAACCCAGGCCGACAGAATACTTAATGTTGATAGGGATGGCAATGTACTCAAGCGCTTTGTTTTTTGTGCCCGTGGCATCATCATTGAAGTCAAGCACGGTGCGGCGGTCGTAGAGCACCGAAGCTTCAAATCCCAGTGGAATGATGGGCAAGGTGAATTCGCCGGAAACACCAGCGAAGAAACCGGTGCGGTTGTCAGTGCTGAGAACGTCAGACTTGAAACTCATTTTTGAAATATTCAGACCGGCGCGTACACCAAACTTGAACTGTGCCTGTGCGGGCACTGCGGCTATAAACGCAATGGCAAAAGCCATCATGGCAATCATGTTCTTTTTCATAACAAAAAACTGTTTTAAGGGTTTTTAATTCGAGGGCAAAGGTAAATAAAAAAGGAATATACACCAAACAAAATGTAAAAAAAAGTGAAATGCCTCTTGCAACATTCCACCTTTTTCTTCATTTTTCTTAAAACCTTGTTCGTTTATACGCCGCTGAAGCTGCTGAAACCTCCATCGACGGGGATGATGGTGCCCGTCACGAAGCTCGCCTCGTCGCTGGCCAGGAAACGCACGATGCCGTTCAGTTCGCTGATGTCGCCGAAACGTCCCATCGGAGTCTTGTTCAGCACCTTGTGGCTGCGCTCCGTCAGGCTTCCGTCGTCGTTCAGTAACGCCTTGCGGTTTTGCTCACCGATGAAAAAGCCTGGAGCGATGGCGTTGACACGGATTTTGTCGCCATATTTGCGGGCAAAGTCTTGTGCGAGCCACTTCGTCAGGGCGTTCACGCCTTCCTTGGCAATGCTGTAGCCCATCACGCGGCTCAGGGCGTCGTAGGCTGCCATGCTGCTCACGTTGATGATGCTGCCACTCTTCTGCTCGGCCATGATTTTGCCGAACGACAGGCAGGGATAGACCGTGCCCCAGAGGTTCAGATCGACCACCTTCTTCAGGGCCTCCATGTCGCACTCATACACGTTCATGTCGTCCATGATGTTTGCACCGCCCACGTTTCCGCCAGCCGCGTTGACGAGAATATCCACGCGCTTGAATTGGTTCTTCACCTTGTCGGTCAGTTCCGTAATGGCATCGTGGTCAAGCATGTTGCATGCAAAACCGGTTACGGTCGTTCCGTTGGCCTCTGCCACGGGTGTAAGTTTTGCCAAAGCCTTATCTACTGTTTCCTGTCGGCTGCCCACCACGATGACGGTTGCCTCTGCCTCCAGCAGTCCCTGGCTCACGTTGCTGCCGAGTACACCAGTTCCACCAGTGACCACGGCTATTTTACCTTTAAGATTTGTCATTTTTTTGTTGGTTTATTTGGGATTGTTTTGGTAGTATTTCACTGCGGCCATGACGCCATCCATCTGCAAGAGGCCCATCATGCGGCCATGGAAAGAGTAGCCGGCATTGTAGCCCTTGTCCTCATCGCCCAAGGTGCAGCGACCGTGGTCCACGCGCATCGGCAGGTCGGGGTTCTGCTCCTGGAAAATCTTCACCACCTCGATGAGGTTTGCACGTCCGCCCAGGTGGTCTGCCTCGATGAAATCGCCATTTTCAAACACGTTCGTCGAACGCAGGTGAACGAAATGGGTGCGCTTGGCATACTTCCGGGCCAGGGCGGGCACGTCGTTCTGTGCGCCGGCAGAGAGCGAGCCACAGCAGAACGTCAGGCCGTTGTGCGGATTGGGCACTGCATTGAGGAACCACTCGATGTCTGCATCACAGGTGACCACACGCGGCAGGCCCAACAACTGCATGGGCGGGTCGTCCGGGTGTACACACATGTTCATGTTATATTCATCGCAGGTCGGCATGATTTGTTCCAGGAAATACTTCCAGTTGGCCCGCAACTTCTCGGCATCGATGCCGTCATACAGTTTCAGCAACTTGCGGAACAGGGCTACGGGCTGCTTGTCTTCCTCTGTGATGTTTCCGTTGACAAATCCCTGAGTCTTCACGATAATCGTATCGACCAGCGCGTCGTCGTCTGCCGGCGTCATGGTCTTGGCCATCTCTGCCGCCGCAGCCAGTTCCTCGTCGGTGTAGTCGGCCTCACAGCCCTCACGCTTCAGGATGTACTTGTCGAAATAGACGAACTTCACCTTGTTGAAGTAGAGACTCGTCGAACCGTCCTCCCACTTGTGGTCAAGCTCCGTGCGGGCCCAGTCGAGCACCGGCATGAAATTGTAGCAAATCGTGTGGATGCCACACTTGCCCAGGTTGGCCAGGCTCACTTTGTAGTTCTCAATCAGCTGGTCGCGTTCTGGCCCACCATATTTGATTGCCTCGCAAACGGGCAGACTCTCTACCACCGACCAGCGCAGACCCGCCGCCTCGATGTAGTTCTTCATGTCCATGATGGCCTCTACGGTCCAAATCTCACCATTCTTGATGTCGTGCAGGGCGGTCACGATGCCCTCCACGCCAATCTGACGCAGCATCTGAAGGGTAATTTTATCCTTCTTGCCAAACCAACGCCATGTTTTTTCCATAATATCTTTGTTTTTTTAAGTGATACTTGTGCAAAGGTAGCGATTTTCCGTCTCCCTGCAAGTGAAAAAGTGTACCTTTTTATTATATATATGTACCGAAATGGCGTTTTTTGCCCGATGGCTCAGATTTTTCGCTTTTTACTTTGATTTTTTTACGTTTCGTTTTCCGCTTTTCGCTTTTTTTTGTACCTTTGCGCCCGATTTTGCGAAGCCGCTGTCTGAACAAGTAGTCAGGGAATGCTTCGTTATTACTTACATAAACATTTATTATATTTATGGCTATCGACTTAATTAAAGTTGCTCAGGAGGCAATGGCTCCTGCTGAGAAGAAAGAGTACCCAGCATTCAAGGCGGGTGACACCATTACTGTGGCTTACAAGATTATCGAGGGTTCTAAGGAGCGTATCCAGCAGTACCGTGGCGTGGTAATCAAAATCTGTGGCGAAGGTGGCAAGAAGCGTTTCACCGTTCGCAAGATGTCAGGCACAGTAGGTGTTGAGCGTATTTTCCCCATCGACTCACCCAACATCGATTCAATTGTTGTCAACAAAATCGGTAAGGTACGTCGTGCCAAGCTTTACTATCTCCGTAACCTCACGGGTAAGAAGGCTCGTATCAAGGAAAAGCTCACAGGCAAGAAGGAGAAATAGTCAGTTGCTCCATCATAGGGGATGTCCAAACTTCTTGGACGTCCTCTTTTTACTGCCTTTTTCCGTTCCGTCTCGGAACCCAAACATTCAAATCACAGCATCAATATGGCACAGATTACAGTAAACTCATACGACGAATTTGCCACCTACCTTGGCAAGGAGCTCGGCAAGTCGGAATGGCTTGAAGTGAACCAGGAACGCATCAATCTCTTTGCTGATGCCACACTTGACCATCAGTGGATTCATGTTGACACGGAACGTGCCAAAGTGGAAAGCCCCTACAAGTCAACGATTGCCCACGGCTACCTCACACTGTCCCTCCTGCCCTATCTTTATCAGCAACTGGTTGCAGCAAACAACCTGAAGATGCTGGTAAATTACGGCATGGACAAGATGAAGTTTGGCACGCCTGTCATTGCGGGCAAGCGTGTGCGCCTGACCGCCAGCCTCTACAACATCACCAATCTCCGGGGCACAGCCAAGGTGGAAATCAAATTCAAATTGGAAATCGAGGATGAGAAGAAGCCCGCACTTGAGGGCATCGCAACGTTCCTCTACATGTTTGAAAACTGAAAAAACCAACCCGCTTTACGTCATAAAAGTGGCAGAACAATAGCGTTTTGTCACTTTTTTATGGCCTCAAAGCAAAAAAGTCCCCCAAAAGTTTGTCAGTTCGAAAAATAGTCGTACCTTTGCACTCGCTAAAGGGGAAACCCCGCAGGCAAACACACTTGGTGCCATAGCTCAGTTGGTAGAGCATCGGACTGAAAATCCGTGTGTCCCCGGTTCGAATCCTGGTGGTACCACCTTTAAAAGCGCTAACTTTCTGTAAAAAGAGAGTTAGCGCTTTTGTTTTTCCGCCTCCTTCGTCCCGCTTAACTGAAGAATTGGGTGAAAGCCTTGATGCAATAGGCATGGTCAGCCACGCTGCCCGTTTCCCGACAGCTGTGCATGGCCAAGATGGCGTTGCCCATATCGACTCCCCGCAACGGAATCGATGAGGCCAGGATGTTGCCCAACGTACTGCCGCCCGCCACGTCGCTGTGGTTGACGAACCGCTGACAGGGGACGCCCGCCTTGCGGCACACTTCCGCAAACACCGCTGCCGACACGGCGTCGCTGGCATACTTCTGTGCGGCGTTGAACTTGATGACCGGGCCTCCTCCCAGCACGGGGTGGTTCGTGGGGTCGTACTTCGCACTGTAATTGGGATGCCAGGCATGGGCATTGTCTGCCGACACCATGAAGGCCCGCTCCACGGCCTGGTAGAAAGCCTCCTCCGTGCCCCCTTGTGCCAAAGCGATGCGCTGCAGCATGGTTGCCAAGAAGGGGCTGCCCGCTCCTTGCTTGGTCTGCGACCCCGTCTCCTCGTTGTCGAAGATGGCCAACACTTTGGTGTAGTCTGTTTCGGGTGCATCCTGCAAGGCTACCAGTCCGGCGTGGCACATCGACAAGTCGTCCAGCCGTCCCGAACTGATGAACTCGTTGTGTGCCCCGAAGGTGCAGGCCGGCGTGGCATCCGCCAGGTAGAGGTCAAAGTCGAGGATGTCCTCTCGTTTCACGCTTCCCTCCTTGTTCAGCTCCTCGCAAATCAGGTTCATCAGCAGGTTTCCGCTTTCCAGTTCGTCCTTGATGATGCCGAGGATGGGCAGCATGTCCGTCTGCTTGCTGAGTTTCACGCCGTCGTTCACTTCGCGGTTGAAGTGGATGGCCAGGTTGCTGATTTGCAGCAAGGGACGCTTGATGTGCAGCAGGCGTGTCTGCGGACTCATCTCGTCCGCCCCCCGCACAATCACCCGTCCTGCCAGCGTCAGCGGGCGGTCGAACCAGGTGGACATGATGGGGCCTCCATACACCTCCGTGTTCAGTTTCACGATGCCCCCGTCGCCCTGCATCTCCGCATTCGGCTTAATGCGGAAGGTCGGCGAGTCGCAATGGGCACAAATCATGCGGAAGCCCGTCTCGGCCAGCGGTTTCCGGCCCAGCTGGAAGGCATAGACCGATGAATCGTTCTTGGTGACATACAGCTTGTCGCCCGCCGTCACGTTGCCGATGGGTTCCTGGGGGTCAACACGTCGGAAGCCGGCCTGTTCCAGCTCCCCTGTCAGGTTCTTCACGGCGAGGAAATTCACGGGTGAAGCGTCGAGAAAAGTTAAAAGACGGTTTATCATAGCATTTTCGGATAAAAGTTTCGTGGGTAGCTTGCCGTTCCTGAGTTTTCTCCCAGCGGCAACCTCGTCGCAAATTTAGCACAAATAAATGAAACGACGGCAGGTTTTGGCCCACAAATGTTCTTTCACCCCGAAATACCCCCTGTTTTTCTTCCTTTTTTTCAACCAGATGCAACGCTGAACTCTATCGGAGATGACGCAGTACTCTATTCGATTTCACGCAGTACTCTATTCGTCAGTACAGTTCTGCGTCATTTTTGAATCACTTCAGCGGGGTTGAATCATCAGTTCTGTGAACCGATTTTGCTACGGAGCCAAGGAACCAAAGGAGGGCGGCGCCATGCGAAGCTATTTCTCCTATTCCTCCTAAACACCTTAGAACAAAAAAAGCCTCCTCCTTAGTGGGATAATCGGAAAATAGTTGTATCTTTGCAGTTGTGAAACTCTAAACGACGAGATTTATGGAAGCAAAGAAGATGGAATTCACGCAGCCTGTTGGTTCTTTCAGGGAGTCTGTGCGCCGACAACTTGCATATCAGCGAGAGAAGCGTGAACACATTGCCCGCGAAGAGGAATACTGGCAACAGGAAGCAGAACGTGCCAAGGCCGATCCTTTCTATCAGATTGGTTCCTATGACAGTATGACGGCTTGCGAACCTGCTCCCATCCGAGAGCCGGAGTTCAAGCCCGGTAGCTTTGCCAAAGCCATTCGTGCTTATAGGAAATACCGCATGGAGAAACTGAAAGCCGTGGAAACGAATCTGGCTAACCAAGCATGAAAGCACTTGAACTGAACATCCTCAACCGACTCGCCCCATACGAAGTGGCGTTTAGAGACGGAGAGTATTACTTCCATACAGACTTCGACATCGTGTATTCTGCCGAGTTCAAGTACGAGCCAGCCTTTGGTGGTACACCCGCCTATTGGTTCGACCTGACGAACCGTAGCGGCAAGGCCTCGCCCAGCGACCCGAAACAAGCCGTAGCGTATTCCTCTTCAAAGAAAAATTTTTCTACGGAGTCAAGGAGCCATAGGAGTTGCTTCGCCATGCGAAGCCTTTTCTACCCTTTCTGCGCTTTCTGCGGGACGATTTTTTGACACTGCCATGGGCCTCTTCGAGGTCATGCCGGGTATCCTTTCCTCCCCGACTCCTTAGCCTTTTTATTTTTTTCTAAGTTTTTTGCGTGTTTGTTTTCCTATTTGGTGATTTTGCACTATCTTTGCAGCGCATTTGGTTCTCCATGTAGGCTGTAAGGCTATGGAGCTAAGATGGGAATGCAGTGAGAATCTGCGACATTACCCGATGCTGTGAGTCCTTGTTTAAAGGATAGCGCATATAGAACCACTGTCTGAAAGGGGATAAGAGATGTTCATCTTTTATTTACACGAGAAAGACGGGAAGGTGGCGCTGTCAAGGATGAAGTCAGAAGACCTGCCATTTGCCAGTAAGTGACGCGTGTCTGCGGGATTACGGACATCGACGGAAACCTACATAACATCATCGCATGATTAGAAAGGTATTAGTAGCTAATCGTGGCGAGATTGCAATACGTGTGATGCGTAGTTGCTATGAAATGGGCATACGCAGTGTGGCCGTTTATAGCACAGCCGACCGTACTTCTCGTCATGTACTTTTCGCCAACGAGGCAGAATGTATTGGCGGTGCCGCCAGTGCGGACAGCTATCTGAACATTGACCACATTCTGGAGGCTGCCCACAAGCACAAGGTGGATGCCATCCATCCGGGTTACGGATTTCTGAGTGAGAACAGCGAGTTTGCCCGACGTTGCCGGGCTGAGGGCTTCATTTTTATTGGCCCGAAACCGGAGACAATGGAAGTGATGGGTGATAAGATTTCAGCTCGCCGCAAGATGATAGAGGCCGGTGTGCCTGTGGTGCTTGGAACAGAACAACCGCTGACCTCGGCAGAGGAAGCATTGGATGTTGCCTGTAAAATTGGTTTCCCTGTCATGTTAAAGGCATCGATGGGCGGCGGCGGCAAAGGAATGAGACTGATTACGCGGGCTGAGGACGTAGTGGAAATGTACAATGCGGCCAAAAGCGAGGCAATGGCAGGCTTTGGCGACGACACGGTGTATATTGAAAAGTTCGTGGAGGAACCTCATCATATTGAGTTCCAGATTTTGGGAGACCAATATGGACATGTGATTCACCTTTTCGACCGTGAATGTTCCGTGCAACGCCGCCACCAGAAGATTGTGGAAGAGTCTCCCTCTCCATTCATTGACTACAACCTGCGAATGGAAATGGGCGCCAAGGCAGTGGCAGCTGCCAAAGCCGTAGGGTATGAAGGCGCAGGCACCATTGAGTTTCTGGTGGACAAACACCAGAAGTTTTATTTTTTGGAGATGAACACCCGCTTGCAAGTGGAGCATCCCATCACGGAGGAAGTGGTGGGTCTTGACCTTGTGAAGGAGCAACTTCGCATTGCCGACGGCCAGCCGCTGGGTTACCGACAGGAGGAAATCACCCAACGGGGCCATGCCATTGAGTGCCGTATCTGTGCGGAAGACACGGAGCACAATTTCATGCCTTCTCCAGGTGTGATTCAACAGCTGACCGAGCCTCACGGAATCGGGACGCGCATCGATTCATACGTCTATGAGGGGTATGAGATTCCCGTTCATTACGACCCGATGATTGGCAAGCTGATTGTCTGGGCAACGACCCGTGAGTTTGCGATTGAGCGTATGCGTCGTGTGCTCTATGAGTACAAGATAACGGGGCTGACGACAAACATACGGTATTTGCGACGCATTATCGATGTTCCGGATTTTAAGCTGGGAAACTACAATACTTATTTTATAGAGAGAAACCAAGATCGCCTGCGCCCGCGTCCGGGATTCAAGAACGATTCGGAGCCCATGGCTGTCATAGCGGCGTACATCGACTATTTGATGAATCTGGAAGAGAACAAACCTGTGGGAGCGACCGCCGAGAGTTCCGCCATCAGCCGTTGGCGGGCGTTCGGCTTGCAGAAAGGGGTGCTCAGAGTATAAGTTAGGCTATGGAGATACAAGTAGGAAATAAAATACAGGAAGTTACGCTTTTGTCGAAAGACGGCAACAGCGTGTGCGTCGATATTGATGGGAAGATATACAATGTAGATGTGGCTGTGTTGCAAAACGGCACGTGCTCACTCATCTATGACGGAAACTCATATAATGCTGAACTGATTAAGTCGAACGCTGGGAAGCACTATCGTGTCAACCTGAATTATTCAACCTATCAGATTGACCTTTTGGATTCTGCCGCCAAGTATATGCGTATGCGCAAAGGCTCGTCGGCGAACCAGAAACAAGACGACAGGGTTGTCGCACCGATGCCGTGCAAAATCGTGAAAATCTATTGTAAGGTGGGCGACCAGTTGAATGCCGGCGACACCCTGTTGACGATGGAAGCCATGAAAATGCAATCGAACTACAAGGTCAGTGCTGATTGTGAAGTAGTGGAAATATTGGTGAATGAGGGTGATAGCGTCAGGGTGGAACAGCCGCTGATAAAATTGAAAGTAAAAAGTTAAAAGAGGAAAAGATGGATCAAAAACATAAATTATCGGCTCGCCAGCGTGTGGAAACCTTGTTGGATGCTGGCACCTTTGTGGAGATGGACAAACATGTGGTGCATCGCTGCACGGACTTCGGCATGGAGCAGAAGCGTGTGGAGGGTGACGGTGTCATTTCCGGCTATGGAAAGATTGACGGGCGCATCGTATTTGTCTATGCGTTTGATTTCAGCGTGTTGGGTGGTTCACTCTCAGCCGCTAATGCACAGAAGATTGCGAAAGTGCAAGACCTTGCATTGAAAAACGGGGCACCGATTATCGGACTGAACGACTCTGGCGGCGCACGCATACAAGAGGGAGTGGAAAGCTTGACGGGCTTTGCCTATATCTTCCGTCGCAACGTGATGGCCAGTGGGGTGATTCCACAAATTTCCGCCATCATGGGGCCTTGTGCGGGCGGTTCGTGCTATTCGCCAGCCCTGACTGATTTCATCTTGATGGTGAAAGACCAAAGTCAGATGTTCGTGACAGGCCCCGACGTGGTGAAGGCAGTGACGAACGAGGCTGTTGACAAAGAGACACTTGGTGGCGCACAGACGCATGGCGGCACATCGGGCGTGTGTCATTTTGTTTGCAACGATGACGAGGAGACATTGATGACAATCCGCGAACTGATAGGCTTCCTACCCTCCAACAACATGGAGGATGCCCCTGTGCATCCCGTGACCGATGAAGTCACCCGTGTCTGCCATGAGCTGGATAATGTCGTACCCGCAGACCCAAATGTGCCCTATGACATCCGCAATGTGATTGAACCCGTCTGTGACCAGCAGTATTTCTTTGAGGTGCAGCCTGACTATGCCCGTAACGTTGTCGTGGGCTTCGGTCGCCTGGCTGGACGCACCGTGGGCTTTGTGGCCAACCAGCCCAACTTTCTTGCTGGTGCGCTGGATATAGATGCCAGCGACAAGGCAGCCCGCTTCATCCGTTTCTGCGACTGTTTCAACATTCCGTTGGTGGCAGTTGAGGATGTGCCGGGTTTTCTGCCAGGTGTGCAACAGGAACACTGCGGCATTATCCGTCATGGTGCTAAAATCGTCTATGCCTTTGCCGAGGCTACCGTCCCCAAGGTGACATTGATTACTCGAAAGGCATACGGTGGTGCATATATCGTCATGAACTCCAAACAGATTGGTGCAGACGTGAATCTTGCTTACCCCACTGCTGAGATTGCCGTGATGGGTGCTGAGGGCGCATGTAACATCCTCTACCGAAAAGCAACTCCCGAGGAACGGGCAGAACGTATTGCCGAGTACAGGGAGAAATTTGCCAATCCGATGCCAGCCGCCCGATTGGGCTATATCGATGAAATCATTTCGCCTTGCGACACGCGCATCCGACTGATTCAGGCTTTGGAAATGTCACGTAACAAAAACCAAAGCAACCCGCCCAAGAAGCATGGAAATATGCCTTTGTAAATCAGTGTTTTGTTGAACTACTTAAAAAAGATGAAAAAAGGATGGATATTTACGATTCGACCTATACACAATATGTAGCCTTGATGAATCAGCTGAAAGAAAGTTTGTTGCCTTTTGCGGATTTGTCTATTGATAAAGGCAAAAAGGAAAAAGTTCTCAAAATCATCTCGTTGGTAGATGATACGATTTTCAACGCAAACCAAAAGACTTTTTTACCGAGCAACGAATTGTTGGCTATAACAAGCCATCTTTCCCATTTCCGCTACGAGCTCAGAACAATGCCCCCCTCGTTGCGTCTTCAGTTGACCGATTGTTTCAAACATATCAATGGGGCTGCGTTGGCCTTACTGCGTATAACGAACGATCGTGCGGCTCAATCTGTGCGTGACCTTTCTGCGGCCATGATGCATTAGGGAGACTAACAAGGTTTCTATGAAATATAGTCCCGTTTTAGAGAAAACGCTCATTATATCATTTTAAGTTGTAAAAACCGAGGTGCCCCGACTGTGAAGTTAGGGTACCTCCATCTTTTTTATCGGTTGCCGCTTGGCGGGCGATGAAGATACTTGAGACAATACGGTGCATCTTCGTCCGCATTCCATTAAACATTGAAACTTTTTTCGTGCGATTGCAGCTTGTTTAGAAAAAAAATGTGTACTTTTGCAGCCGATAACAATAAACACGATACAATCATGGCAGCTACAGCAAAACCGTACCCCTTCAAGGAAACGCCGATACTCTTCGGCGACGATGCCGTGCGCTTTGAGATGGAGATAGAGAATCCCGTCAGCGTGTCGGCAGCAGAGCGTCAGGCCCAGACTGACGACTACGAATATCTGCGCAGCATAGCCACATTCCCCATGCCCTAAGTGATGAGACGATTCCTGCGAATAGAAGACATGGAGGCCGTGAAGCCTTCCGACTGTGGTGACGCTACACTGAACAGCTTTCTTGTTGACGATGCCCGTTATTTCTACGACGAATTCATCGCCAACACTTTTGTTTTGGAGGATGACAACGAGACCATCGCCTATTTCAGCCTGTTGAATGACAAGGTGTCGAACACAACCGTTCCCAAGAACATCTGGCGCAAGCTGCGTCATGAGTTCCCCCACGAGAAGCATTTCAACAGCTATCCTGCCGTCAAGATTGGCCGTCTGGCTGTTGCCCAGGGACATCAGGGCGAGCACATCGGCTCCATGCTCATCCGTTCCATCCGCGAAATGCTTTTGCGTCGCGCCTCCATCGGAGCCTGCCGTTTCATCACCGTCGATGCCATCACTGCCAAGCGCCCGTTCTACGAGGGCAATGGCTTCCGTCTGCTCATCAACGAGAAGGAAATCCCGGCCGATGCCGACACGGCCCTGCATGGGGCGGTGAGCGGAGCTGTTTTACCCCCCCCCCCCCCCCCC
>CAJONZ010000010.1 GCA_905236065.1 uncultured Bacteroidaceae bacterium | reverse complement strand
GCGCATAACTTTGCAGTGAAAATCGGGGTAGCATCTTCCACTATCTCTGGCAATAAACGGATAATGGCATTCATGGAAGAGAGTGCTGAAAAGAGGATATTAACAACTAAATAAAGATACATTTATGAATTCTGAAAATTCCACGCAGCTTGTTTGCCGATTCCCACAGCGTTTCTTCTATTGATTTCTCTTTTAATATCTTCTTTGCCATATTGTTCTTCTTGAGGATGTTTTTCATGGGTTACAAAGTTATGAAAATCTTAATGATTATCCGCAAAAATGCCACCAATTTTTTTAAACAAAGATGACGTGGATTTCGCCCCCGATCTCCCAAAGGGGGTGTCCGTCTTGACAGCGTCCCTCTCCCCCTTTGAGGTCTCTATTTTCTCAGGCATACGTAATCCTTTTTTCACGCAGAACTCTATCGGAGACGACGCAGTACTCTATTCGATTTGACGCAGAACTCTACTGACGAATAGAGTTCTGCGTCATCGCAACAAAAATTCTGCGTCCTGCGAGAAACGGAGACAAGGAGAAATATGGCTCATTTTCACACATTTACGCAAAAGACTCTTTTACGAACAGATTTTCATGCCCCCAAATGAAATGTTGGTGCAGGCTTTAGAGGCAGGGGACGAGCTGTACCAGTTTTGTGCTGTTCGAGCCCTTGATAAGGATGGTTTGGCCGGTGGGTTTGTGGGCAGGAAGGTAATCTTTCACCTCTTCCACATTGTTGAACGTAAGGATGTTGGCGGGAGCGGGGAATTGTGCGAGCGCTTTCCGAAACTCCTCGCCAACGAGCCAGACTTGGGTGAAATCGGAGGAAAGAAGTGTTTCGACTACCTTTTTATGCTCGGTCTGACTGACTTCACCCAGTTCCTTCATGTCGCCCAGGATGGCCATCTTGTGTTCCACCTCCATGAGGCGGAAGTTTTCCAGGGCAGCAGCCATGCTGGTGGGGTTGGCGTTGTAGGCATCGACGACGAGTTGGTTGTCGGCGGTGACGGTGAGCTGCGAGCGGTTGTTGCTGGGTGTGTATTCACTCAGGGCGGCGCTGATGTCGTTGGCTGGGACAGCAAAGAAAGTGCCGATGCAGGCAGCGGCCAAGAGGTTGTCGAGGTTGTAACTGCCTATCAGGTGAGTTTGCACCTCGGATGGGGAATCGGGAAGGGAAGACTGCTGCTGCCACTTGAATTTCAGGAAGGGATTGCAGGCCACGAACGTACCCTGCACCAGGAGGTCAGGAGCGGGCTGCTGTCCGTATCGCACGAGTGGGAGGTCGTGGGCGATGTCTTTCAGGTAGGGATTGTCGTTGTTGATGAAGACCGTGCCACAATCGTCGCGCAGGAAATCGTAGAGCTCTCCTTTGGTACGGATGACGCCCTCAAAAGAGCCGAAGCCTTCGAGATGGGCCTTGCCCACATTCGTGATGATGCCATAGTCGGGATGGACGATGCCTACAAGGGTCTTGATTTCGCCCGGATGGTTGGCACCCATTTCGATGACGGCAATGTCGTGGTCGGCAGTGAGTTGCAGCAGGGTTTTCGGTACGCCGATATGGTTGTTGAAGTTGCCCTGAGTGTAATGTACCCGGTACTTCTTCTTGAGGACGGCGGCGATGAGTTCCTTGGTGGTCGTCTTACCGTTTGTGCCAGTGATGCCCACGATGGTGGTGCCCAGTTGACATCGATGATAATGAGCCAGTTGCTGCAAGGTTTCCAACACATTGGGGACGACAATGACGTGGAGCGTTCCCTCCAGGGCAGGGTCGTCAACCACGGCGTAAGCCGCCCCCTTTTCAAGCGATGCCTTGGCATACTGGTTGCCGTCGAAGGTCTCGCCGCGAAGGGCAAAGAAGAGGGAACCGGCAGGCACGTCGCGACTGTCGGTGGTCACTTGCGGGTGGGCAAGAAAAATCTCGTATAAATCTTTAAGTTCCATAAACATTGAGTGCATTAAACGATGCAAAGGTACGGGATTTAAAGGAAAAAGGGAACAATTAAAAATTAAAATTTAAAAATAAAAAGGGGAAAAATCTCTTCCACAAAGAGGAAATTTTCATTTTACTTAATATAGAGTATTGCAGATTAGCGAGAAAGTGCGTACCTTTGCACCGCTTTTTAAATTGAAAATGAAATGAAGAAGACTCTTTTATCCTTGCTCATACTGCTGGGTTCCATGACTGTATGGGCAGAGGGAAGTGCGCTGCGCATCCTGCTGACAAACGGTGAGACAGCCTATTACATACTGAGCGAGAAGCCCACCATCACGTTTGGCGAAACCACCATGCAGGTCAAGGCAAACAACGCAACCACGGAATATCAGCGGGCAGAAGTGGAGAATTTCACGTTTGTGGATAAGAACACCCTCGCAAGCATTGACGAACTGGCGGAGGGTGCCACTGCCTTCCAATACCAGGACAACACGATCCAGGTTGCCGGAGCGCCCATCGAGGTGTATAACGGAGCAGGAAAACTGGTGAAACAGGGGATCGGCACCGTGTCGCTGAACGATCAGCCACAAGGCACTTACGTAGTGAAAATGAAACAACAAACCATTAAAGTTCTCAAGAAATAAACACACGACATGAAAAAAATTTTACTCTCACTCATCGTCACGATGGGTGCTTTGAACGCCGCCGCACAGACGGAGGTGCTGAAAATCGACTTGGGCGACACCGTCGTAACCTATAAGCTGGCCGACATCAAGGAAATATCTTTCGACACGGAGGAAGAAAAAGTAGATACCACCTTGTTCCATTCCTTCGACGGCTACCTGACGGTCAGTTCACAATACTTCCAAGACCAATACTATGGCAATCAGGCCAAACTGGCTGTCTATAAGACTTCAAAGGGTGAATACATCGTTACATTCAGCGACCCGCAGTGGGGCGACGCCGTGTTTGGCAACGTCAGCGTAGGACGGGAACTGGCCGGCGAGGGCATCAACACGATGGCCTATCGCGGAAACGTGAGCACGTACAGCGCCACCCTCAGTGGCCCCATGACCACCCCGGTAATTACCATGCCCAACGTGATGAGTGGCACCGTCATCACCTTCCATGTGGGACAGCCCCCCGTGGCCTACCTCATCGAGGGTAACCACAAAGGCACGAACAACGTCGTGGTGGGCGGACAATTCGGCCCCTACACGGCAGAGATCACCTATAAAATCACCGCCAACAAGGACGGCAGCATCAACATCGTCCTGCCCGAATACCCGCTGACGGGCACCGTCATGGGTGACTTGACGCTGGGCAGCTACACCATCAGCAACATTGCCTACGACGCAGAGCGGGGCGCCTTCTTCCGGGACTACACGAACGACGGTCTGGCCATGCACCTCACCGCCGTAAACAACGGGCAGACCACAATGAACAGTGACTATACGTTTGAGCGATACGGCGGTAGCATCACCATCACACCGACCGAGACGGGCATCAACGTGAGCCACACGTTCCAGCCCGGTGCCATGCCCTTTGGCATTACGGCAATCATGGAGGGCGTGAAACAGGCAAACTTACGATAGGAGAAGAACGGGACGAATGAGTTTCAAAAAAATACACTTCCTGACAGGCTGTGTGGTAGTCACCTTGCTACTCACAGCCTGCGAAGGTTTATTCAGCGGCCTCTACGACAACGACAAACTGACGGAACAGGAACAGGAGATGGCCGCTGCGGCAGCGGGTCGTCTGTATGTGGATGCCTCGGACTGGGAGAAGTGGTACTACCTGGACATCCAAGAGTTGCGAGACAGTGTCAACGCCCTGAAAGAGAAGGATAGCACAGCTGTCTATACTTACCGATGGAAGGAGTACGACATCCCGATGGAACGCACGGAGGCAAGCGATACGCCGACCGGCATCTACACCTATTGGTACGACGTGTTCGGGGCGGGCATCTCGGTCAATGAACGGCGTGACTTCTACCCCACCATCGAGCAGCCAATGCCCGAACGATGGAGCATTGCCGTCCACCGCAACAACGTCCGCACCAATGGCGCATCGGTCTATGAGACGGGCTACACCAGCATTGCCGACTTGCCGGGAGGAAAAGATGCCTTCACCGACTGCACATTCATAGAAGACCAGTGGAGCGAGAAAGATGTCTGGGTGGTTCAAGGCCAGATGCTCTCCGGCCTCATCGGGAACCAAGGCATCAAGATCAATCCCGTGCTCTCGCAGTGGCTCCTCGTAAGCATTCCTCCCATGCCTCCCCAGTTCACACTCAACAACCACGTGTTCATCCTTCGACTGAACGACGGCACCTACGCAGCCCTGCAACTGGAGAATTACCTAAACAGCGCCGGCAAGAAGTGCTGCCTGACCATCAATTACAAGTACCCACTTTAGAAGGGAAAAAGGAAAAGTGAAAAGTGAAAAAAGACTCTGTGTCCTCAGTCTTCTGTGTACACTCTGTACGGCGATAGTAGCCCAAAGGGCGGACAGCGTTTTCAATCTGAACGACGTTGTCGTCACGGCTACCCGTACACCGAAGTTGCTGAAGGACGTGCCCATACAGACAAGGCTCATCACCCTGAAGGACATTGAGCGGACAGATGCCACCGACGTGCAGGACCTCCTGCAACAGGAAATGCCGGGGGTGGAGTTTTCGTATGCCATGAACCAACAGCGGCACATGAATTTCTGCGGATTTGGCGGACAGAGCATCCTCTTCCTGATTGACGGCGAAAGGCTGGCAGGCGAAACGCTGGACGACGTGGACTTCACCCGTCTGAACATGGCAAACGTGCAAAGGATTGAGATTGTGAAGGGGGCCGCCAGTGCCCTGTATGGCAGCAACGCCGGCGGTGGTGTCGTCAACATCATCACCAAGGACGGCGGTAAGCCTTGGGCACTCAACCTGAATGCCCGACTGGCCCGCCACAACGAGCAACGCTACGGCGGCAACTGGACGGTGAACAGCGAACGAGTGGCCAACACACTCAACTTCAACTATAACGGCACGGACAACTACAGTGTGAAGAATGCCCCCAATCCGCAGGCGTTGGTCTATGGCATGGTCTATGGCGACAAGACTTACCATGTGAAGGACAAAGTGACTTTCCGCCCCATGGACGGCATGAAAATCGTGGGCCGTGCGGGCTACTTCTACCGGACGCTTTCACGCACAGCGGACAACCCGGAACGTTACCGCGACTTCTCGGCAGGACTGCGGGGCCTATGGCAGATGGGCAGCAATGACCACCTGGACATTGCCTACGCCTTCGACCAGTATGACAAATCGGATTTTCAAGAGATTGCACGGCTCGACATCCGCGATTACAGCAATGTGCAAAACAGTGTCCGTGCGGTCTATAACCACGGCTTCAGCGGCGTGGGTACGCTGACCGTCGGGGCCGACTACCTGCACGACTATCTTTTCAACAAGAACCTGGCGGGAAAAAACTGCCAACAGGATGCCTTCGACGCTTTCGCTCAGATGGACTGGAACGTTTCCACTCGCTGGGAGTTGGTTGGTGCCCTGCGCTACGACTATTTCTCAGACCATCGGAACTCACACCTGACCCCCAAACTGACAGCCCGCTACAAAATTCTCGACAATCTCACCCTGCGCTTTGGCTACGGCATGGGATTCCGCGCCCCAACCCTCAAGGAGCGGTACTACAACTTCGACATGGCAGGAATCTGGACGGTGCAGGGCAATCCGCAGCTGCAGTCGGAAGTGAGCCACAACGTCAACATCGCAGCGGAGTGGACCCGACGGAAGTTCAACCTGACGGTTTCCACCTATTACAATAACATGACCAACAAGATTGCCACGGGCATTCCCTATTACAGTCCTGAAGGCAACGGAAAACTGTTTCTGCCCTACATCAACCTGAAGAACTATTCGGTCTGTGGAGCGGAAATGACGATGCAAGTCCGCTTCGACAACGGTTTTTCGGGCAAACTCAGCTACGCCATCACCAGCGAACACCTGCCACAGGATAAAGACGGGACAACCATCAGCAACCAATATATCCCAGCCAGAACGCACAGCCTTATTGCACGTTTCGACTGGGACAAGCAGTTTACGAAAAACTACGGACTAAGCATCGGCCTGAACGGGCGTTTCCTCTCAGCCGTCAACAACGAAGAATACGTGAACCTGCAGGACATCAGCCAGGGAAGCAAAAGCGTCTGCTATCCTGCCTATACCCTCTGGAAACTCAGCACGGTGCAACGTTTCGGTAAGGCTGTCAGACTGACGTTGGCGCTTGACAACCTTTTCAACTACGTTCCTACCTATTATTATTATAATGCCCCCGTCACGGACGGCATAAGCTTTCAGGCAGGTGTCTCAGTGGATATAGACAACTTATTCTAAAGAGATTCCTATTTCTTCAAGATCTTGAAATTCATTGTTGAAGTCTGAACGACATAGGTGCCGGCAGGAAGCTCGTGAAGCAAGACATCTATGGATCCATCCATCGACGGTTGCATCGTCTTGACAAACTGGCCGGAAAGCGTATAGACGTTGACTGGCTCGGCAGGAACAGCGTCGCCCTCAATGCTACGAACAGAGGTAGCATCATCCCAAGAAAGAAGATAAGGAGATTTCGCCGAACCGACAAGGCCGTCGGCGAAGGAACATGTCTGGGTGGCGGCATGAATGGCTCCGTCTGCGCTGACCACCTGGAAAGTGATGGGGTCGGCGGCGGCTCCGTGTACGGTAAGATAGATACGGCCCTTCTTCATTTTCCCGACACCACGGCACTCATCACCGGAAAAGGCTGCGACGGTGTAGTCTGCCGTTTCGTCGGAGGACTGCACACGGGCAATGATATTCATGGTGTTGGCGTAGGCGTAAGGATTATAGGTGAAGGGGGAAGCCGCCGGCTGTTGCC
This sequence comes from uncultured Bacteroidaceae bacterium, assembly GCA_905236065.1. Classification (GTDB taxonomy): domain Bacteria; phylum Bacteroidota; class Bacteroidia; order Bacteroidales; family Bacteroidaceae; genus Minthosoma. The sequence continues at coordinate 22,105 of CAJONZ010000010.1, read as the reverse complement.
GAATGTGCATCACGCCACGATCTTTGGCCTCGGAAGTGAGCAAGTAGGAAAAGCTCTTTGCCTTGGCTGAATAAAAGAGGTAGGAAGAAGTGGGAGAGAACGTAGTCAACGTGCCTTCCCATGCGCCGTCGGTATAGACAGCAAAGGCATCCTGTCCGGCAATGCAGTCGCCTTCCTCCCACTCAGAGCCGGAAAGTGCCACACTGAGTGAAGAAGGGAAGGAGAGCGGATAGCCCACCCAGTTCCAACCCCGATGGAGGGAAATCAGGGGAGACACATCGCTGATGCTTGCGCTGGTAAAGGTATAGACAGAGCCTTGCAACATATTGATTTTGTAGCCTTCGGACGAAGAAAGGGTTTTAATCTCACCCACCCACCCCAGTTGCGGGTCGTTGTAAGCCGTGGCCGTCTCACTGAGCACCTGTTGCGCCTGGTCGAACGTGGAAACAGCTATCGGGTCGGTCAGATTGTGCGACATCCAGTTCCACCCTTCAGAAAGCATAATTTGAGTAGGCAGCGTGTCGTTACTAACGGTAAATTTCCGCAGCGTCTCCACAGGATAGGAAATGCGGAAACGTCCCGTCTCAACCGTGAGTTCCGTACTGGAAGACGCCACAATGCGCAGTTGGTCGTTGAGCGCAAAGTTTACGACATCACCATTTTTCATCCACACGTTCAGCACATTGTATTGTGCATGAACCTGCGTAGCAAGGAGAAAAAGAATGAAAAACGAAGCATGAAAAATGAAGAATCTACGTTTCATAAGGATTGTCTTTTATTTCCAATTTTTATATGGATTTGCCAAAAGGCTCTTGTTATAATATCGGGCTTGTCCCGTCACTTCCTCACCCAGAAAAGCGGGCTTTTCGTAAGGCTCGTCGGGACTGTGTAGCTCTATCTCCGCAATGACCAGCCCCTCGTTGTCGCCATGAAACTCGTCCACCTCGATGGTGTGCGACCCGTTTTTAATCAGGTAGCGCTCCTTGTTGATGGCACCTGGACGACAAAGTTGCATGAGCTGCTGGGCATCGTACAGCGAAACCTCCGTCTCGAACTCGTAGCGGCTAAGTCCCGTCGGGTCAGCAGGCCCCTTGATCGTCAGATAGCCCCGTTCCCCCCGGATGCGCACCCTCACCGTCCTGCCCGGCTCCGTGGCAAAGTAACCCTGCTCAATGTGGGTTACATTGTAGGCCAAGTGTTTGAAGGGAGCGACGACAAGGAATTTACGTTCTATTTCAAGCATAAGGAAAATGGATTTTTATGATTCTTCCGTGGAAAATTCCATCAGATACGCCTTGATGAAGTCGTCGATTTTTCCGTCCATCACACCGCCGACATCGCTGGTCTGATAGTTGGTGCGATGGTCTTTCACACGGCGGTCATCGAAGACGTAAGAACGAATCTGACTGCCCCACTCGATTTTCTTTTTGCCAGCCTCAATCTTCTGTTGCTCGGCCATACGGCGTTTCAGCGCACGGTCGTAGAGTTGTGAACGCAGCAGACGAAGGGCATTCTCACGGTTCTCCTGCTGTTTGCGGGTTTCTGTATTCTCAATCAGGATTTCCTCCTCCTCGCCCGTGTCAGGGTCAACATACTGATAGCGAAGGCGGACGCCTGTCTCCACTTTATTGACATTCTGACCACCGGCACCACTTGAGCGGAAAGTGTCCCAAGAGATTTTGCTTTTATCAATGACCACCTCGATGCTGTCATCGACCAATGGGGTGACAAAAACACTGGCAAAGGACGTCATACGCTTTCCCTGCGCATTGTATGGAGAGACACGCACCAGGCGGTGAACGCCGCTTTCGCCCTTCAGGAAGCCGTAAGCCTGGTCGCCCTCAATCTCCATCGTGACCGTCTTGATGCCTGCTTCGTCACCATCCTGAAAGTTGCTGATGTTGACTTTATATTGGTGTGCCTCGGCCCAGCGCTGGTACATGCGCATAAGCATACTGGCCCAATCCTGCGCTTCGGTGCCGCCCGCACCAGAATTGATTTTGAGCACGGCATCCATGCCGTCAGCCTCACCTTGCAACATATTCTTGAGTTCAAGCGCCTCAATTAGTTCCAAGGCTTTGGCATAATAATCATCCACCTCCTGCTCAGTGACCATCTCATCCTTGTAGAAATCGAAGGCAACCTCCGTGTCGTCCGTTGCAGACTTCACTTCGTTATAGCCCTCAATCCATTTTTGCAAATCCTTCACCTTCTTCATCTGAGCCTCCGCCGCCTTTTGGTCGTCCCAAAACTCCGGCGCCTGAGTGCGCAGCTGCTCTTCCTCCACCTCGATGAGCTTTGAGTCGATGTTGAGGTAACGGCGCAAGGCTTCCGTGCGCTCTTTAATGTCCTTTAGTTGCTCTGCTGTAATCATGCGTAAATTTTTGATTGCAAAGGTAAGGAAAAAAGGGATAAGTGGAAAGGGAAAAATTAAAAATTAAAAATTAAAATTAAAAACAGCCCCCTTTGGGGGGATAGGGGACTAAGCGAAAAAGTAAAAAATGCAGATGGTTATCCCACAAAATGGCAAATAAATGACAAATGGTAAATGACAAATGGTAAATAATTCGTACCTTTGCACCGTTTTTATTCAAAGAAGATGCGTTTCATACGACGACTGGACATCTTTGTGGTGAAGAATTTCCTCACCCTCTTTGCTGGTACCTTCTGTATCAGCCTTTTCGTCGTCATGATGCAATTCCTCTGGCGATACGTGGATGAACTGATTGGCAAGGGTCTCTCTATCATGATTCTCCTGAAGTTCCTGTATTACTCTGGCGAGACGCTGGTTCCCTTGGCCTTGCCCCTTGCCATTTTGCTGGCCTCACTCATCTCGTTCGGAAACATGGGCGAACGGCTGGAACTTCTCTCCATGAAAGCAGCAGGCATTCCGCTCATTCGGGTACTGCGTCCCCTGATTTTTGTAAACATTCTCTTGGCCATTGGCTCTTTCTATTTCCAAAACACCATCGGCCCGCAAGCAGAAATCAAACTACGCCAACTCTTGTTCTCAATGAAGGCAAAGTCACCGGAGCTGGAGATTCCCGAAGGGGTCTTCTACGACGGCATCCAGTCCGTCAACATGTACGTTGACCACAAGGACAAAGAGACGGGTATGCTGTACGGACTCATCATATACAACCTGAAGGACGGCGTGAACAACGCCCACATCATCTTGGCAGATTCGGGAGTCTTGCAGACCAGCTATGACAAGATGCACCTGCTGCTGCACCTCTACAACGGCGAACAGTTTGAGAACTTGAATAACTCCGCCGTACAGGCAAGGAATGTGCCCTACCGACGGGAAACGTTCGTCATGAAGGATGTGTTGATTGACTTCGACACAAACTTCAACCTGATGGAGGAGGAGAACTTCAAGGACAACGAAAGTGCCAAGAACATCAACCACCTGCTCACCTCCATCGACTCGCTGGAGATTTTTTACGACAGCGTGGGGCATACCTACTATGACGACATGAAATGCGGCCCGATGTTCATTGCCAACACCACCATGGCCAAGCGGCGCAATTTCGAGACGGGCCAAGTGGAAAGCCTGGCTCCAGAGGACATCAAGCACGTAGAGAACGACTCCATCAACATCGACACCCTTTTCTACCACATGGATGCCACGGCACAGCAACGAGCTGTGTATGCCGCCATCCAGAAGACGGCTATGCTGCAAATGGATACCAACTACAAGGGTGAGGTCATGGACTATGGCGACACGAAAATCCGCCGCCACTGGATTGCCTTCTGGCAGAAGTTCACCATGCCCCTCTCCTGCCTCTTGTTTTTCTTCATCGGAGCACCGTTGGGAGCCATCATCCGAAAAGGCGGACTGGGCATGTCGGTCGTCGTGTCAGTCATCATCTTCATTTTCTATTACATCATCAACAACTCCGGCATGAAGGTGGGACGCGAAGGCAGCATCCCCGTTTGGTTCGGCATGTGGGTTAGCACCTTCATCATGGCTCCGCTGGGCATCTTCTTCACCGTCAAGTCCAACAACGACTCCGTGGTCTTCAACAAAGACGCCTACATCAGTTTCCTCCGCAAACTGTGGGGTATCAGGGCAAGCCGCCACATCGCCCTGAAGGAAGTCATCATCAACGACCCTGACTATCCTGTCCTGGCAGGCATTCTCAACAACATCATCAAGGAAAGTACTGTTTATAGAAAACGCCATCGACTGTTCCACCTGAGCGAAGTGCTGCGCCTCGTCTTCACCAAGCAACGCGAGGAACGGATTGAGCATATCGACGCTGCCGTGGAATATGTGGTTGACGCTCTCTCCAATTCCAAAGACCGCCAGATTCTGCTGCAAATAAACAAGATGCCGATACTCGACATCTATTCATTCAGATATTACCGACGCATCCGACGAGACTTGAAACAAGTCATCCGCACCAGCAAGACGTTGAAAGAACGGTGCGAGGAGTTGGGCGGCCCACCTCTCACAATATAAACTAAAAATTAAAAGTTCAAAAATGAAGTTCAACAAGATAGAAGAAGCGATAGAGGATTTCCGCCAAGGGAAATTCGTGATTGTCGTAGATGACGAAGACCGCGAGAACGAAGGCGACTTCATCACGCCCGCAGAACTCATCACCCCCGAGAAGGTCAACTTCATGTTGCGTGAGGGACGTGGTGTGCTTTGCGCTCCCATCACCATCGAACACGCCCGGAAACTGGAACTGAGCCATCAGGTGGAAGAAAACACCTCCATGCTGGGCACTCCGTTCACCGTGACGGTCGATAAGTTGGAGGGATGCACCACCGGCGTCAGTGCCCATGACCGCGCTGCCACCATCCAGTGGCTGGCAAACCCCGAAGCAAAGCCCACCGACTTCGGACGCCCCGGACACATCAACCCGCTCTATGCCCAGGACGGCGGTGTGCTGCGCAGAAGCGGCCACACAGAGGCATCCATCGACCTGGCCCGACTGGCGGGATTGCGTCCTGCTGCTGCCCTCATTGAAATCCTGAACGAGGACGGCACCATGGCGCGGATGCCGCAACTGGAGGAAAAGGCAAAGAAATTTGGCTTGAAACTCATACAAATCAAAGACCTCATCGCCTACCGCTTGCAACAGGAAAGCCTGGTGGAACGGGGCGTAGAGGCAGACATGCCCACCGCTTACGGTCACTTCAAAATCATTCCTTTCCGGCAGAAAAGCAACGGATTGGAACACATTGCCCTCATCAAGGGCGAATGGAAGCCTGATGAACCTATCTTGGTAAGAATGCACTCCAGCTGCGCCACGGGCGACATCTTCGGTAGCCAGCGGTGCGACTGCGGCGAACAGCTCCACAAGTCGATGGAACTGATAGAGAAAGAGGGCAAGGGCGTGATTGTCTATCTCATCCAAGAAGGCCGTGGCATCGGATTGATGAACAAAATTGCCGCCTACAAACTACAGGAACAAGGCGACGACACCGTGGATGCCAACATCCACCTCGGTTTCGACCCCGACCTGCGCGACTATGGCGTAGGTGCCCAGATTCTCCGTGAACTCGGCATCAGCAAACTACGCCTACTCACCAACAACCCCACCAAGCGTGTCGGGTTGGAAGGCTACGGCCTGGAAATCGTGGAGAACGTGCCCATCGAAATCACACCCAACCAATACAACGAGCGTTACCTCCGCACCAAAAAGGAACGCATGGGACATACACTGCATTTTAACAAATAAACAAATAAATATGGAACAACTTTCTGACCGTCTTAACAGACTCTCTCCTTCCGCCACGCTGGCCATGAGCCAGAAAAGTTCAGAGCTTAAAGCTCAAGGTATCGACATCATCAACATGTCAGTAGGAGAACCAGACTTCAACACCCCCGACCACATCAAGGCTGCGGCTATCAAGGCCGTGGAAGAGAACTGGAGCCGCTACAGCCCCGTACCTGGTTACCCGGAACTGAAAAACGCCATCGTCGCTAAACTGAAAAACGAAAACGGACTCGACTACAAGCCCAGCCAGATTCTCTGCTCAAACGGTGCCAAGCAATCGGTCTGCAACAGCATCATGGCCATCGTCAATGCCGGCGACGAAGTCATCATCCCCGCTCCCTATTGGGTCAGCTATCCGCAGATGGTCCTTCTTGCCGAAGGCACACCCGTCTTCATCGATGCTCCCATCGAGCAGGATTTCAAGATTACGCCAGCACAGTTGGAGGCAGCCATCACCCCAAAAACCCGTGCGCTGATTCTCTGCTCGCCCAGCAACCCGACAGGTTCCGTCTATAGCAAGGCTGAACTCGAAGCCCTGAAGAACGTCCTTCTGAAGTACGAACGCATCATCGTCATTGCCGACGAAATCTACGAGCACATCAACTACGTGGGTGCCCATGCCTCCATGGCCAGCTTCGACGACATCAAAGACCGCGTCGTCGTCATCAACGGTGTCAGCAAGGCATACGCCATGACAGGTTGGCGTATCGGTTTCATTGCTGCCCCGGACTGGATTGTCAAAGGCTGCAACAAATTGCAGGGACAATACACCAGCGGCCCATGCTCCGTTTCCCAGAAAGCCGCCGAGGCTGCCTTCGCAGGCGACCAGCAATGCGTGGAAGACATGCGTCAGGCTTTTGAGCGTCGCAAGAACCTCATCGTCCGTCTGGCAAAGGAGATTCCCGGACTCGAAGTCAACGACCCACAGGGAGCTTTCTACCTCTTCCCCAAGTGCTCCAGCTACTTCGGCAAAACCGACGGCGAACGCACCATCAATAATTCCACCGACCTCGCCATGTACCTGCTTGAGGTAGGCCACGTTGCCACTGTTGGCGGCGATGCCTTTGGCAGCCCCGAATGCTTCCGCATGAGCTATGCCACCAGCGACGAGAACATCATCGAGGCCATGAAACGAATCAAAGAAGCATTGAGCAAACTCCAATAACGTTGCGTGTTTAGCGTTGAGAGACGTTACACACCCCGTAGGGTCTCTCAGCCCTCAACGCTCGACTCCAATTTTTTATGAAAATTTCCGACCGTAAAACCATTCGCAAATACAAGGCTATGGATGTGGAGAAATCCCTCATCCATAGCCTTTTGCGTACAGCCTCCAGAGCTGCCACCATGGGCAATATGCAGCTCTACAGCGTGGTGGAGACACGCACCGAGGCAGGGAAAGCAGCCCTGGCACCCCTCCACTTCAACCAACCCATGGTGATGGGTGCCCCCGTCGTGCTCACCTTTGTGGCAGACTTCCGTCGCTTCACCCGTTGGTGCGACTTGTCCAATGCCGATGCCGGTTACGACAACCTGCTTTCTTTCTCAAACGCCATGACCGACACCCTGCTCTTCTGCCAGAATTTCTGTACACTGGCCGAGGAAGCCGGACTGGGCACCTGCTTTCTGGGCACTACAATCTACAACCCCAAGGGCATCATAGCGGCACTCAACCTGCCCATGCTCACCTTCCCCGTAGCCACGATTACGGTGGGTTGGCCCGACGAAGACCCCGCACAGCCCGACCGCCTCGACATTGAAAGCCTCATCCACGAAGAGACCTACGACGACGCTGACGACGAGGCCATCCGACGGATTTATGCCTTCAAGGAGTCGCTTGAAGAGAACAAAAAGTTTGTGGAAATCAACAGGAAAGAGAATCTTGCCCAAGTCTTTACCGACTGCCGCTACACACGCAAAGACAACGAGGCCATGTCGAAAGGCCTTCTTGAAGCCCTCCACCTACAGGGATTCATGTAAAAATTCTATCACACAAACACCATGAACAGAGAAAACTTCAGAAGCAAACTGGGTGCCATTCTCGCCGCCGCAGGTTCGGCAGTGGGACTGGGCAATGTCTGGCGATTCCCTATCGAGACCGGACAGAACGGCGGAGCAGCCTTCATCATTATATATATAATATGTATAGTCCTGCTCGGACTGCCCATCATGATAAGCGAATTTCTCATCGGTCGCTACACCCAAAGCAACACCGCCGGAGCCTATCGCATTCTTTCCGACGGCAGTCCGTGGCGATGGGTGGGCCGCATGGGCGTCTTCACCGGCTGGTTCATCCTCTGCTACTATGCCGTCGTAGGCGGCTGGACCATGCACTACACCTGGCTTTCGCTCACCAATGCCTTCCAAGGCATTCCTGCCAAAGAATTTGCCGGCATCTTCGACCACTTCGTCAGCAATCCTTGGCTACCAGCCCTCTGGTTCATCCTGTTCATAGGCATTACCCACCTGATTATCACACGCGGAGTACAGTCGGGCATCGAACGGTTTTCCAAAATCATGATGCCCACGCTGTTCGTCATCACGCTCGTGCTGACCATCTGCTCCATCAGTCTGCCTGGTGCGACCGCAGGCATTGAGTTTCTGCTGCGCCCCGACTGGTCGAAGGTCAACAGCACCGTCATCCTTTCCGCCATGGGCCAGGCTTTCTTCTCCCTCAGTCTGGGCATGGGCTGCCTCTGCACCTATGCCAGCTATTTCGACGAGAAAACGCCCTTGGCCAAGACAGCCACCCACGTGGCCGTCATCGACACCCTCATCGCCATCATGGCAGGCTTCATCATCTTCCCCTCCGTCTTTAATATCGGCATGAATCCCAACGAGGTAGGTGCAGGAGCCAGTCTCACGTTCATCTCCCTGCCCAACGTCTTCCAGCAGTCCTTTGGCGAGGGTTCCGTGCTGGCCATCCTCTTCTCCACCCTCTTCTACTTCCTGCTCTTCGTGGCCGCCCTCACCAGTGCCATGTCGCTCCACGAGGTAGCCACCGCCTACATCACCGAGGAGTTCAATGTCAGCCGCAAGAAAGGCACCCTCATCATCTCCGGCACCATCCTCGTGCTCGGTCTCCTTTGTTCCCTCTCCTTCGGTCCCCTGTCAGGCATCCAGATTCTCGGACGCAACATCTTCTCCATGTTCGACGACTTCTCCGGCATGGTACTCCTTCCCCTCGGCGGAATGTTCATCAGCATCTTTGCCGGATGGAAACTCGACCGCCAACTCTACCGCGACGAAATCAGCAACGGCGGTGACCTCCGTACCCCCTACTTCAAGGCTCTCATCTTCTCCCTCCGCTACATTGCTCCCCTCGCCATCGGCCTCGTCTTCCTCGACCAGCAGGGCGCGTTCGACTTGCTGAAATAAAGCCTATGGCATACACCAAACTCATCTATCACATTGTCTTACGTACTTATCAAGGTACAAAGCCTATTGCAGAAGCTCATGAACGCGACTTGTACATGTATATCTATGGCTTTTGTAAGAACCATCAAAGCCAGCTCTACCGCATCAATGGTATGCCAGACCATATACACCTGCTCGTAAATTTGCATCCTTCTATTGCCGTTGCATCATTTGTTCACGACCTGAAGATTGCGACCCATAACTTCATGACAGCGAACCGCGACAAATACCCTTTATTTGAGAAATGGGAGCAAGGATATTGTGCGCTAACTTATTCAGAAGCAGAGAAGGAGCGTGTTATCCAATACATCATCCATCAGAAGGAACATCACCGCAGTGTATCTGCACGTGATGAGTTAATGGCCCTACTGCACGAATGTGGTGTAGAGTATAACGAAAAGTACATTTGATGGGGCACCCCTCCAGGGTGCATGTTGCCCACGCCATCCACTATCCGGGGGTGCTCGCTACGCTCGTACCCTCGGTTACGGAGCGATGACGCTTCCAGCGTCAGTTGATTCCTTAATCTGCCCCAACCCCCATGTTGGTATCCATAAAAGCCTATATACCATCGTTGCTGTCGAATTGATAAGACAATGAAGCCGTCCACTCTCCGTAACCGAAGGCATCACGAATGACGCAATCTATTACCTCATTGAGTTATCGACCTCTATCATCACTTTGCTGACGTTGGAAGCGTCATCGCTCCGTAACCAAAGACACCACAAATAACGCAACCTATTACCTCTTTGAACCATCGACCTCCATCTTCACCTTGCTGACGCTGGAAGTGTCATCGCTCCGCAACCAAAGACACCACAAATAACGCAACCTGTTACTCTTTGAGCTATCGGCCTCCATCTTCACCTTTCTGACGCTGGAAGCGTCATCGCTCCGTAACCGAGGGTATTACGAATAACGCAACCTATTACCTCATTGAGCTATCGGCCTCCATCTTCATTTGCTGACGCTGAAAGCGTCATCGCTCCGTAACCGAGGGTACGAGCGTAGCGAGCACCCCCGGATAACGAGGAGCACCATACAGCACCCTGAGAAGGGTGCCCCATCCGCCACCAAGACACTCCAGATATTCTGTTGACATACATCCAAACTTTATTTTCCGGGCACAAAGAAAAGACATGTAACAAACTTGTTACTAACAAACTTGTTACTTTTAACATTTTCCCTTATTCCTGAATCATAAAATGCAGAAAAAGAGAGGTTTTCTCTTCCCAAAATCACGCAGTACTCTATCGGAGATGACGCAGAACTGTATTCGATTTCACGCAGTACTCTTTTCGTTTGAAGAGTACTGCGTGAAATTTGCTACGATTGGGTGTGGTTGTCAATCCCCAAAAGTGGAAAGTGTAACGTGGGGGTGCTAAAGAGAGGGGTGAGCGAGGGTTCTGCGATTTTATGCTTTCTTTTTTCTCACTTTTTTGCCAATAGAAAGGGATTGTTCGCATTAAATTCGTACCTTTGCAGCTCCAAATGACATGAGATTTTAGCAGGATAGCGGTAAAAGACCTGAAAATTGACAAATTTTTAGGCCTTTTGGAGTTTGGGAGACAACAAACAAGCCGCTGTCAATGTATTTTTAACAACATCACAAAAAAACAAAGGAGATGACAGACAAAAAGAAGATTAAGACCGCACTTATTTCGGTATTCCATAAGGACGGGCTCGAAGAGCTCTTGTCGGAACTTAACAAACAGGGCGTGAAATTCCTGTCAACAGGCGGTACGCAGAGTTTTATCGAGAGTCTGGGCTATGCCTGCGAGAAGGTGGAAGACCTGACGACCTATCCTTCCATCCTGGGTGGCCGTGTGAAGACGCTGCACCCGAAAGTGTTCGGCGGCATTCTGGGGCGCCGCGAACTGGAGAGCGACCAACAGGAAATGTTGAAGTATGAGATTCCCGAGATTGACCTCGTGGTGGTTGACCTCTATCCGTTTGAGGAGACCGTGGCCAACACAAGCGACGAACCGACGATTATTGAAAAGATTGACATTGGCGGCATCAGCCTGATCCGTGCGGCTGCCAAGAACTTTAACGACGTGGTGATTGTGCCGAGCAAAGCTGAATACGGAATGCTCACAGACATTCTGAAGGCGCAGGGTGCAGAGACAACGAAGGCACAGCGCAAGCAGTTTGCAGAGCGGGCTTTCGGTGTCAGCAGCCACTATGACACAGCTATCCATGAGTATTTCATGAAATGAAAAAATTAAAGATAAAGTTCAGAATTCTACGGCGCAATACGATTGCAACACGACAGGCTTTTTGACTTTTAATTTTCAACTTATAACTTAAAAGATTATGGGATTTTTTTCTCTCACGCAAGATATTGCGATTGACCTGGGAACGGCCAATACCATCATCACAATCGATGACAAAATCGTCGTAGATGAGCCGTCGGTCGTCGCACTGGACAAGGAAACCAACAAGATGATTGCCGTGGGCAAGGAGGCAAAGCTGTGGTACGAAAAGACGCATGAGAAAATTCGCACGTGCCGTCCGCTGCGTGACGGTGTGATTGCCGACTTCTTCGCTTGCGAACAGATGATGCGTGGTCTGATTAAGATGGCCGACACGGGCCGACACCTCTTCACGCCGTCGCTGCGCATGGTCATTGGTGTGCCGTCGGGTTCGACGGAAGTAGAGTTGCGTGCCGTGCGTGACAGTGCCGAGCATGCGGGCGGACGCGACGTCTATCTCATTTACGAGCCGATGGCAGCAGCTATTGGTTGCGGCATCGACGTGCAGGCACCGGAGGGCAACATGATTGTTGACATAGGCGGTGGTTCGACCGAGATTGCCGTCATCTCGTTGGGCGGAATCGTGAGCAACAACTCCATCCGCATTGCGGGAGACGAGTTGACAGCCGACATCCAGAACTACATGAGCTTGGAGCACAACATAAAGGTGAGCGAGCGCATGGCAGAGCGCATCAAAATCAATGTGGGATCCGCACTGACCGACCTGGAGGATGCCCCCGAGGACTACCTGGTTCACGGACCGAACCGCATCACGGCACTGCCGATGGAAATCAGCGTATGCTATCAGGAGATAGCCCACTGCATCGACAAGAGCGTGGCCAAGATTGAGACAGCCGTGCTCCAGGCACTGGAGAACACACCGCCTGAGCTGTATGCCGACATTGTGAAGAACGGAATTTGGTTGAGTGGCGGCGGTGCGCTGCTGCGCGGCCTGGACAAACGTCTGACGGAGAAAATCAAGATTCCGTTCCATGTGGATAGCGACCCCTTGCACTCTGTGGCCAGAGGGACGGGTACGGCGCTGAAGAACGTACAGAAATTCAAATTCCTGAAGCGATAGGGAAGCATCCGATCAACGGACAAACGCTTCTCTTCATCATTTGCCCCCACTCCCATGGACGTGGGGACGGACGGACAGAATGTGGAGTTTAACAGAATTTTTCCTCAAACATAAACACTGGTTTGTATTCCTGCTGTTGGAAGTTGTCAGCCTGCTGGGGCTCTTCAGCTACGACGGCTACCAAAAGAGTGTTTACTTCACGACTGCTAACGGCATTGTAGGCAACATCTACTCAGCTGTTAGCAGTGTGACTTCTTATCTGACCCTGACAAGCACCAATCGGGAGCTGGAAGCAGACAACGAGCGTATGCGGCAGGAAATCATTCACTTGAAGGCAAAGCTGAAGGTGGCGAATGCCGACTCTATTGTGAATCATGGCCTGCCCCGACACTACTCTGTGGTCAGCGCCCAGGTGGTGAACGCCACCCTGCACCGCAGCAACAACCTCATCACCATCAACCGAGGAACGAAGGACGGCATACGGCCCGAAATGGGTGTGGTGTGCAGCCGTGGCGTCGTGGGCGTTGTTTGTCTCTGCTCGACCAACTACTCCATCGTGCTGCCACTCGTCAATACGACCAGTAGAATCAGTTGCCGCCTGCGCCATTCGGAATATTTCGGTACGCTGCAATGGAAGCGGGGGCAGTCCGACATCACCTACGCCACAGGCATCCCGCGCCATGCAAAGGTCAAGATGGGAGAGGTGGTCGAGACGAACGGATACAGCGACATCTTCCCGCCGGGCATTCCCATCGGCTTCGTGAAACGGGTAGAGGACTCCGCCGACGGCATGTCCTACCTGTTGAAAGTGGGCATCTTCGCCAATTTTGAGAATCTGCGTGAGGTCAGCGTCATCACCGACTACACACAGCCGGAGCGGAAGATACTTGAAGAACAAGCGGACTCCCTCACCCTCAATTAGTTCAGCAATGAATCAGTTAAACTTGATAAGAGCCGGGCGACTGGTGCTGCTCCTCGCCCTCCAGATTTCCATCTTCAACCAAATCCACATTGGCGGGGACGTCACGCCACTGCTCATTGGCTACATGCTGGTTTGCTTTCAGAACGACGTGTCGCGCACTGGACTGCTGGTGTGGGGATTCCTGACGGGCTTTTTGTTTGACATGTTCAGCAACACGGCGGGCATGGCCTCGGCCTCATGCACGTTGCTGGCTATGATGCAGCCCAAATTGCTGAAACTTTTCTCCACGTTCGACCCAAACGAGATTTTCACCCCCAACATTCAGAGCATGGGGCTGTGGCGCTACCTGACGTATGTGTTCTTCTGCATGTTGGTGCTGCACACCGCTTTCTATGCGCTTGACGCATTCACCCTGCAGAACTGGCCGCTCACACTGATAGCCATCGGCGGCAGCACGGCCATGGCAACATTGCTTTGCCTGTTCTCGGAAATGTTTGTAAGAAGACGGAAATAGGAGCGGAAGAAACAGACTTTCAAGACACGAGGAAGGGATGGAAAAACATCAGTTTGAAAACAGGAAGTTGGTGATTGGCGGCATCGTGCTGACGATTGTCGTCGTCTATATCATTCGCCTTGCGTTCCTACAGATGAACAAGGAGTACCAGAACGATGCTGACTCAAACGCCTTCCTGAACAACGTTGTTTTTCCCGCACGCGGCGTGATGTACGATCGTAAGGGCAAAGTGCTGGTACTCAACCAACCGGCGTATGATGTCATGGTGGTCATGCGTGATGTACGCGACCTGGACACACTTGACTTCTGCCGCACACTGAACATGACGAAGGAGGAGTTTGACAAAAGGATGGAGACCATCAAGGACCGAAACAAAAACCCCGGCTATTCGTCTTACACCCAACAGATTTTTATGCCACAGCTCTCAGGAGAAGGGTATTCTGTTTTTCAGGAAAAACTGTTCCGCTTCCATGGATTCCACGTCAGGGAACGCTCCATTCGCCATTACGCCTATCCCAACGCGGCACACCTGCTGGGCGACGTGGCCGAGGCCTCGCCCAAAGACATTGAGCAGGACGATTACTACTCACCGGGAGACTACATCGGCAAGCAGGGTGTGGAACGCAGCTATGAGCATGAACTGCGTGGTGAGAAAGGTGTGGAGGTGCTGTTACGGGATGCCTACGGACGCATCCAGGGACATTACAAGGACGGGGCCTGCGACCGAAAGCCCGTACCGGGCAAGAACCTGAAACTGAGCATCGACATTGACCTGCAACGATTAGGAGAACGTCTGATGGAGGGGAAGATGGGTGCCATCGTGGCCATTGAGCCGAAGACGGGTGAGGTGCTTGCCATGGTCAGTGCGCCGAGCTACAACCCCAAACTGATGGAGGGGAAAGAGCGTGGAAAGAAAATGGTGGAGATGCAGAGAAACCGATTGAAGCCGATGCTGAATCGTGCCATCCTCGGCACCTACCCTCCAGGCTCAACGTTCAAGACATCGCAGGCGCTGACTTTCCTTCAAGAAGGCATCATCGACGAGGAGACACGCTATCCGTGCAGCCACGGCTTCCGCTTCGGACGACTGACAGTGGGTTGCCACGGACACCCGGCCCCACTGCCCCTTGGCCCGGCCATCGCCACGTCGTGCAACGGCTATTTCTGCTGGGGCTTGTACTACATGCTGGGCAACAGGACGAAGTATCACACCGTGCAGCAGGCAATGACGACGTGGAAGGACTACATGGTCTCGATGGGATTCGGTTATAAGCTTGGCATCGACATGCCGTCGGAGGCACGAGGCATGATTCCCAACGCTCCCTATTATGACAAGGCATACAAAGGCTCGTGGTCGGGACTGACCATCATCTCCATTGCCATTGGACAGGGCGAGGTGACGCTGACCCCACTGCAGATTGCCAATCTGGGCGCAACCATCGCAAACCGTGGCTACTACATTACGCCCCATGTCGTGAAAGAGGTGGAAGGCGGACACCTGGCAGACTCGCTGCTCAAGAAACACCATACGATGGTTGACCCCAAATACTACGAAATGGTGGTCAACGGCATGAGAAGCTCCGTCATCGGTGGTACCTGCCGTTCGGCCAACAACCCCTGGTATGAAGTATGCGGAAAAACGGGAACGGCTCAGAACCGTGGCCATGACCACTCGGTCTTCATGGGCTTTGCACCCCGCGAAAACCCTCAAATCGCCATCGCCGTCTATGTGGAGAACGGTGGCTGGGGCGCAACCTACGGAGTGCCCATCGGGGCGTTGATGATGGAGCAATACATCCAGGGCGAACTCAGTGAGGCTTCGGAGAAAAAAGCAAAGAGCATTCAGGAACGGCACATTGAGTACACCGACGAACGATAACCAAGAAGACGTAAAAACGCATGGACAAGCGCAATTCCATATTCCTATCCATAGACTGGGTAACCATCCTTCTCTACGTGATTCTCATCGTGTGGGGATGGTTCTCCGTATGCGGTGCCTGCTACGACTTCTCCCACCCCGACCTGTTTAGCTGGGAAAGTAATTCAGGCAAGCAGTTGGTATGGGGAGGAACCTCGCTCGTGCTGGCAACGCTACTGATGCTCATCGAGAAACGTTTCTACGACACGACCGCCTATTTCATTTATGCAGGGATGATCCTACTCTTGCTGGTCACCATTTTCATTGCGCCAGAGACGAAAGGCTCGCGCTCATGGCTACCCATCGGTCCCGTAAAACTGCAACCGGCGGAATTTGCAAAGTTTGCCGTGGCACTGGCCCTTGGAAAATTCATGGGACAATACGGATTCAGCCTGAACAAGACCAAAAATTTCGCAACGATTGTCGCCATCATCGTGGTGCCCATGTTGCTCATTATCGGACAAAAAGAGACGGGCTCCGCCCTCGTCTATTTCGCCTTCTTCCTCATGCTCTACCGGGAAGGCATGACTGGTTCACTACTTTTTACAGGCTTTGCCGCCGTCACCTATTTCGTGATTGGCATCCGCTACAGCACCGAAATGATGGCATACATACCCGTCAGCATCGGTGAGTTCACGGTGCTGCTGCTCGCCATGATTTGCACCATGGGAATGATGTGGGTCTATACAAAAAACACCGTTGCCTTGAAGATAATGGCAATCGGTGGTCTTGGCACGACGGCAGCCCTGTTGCTGTTTTCCTCCTACGTCATACCATTCAACTTCTGCTACATCATGGTGGGCATCAACATTGCCTTCATCTGCTACCTGCTCGGATTGGCATTCTACCACCAGCTCTACAAATACGCCTTGATCGCGGGATTCTGTGCGTTCAGCACGGGATTCTTCTATATTTGCGACACCTTGTTCTCGCATCTGCAAGACCATCAGCGTGTCCGCATCGAGGTTTTGCTGGGCATGAAGGAAGAACTCCGTGGCGCAGGGTATAACGTCAACCAGGCAAAAATTGCCATCGGCTCAGGCGGCATCACCGGCAAGGGATTCCTCAACGGTACACAGACAAAGCTGAAATATGTGCCAGAACAACATACCGACTTCATTTTCTGCACAGTGGGTGAGGAAGAAGGATTCCTCGGCAGTGCCGGCGTACTGATTACCTACCTGTTGTTCATCTGGCGACTCATCGCGCTGTCAGAACGACAACCCGACACCCTTGGACGGGTCTATGGGTATTCCGTCCTTTGCATCTTCATTTTTCACCTTTTCATCAACGTGGGAATGGTCTTGGGACTGACCCCCGTCATCGGCATCCCCCTGCCCTTCTTCTCGTATGGCGGTTCCAGCCTTTGGGGATTCACCATCCTGCTATTCATCTTTTTAAGGATGGACGCAGAGCGAAACATGAAAAGGCAATAAAGTAAAGGTGAGAAATGGCATTTTGCGCATAGTCACCTCTCACCTTTCATCATCACTTGCACATCAGTGATACCTTCTATCGGATTCAGTTGCATTAAATGTGTCACACGCAGTTCATAATTCCTTCCTGCCTTCAAAGTGACACGCTTTGAGGGTTGTACCTTATCAAAATAAACGAAACCGCGCCCTTGCGATTTCCCCTCATTATTATATAAAGAGAAATGCACCGTGTCACGAGCCACCACATGGCCCTCGTCTGTCAGTTCCCAAAGCAGGGAAAGTTTTCGGTAGCGGTATTCCGCCGTGTATCGAACGCCCAACACCACCTCAACGTCCTGAGCCGACGTTCCACATAGCAGTTCATCCATCTCCTGCACGGACATCACCACCGTGTCCTCACTGTACCAAGCCTCCCTATCCACTTGCCCATAGCAAGAAAAACGAGGACTGTCTTGGCAGGAGCATAGAATCCCCGCACAAGACAGTCCCATTATCATATATTTACGCCAACCGTTCATTTCCGGTCACTTTTCCGCCGGTCACGACGCCGACCGCTATCCCTGCGTCCGCCATGGCCACGCTTTGAGTCAAAGCGGTCGATGTTATCCTGGTCAAGCAGGTCGAGCGAAGCATTACTCGGTTCCTCATGCTCCTCCAGCAACGAAGCCGGCTTCTCCCCCGCACGGTTCATATTGATAACCTCAAAAGCACGACGCGCCGAGATAGTCTGTTCGCCAACCAGCACATGCTTGTCCGTAGAGTAAGTGATGTAATGGTTCAGAATGTCCGCCTTGAAGAAATAATACTCACCGTCAATCGTGTAAAGTACAATCTCACGGGACGGCAAACGCTTCAACGCCTCTACATACTGGTCAACCTCATAGTTGATGCAACATTTCAGCTTAGCACACTGCCCCGCCAACTTCTGTGGATTGAGCGATACGTCTTGAAAACGTGCCGCACTGGTCGAGACACTTACGAAATTCGTCAGCCACGTGGCGCAACACAACTCACGTCCGCATGGGCCGATGCCGCCAATGCGCCCCGCCTCCTGACGGGCACCAATCTGCTTCATCTCAATGCGCACATGAAAACGCTCCGCAAGTACCTTGATGAGCTGCCGGAAATCCACACGCTCGTCGGCGATATAATAGAAAATAGCCTTATTGCCATCGCCCTGATACTCCACGTCACCAATCTTCATCTTCAGCCCCAGGTCCTTCGCAATCTGCCGCGACTCAATCATCGTTGCATGCTCACGCGCCTTCGCCTCCTGAAACTTATCCAAATCCACTTGCCGAGCTTTTCGGTAAATCTTCTTCAGTTCCGTGCCAGGCTTCAGGTTCGCTTTCTTCAACTGAATAGGCACAAGGCGTCCCGTCATGGTCACAGTGCCGATATCGTGTCCTGGGTTGCCTTCCACAGCCACCACATCGCCCTTCACCAAGTCGAGATTGTTGGCATTGATGAAAAAACCCTTCCGTGGCGGCTTGAACTGTACCTCCACGATGTTACAAACCGACTCATTGTCAGGCAAATCTGCCAGCCAGTCATACGTATTTAATTTATCGGCATGTTTCGTACATCCCTTTGCAGAAATGCCACCCGAACAGCCGCCACATTTATATTCACACATAAGAAATAATTCGAATAATGTTGCAAAGGTAAGAATTATTTAATAAAGTTAAAAGTTAAAAGTTAAAATTTTGATTGGGTGGCATTTTGCGGATGGTCTTTTTAACTTTTCAATATCAGCACTATCATCTTCAGGGAAAAATCAAAAAACACAATCTTTGCATTCACATTCGCCTCAATGTCACGCTGGGCCAACGACAACTCTTCCATGATGCCCCAGACGTTCCGCTCGTTGATGAAAGGGGCAAACTTCACGGCAAACTGCGCCTCTGCTTCGCTCATGCTGTTCAACTCCGCTTGACGGTGGAAATTGTAAATGAAATTCTCACGCACCATCCGTTGGGCATACACAAAGAAATTCTTCTGACGCTCACGTCCCAGCGCCGCCATTCCGTCCGCCCATTGCTTCATCTCCTTCACCTTCCGCATGTAGCTCAAACGCATCAGTGAGACGAAAAGTTCAAAGAACATCGGCTCGTCGGCATGTTCAATCGTGCGTACTCCGAGCGGAGCCAGCTCAATGACTTGCACACGGCTACGAATCGTCTGCAACAACCGTTCCGGCTGCTCGCTCACCAAGAGAAAAACCGTCTGTGCCGGCGGTTCTTCCAACAGTTTCAACAACTTGTTCGCACACGTTTCGTTCATCTTCTCCGCCAACCAGACCACTACCACCTTGTAGCCACCTTGGCTCGACTTCAGGCTCAGTTTGCGGGTGATGGCATCGCTCTCATCGCCATAAATCACCAACTGCTGATTCTCTGCCCCACAAGCCGCCATCCACTCTGCCATGCCGAAATAGGGCTGACTCAGACACAACGACCGCCATTCCTTGATAAAGTCATCGCAATAAGTCGGCTTCTGTGCCCCAAACTTCTTGTAAATCGGGAAGACAAAATGCAAGTCAGGGTGTTGCAACCTTTCCGCCATCACCCCTCCACCCAACAATCGCTGGGCAAAGGCAATGGCAAGCGGCAACGCCCCGCACCCCTCCGGCCCCGTCAGCATCAAAGCATGTGGTACGCGCCCTTGTTCCAACTCCGTCAGAAGCCGTTCCTTCGCGGCTTCCTGTCCGATAATCTGCTCAAAAGACATATTCCTTATTTCTTTTTTCAATTACCCTTCATCCCCTCCGTATGAATCATGATTCTATCGGTCATACCCCATAACGGTGTTGCTCCCCTATAGGGGTAGGTTAGGAGGGGGCTGCGGGAAGAGGGATTATGTATTAAATTGTCGGCAAAGATATAACTTTCTATTGATATCAACAAATCCAAGTTCCCGTTTACACCCTATTTTCTGTGAAAAACGAGGAAGCACCACTATATAATAAAGGAAAGCACCTCGCATTGGAAGTCCTTTCCTTTTTCTGTTTTCCCTGTGGAGCTGGAGGGGATTGAACCCTCGTCCAAACGAGGAAGCCATACGCTTTCTACATGCTTATCTTGGCCTACGATTTTTGTGCAGCCGCCAGAACCCAAGCCATCCACGGCTGCCTTAGTCTCTAAAACTTCATCTTACCCCCGAGACAAAAGCAAGACTATCCCCGATTTTCCTGCACCGCCGGTCTGGACGCTTCGGAGCAACAGCTTCCAGGGCGATGTCCCGTCCCCCAGCCTGGCCAGGGGATTAAGCTCTAATCTACTAAGCTTCGATTAAGCAGCGAGAGCGTAAGAAGTTTCGCCAATTAATTGTTCGCAGACTGAGATTTAAGTGAGGGCCAGCGACTCACTGCATGCTTACATACCACTCCATCCCGCTGTCAAATCCAGTCAGCCCCGGAATCAAGTCCATGTACCATTTTCCTTGTACTATGTACCCTTTGTACGCAAAGGGACGGCAAAGGTATCACATTTTTTTCGAACGCACAAATTTTTTTCACAAAATCGGATATAATTCTGCTTTTCTTTAAATAGGGTGCGGCGGAATCCTCCAGTAGGCTGGTATCGACCAGTATCACTTTGTCGTCAGTCTCAATGAGGAAGTTCTGGAGTTTTGAATTAGTTTTGTTACATCTTAATCAACCCATTACCACATCAAGCACCATCATCAGGACGAAACCGATGGCGAAACCGATGGTGCTAAGATTGGAGTGCTGACCGCTGGAGGCTTCGGGTATCAGTTCCTCAACCACGACATAGAACATGGCTCCCGCGGCAAAGGCGAGCATGTAAGGGAGGACGGGCATGAGCAACGAAGCCAGTAGTAGAACGGCAACAGCTCCGACAGGTTCTACGGCACCGCTTAGAGAACCTATCAGAAAAGATTTCCAACGACTATTTCCTGCCGCTCGCATCGGCATGGAGATGATGGCTCCTTCCGGGACGTTCTGGATAGCGATACCCAATGACACGGCAACAGCACTAGCAAGGGAAATGTTCGTTGCGCCGCTGTCAGCTCCTGCGAATACCACACCAACAGCCATACCTTCGGGCAGATTATGGATGGTGACGGCAAGGGCCAGCATCGCTGTCTTCGACAGGTGCGAGCGCATACCCTCAGGTTTATCTGTCCCGATATGCAGGTGAGGTGTCAACTCATCGATGAGTAATAGGAATCCCATGCCTAACAGGAACCCCACAGCTGCAGGCATCACACTCCATTTGCCGCTTTCCACTTCCATCTCCATTGAAGGAATCAGTAGCGACCATACCGATGCTGCCACCATCACGCCCGAAGCAAAGCCCAGCAGCGACTTCTGTAGCCGAGCCGACATCTCGTCCTTCATGAAAAACACGAATGCCGAACCAAGCATCGTGCCCAGTAGCGGAATTAGCAGTCCTATAATCAATGTCGTCGTCATCAGGTACAAAATTTATGGAATCATGCAATACTCAAATCTTATAACATGTAAAAGGAGAGCCGAAGCCCTCCTATATTACGCTTTATTGAATTTCTCCTTCGGCTGCTTGCAACGGGGACAACGCCAGTCGTCGGGCAGGTCTTCAAAGGCAACGCCGTCGTGCTCTGCGGGGTCATAGACGTAGCCACAGACGGAGCAGACATACTTACCGGAGGCTTCCTGATTGGAGAAATCCACTTCGGCCAGAACGGTCGGCACGGGATTGTCCAGATCCATCACGCGCTTGGCCTCCAGGTTCTCATAGCCCTGTGGTGTGTGAGTTCCGCAATAGACGGTGGGGTGGTTGCGGATGAACTCGCGGATGCGGTTCTGCGTCTCGCGGGCAGCAGGTAGGT
>CAJONZ010000009.1 GCA_905236065.1 uncultured Bacteroidaceae bacterium | reverse complement strand
TACGTCCCTTGAACTTCCAAGCAAAGCGATAACTTCTTTTTAACTTCCCTTTAACTCCCCAAAAAGTTGAGCTTGCGAAACTTAAATAAGTATATTATAAACAACAAAAAATAGAATTATGAAACTGAAAATCGCAGTTCTGGCCGGTGACGGCATCGGACCAGAGATTATGGAACAAGGCGTTGCCGTTTGTTCTGCCGTAGCAAAGAAGTTCGGACATGAAGTAAGTTACAAGGAGGCCATCTGTGGTGCCCATGCCATCGACGAGGTGGGCGACCCCTTCCCCGAGGAGACGTTTCAGACGTGCATGGAGGCTGACGCTGTGCTGTTTGCCAGTGTGGGCGACCCGAAGTTTGACAACAACCCCAACGCAAAGGTACGCCCGGAGCAGGGTCTGCTGGCCATGCGCAAGAAGCTGGGCCTGTTTGCCAACGTGCGCCCCGTGACCACGTTCGACTGTCTGGTCCACAAGTCACCGCTGAAGGACGAGCTGGTACGCGGTGCGGACTTCATCTGCATCCGTGAGCTGACGGGCGGCATGTATTTCGGCGAGAAGAAGGAAGGCACGGACTATGCCTACGACACCAACGCCTACTCACGTCCAGAGGTGGAGCGCATCCTGAAGGTGGCCTACCAGTATGCCCAGCAGCGCAAGAAGCACCTGACGGTGGTAGATAAGGCCAACGTGTTGGCATCGAGCCGTCTGTGGCGTGCCGTGGCTCAGGAAATGGCTCCACAGTACCCCGACGTGACCACCGACTTCATGTATGTAGATAATGCGTCGATGCGCATGATTCAGGAGCCAAAGTTCTTTGACGTGATGGTGACAGAAAACACGTTCGGCGACATCCTGACCGACGAGGGCTCTTGCATCACGGGCTCGATGGGTCTGTTGCCATCAGCCTCAACAGGCGAGCACACCCCTGTGTTTGAGCCTATCCACGGCAGCTGGCCACAGGCTAAGGGCCTGAACATTGCCAACCCATTGGCTCAGATTCTGTCGGTTGCCATGCTTTACGAGTACTTCGGCCTGAAGGAAGAAGGTGCCCTGATTCGTGAGGCCGTGAACGCCAGCCTCGACCAGAATGTCCGCACACCGGAGATTCAGGTGGAAGGCGGTGCCAAGTACGGCACCAAAGAGGTCGGCGCCTGGATTGTTGAGTACATCAACAAGTAAAGTTAAAAACTCAACTTCCGCAAGTTGAATAGAAAGGAATGGAAAGGAAGTTAAAGGGAAGTTAAAGGGAAGTTAAAGGGACTACACCGTGCCAATAGGATTCCACATACGTCCCTTTAACTTCCAAGCAAAGCGATAACTTCCTTTTATCTTCCCTTTAACTTCCAAAAAAGTTGAGTTTGCGAAACTTAAATTAAAAAAGGGATGATTATGAGATGCAGATTCTTCTTGCTTTTTCTATTGTACACATGCGTAGGCATAGCCACCCATGCGGAAGGAACGTTGAAACCTCGCCTCGTCGTATTGACCGACATTGCGCCAAGCGATGTGGAACCCGACGACATGGAGTCAATGATTCACCTGATGGCCTATGCCGACCAAATAGAAATTGAGGGCCTGATTACCACCGTGGGATGGAACTGCGACCCCTACCCTGCCGCATGGGCAGACTACCTGTGGCGGGCGGTCGGAGCCTACGAACACGACGTGAAGAAGCTCATGCGCCGCTCTGGGCAGAAACGTTTCCTGCCACTGGCCGACGAAATGGGCAAGCAGACTGTCGGCTACTGGCCCAGTGGAGCCTACCTGCAAAGCCGCGTGGTCATGGGCAGTAGTCGTGCGGGCATCGGTGTGATTGGAAAAGACAACCGTTCGGCTGGCAGTGACTTGATTATCAAATTGGCCGACGAGGACGACCCGCGCCCACTGTGGATTGCTGCATGGGGCAGCGCAAACACCTTGGCACAGGCCATCTGGCAGGTAAAGCAGTCACGCACCCCCGAACAGCTGAAGGATTTCCTGCACAAACTTCGTGTCTATACCATCACGGATCAGGATATGGTCTATGCCATGCGGGCAAACCGTGCCTACAGCTCACACCAATGGATGCGACGCGAGTTTGCCGACGATTTACTGTTCATCTGGGACGAAAGCGCCTGGCTCACACAAAATGAATTGGGGAAAAAGAACTGGGAGAAATACGCAAAACTGATTCAGAACCAGGGCGTGATTGGCTCCGCCTACCCCACGTACAAATGGGGAGTTGAGGGCGACACACCCAGCTGGCTCAACATTCTGCCAAACGGTCTGCACGACCCCGACGACCCGACACAGGTGGGCTGGGCAGGGTGTTTCCGCCGTGGCATTTGCCCCGACTCCCTCACCACAGCATGGACAAATTGGCAGGAGCCCCAGAAAAGCATTTCACGGAAATATGAGGAACGCTTCTATGCGGACACATTCAACGACTTTGCCGCCCGCATGAGGTGGGCTGCGACAGGAGCAGGCAATCGCAACCCTGTAGCTGTCGTGCGCATCGTACAACCTACACAGACTGACAAGACGAACCCTGCCCCGGAGCCTATCAGAATCAGTGCAAAACCAGGAACAGCGGTGAAAATGGATGCATCCCAAAGCTATGACCCGGACAAGAATGCCCTTTCGTTCAAATGGTGGATTCAGGAGGATGCCGGCAAATGCCCAGAAAACATGAAGCTAAACGTCCAACGTACACAAGCCACACTGAACCTTCCCCAAGACTGTGAAGACGCAGAAATCCATGTCATCTGCGAAGTACGTGACAATACCAGCCTTCCATTGGTCAACTACCGCCGCATCATCATCAGCGTCTGCCCATAAACCATACGCCACCAAAACGCTTTCCCATCGATTGTAAAACAAAGAAAGCAGCACATCTTCCCGTGAGGATTACTGAACAGCAAAAATCCGACATCTTCAACTTTTCGGGTCGTTTTTTATATCGGATGAGTTTGCATTTCAAAAATTATATCTAAATTTGCAGCGGCTCTCCGGGGAAAGAGGGCTGGGGATGGAAATGAATGTGAAATAAACTAACACCTGTATGACACCTATGATAAAGCTTGGAACGATTTTAAGAAAATGCCTGCTGACGGGCATTTTGTTTTCTACAGCTTTGACCATCAAGGCAGAGTTGAAGACCGGTACGGAGTATTACATCTGGCTGAACATCTATGAGAAATTGCTTGGAACCAACGAGGCGGGCAGTGGGCCTGCGCTGTCTGCTTTTGGGAAAAACACGGATGCAGACAGCTATGTCTTCAAGGCAGAAGCCTCGGGCAAGAGCGGTTACGTGTTGCTCCGCCAAAAAAGTAGCGGAAAGTATCTGGCCGCCAGTAGCTCCAATAGTTACAGCGTACTCTTAGAGGGCAGCAAATCGACCGACGACCGCTATTGCTGGAAGGTGGACGAGGGAACCTACACCTACCTTATTAATAAAAAGAGCGGCAAATACCTCGGTGTGGACGGTGCGAACAAAGGTTCCGACTATGTCAGCGTCTATTACGACAAGCCCAAAGGCAGCCATTCGCAGTATTCCGCCATCCCTGCCGTCGGCACATGGGACGAATCCCGCCAGGCCTACGAGTCAGCCCTTTATAAAAACGCACAAGACATCAACGAGATTGACTACTGCCAGCTGAACAACAAGACCTTGGATCGCTCCGATACCGTCGATATTCACATCACGGCCAACGACAATCCGATTTTGGGCAGTTCGAGCATCAACCTGGGCAGTGAGTACACGTGGCTCATCTTCGACAACATTGTGCCCAGCAACGTCATCAGCAGCTATCTGAAATACGTGAAAATCAAGGGTGCGAAAGCCGTCAACAACAAAAACTGTCGCGTGGCCATCTACCTGAATGGTGCGGCAGTCATTCCCCTTCCCTCCACCCCGATGACCTGCAACGGAACGGCGGGTGAATTCACGTTGGCCGTCGGCAACCACAAGGATTTGGGCAACCAGAGCAATACCATGACCAGCTTCGTCCTGCGACGTGGCTACATGGCTACCCTTGCCACGGGAACCAATGGAAGCGGCTACAGCCGGGTCTTCGTGGCCGACCACGCCGACCTTGAAATCACACTGCCCAACGCACTGACCCGCCGTGTCACTTCGGTCAACCTGAAAAACTGGCAATACCTGTCCAAGAAAGGATGGGGAAACACCAGCGGCACCAGCGGTGCTGACAAACTGAGGGCCACTTGGTATTGGTCGTGGAGTGCAGGATACAGCTCGACGAACGATTTGGAATACGTACCCTGTCGCCAGCACCTGTACTGGCCCAGTGCCTCCGACGTCAACAACAAGACGGCCACAGCAGCCCTCTCGCTCAACGAACCCGAACACAGTGAGCAGCACACCAGCGACAAATGCTCTTGCGGCGGAACCATCAACGCCTGGAAAGCCTACACCATCAACAACGACTTCCTGCCTGGCGGTGGACGCATCGGGTCGCCACAACCGACGGAACTGAGCTACCTCACCGAGTTTTTCGGACACGTCGATGACATGTCGTCACGTTGCGACTTTGCCATCACCCACGCATATTGGGACTTGGCCAGCTACAACGAGACGGAGTATGCCAACTGGTTCTGCAATACCCAGTGCAAGAGTGTGTGGAACAACACCAAACGCCCGCTATGGCTGACGGAAATGGAAATCAGCTCATCGTGGAATGGAACCAAAGTGACCAGCTACGATCAGAACCGCAAGTACCTGCAAGTGCTGTTGCAAAAGATAGAGGAATGCCCGTGGATTGAGCGCTACGCCATCTACGGAACCGACATGTGGCAGACGGCCATGTTCTATGAGTACAACCCCAGCAAGGGACTGACCCCTGCCGGACAAGTCTATCGCGACCACCGCTCCACTTTTGCCTACAACGCCTCCTACACCAAAACGCCTGTTTGGTGGAAACCCGGCATCAAGACACCGACCCTCGACTGCAAAATCAGTGCCTCCGCCGGCACCGCCACCTTCACACTGGGCAATGCCAATGGCGACTACACCGAGCAGATGGAGCTGCAACAGTTTGTGGATGGGACATGGCAGACCCTGCAAACCTTCACCGACCGTGCTCAGTTTGAGCAAAGCACTCTTACCTGCACCCTACCACTCGCAGACATCGCCTCCGAGGGAGGCCGCTATCGACTGACTGCGACCACCATCTTTGGCGAAACGGCACAGAGCAGCGAGTTGCAACCCGGCTACATTGCCAACCCGACCATCATCACCAATAGCAAAACTGATGTCCCCGGCTGGACATGCATCCGAAACGCAGAGAACGGATATACGAAAGCAGAGTCGGGCGACACCTATCTGGAAGTATGGAATCCCACTGCGGCCCCCGTCGATTTCGATTACTATCAAGACATTTCCGACATTCCCAACGGTGTGTATAAGCTGAGTGCCGTCTGCTTTAACTATAGCGGTGGCGCGGCTGACCAGACGGTCAATGGCAGTGTAGGACTCTACGCCGTGGCTGATGGCGTGGGCTACTTCAGTCCTGTCACCATCGACAGCGAAATCAACTACGACCGGCTGACAACCATTGAGCAGATTGTCGTGCGTGGCGGCGTACTTCGCATCGGCATCCGCAACCTCGGTACCATGGGCGCCCGCTGGGCCGGAGCCGACAACTTCAGTCTCACCTACTTAGGTACAGAGGAAGAAGTGCTTGCCCAGGACTACAAGACCTTCGTCCAGTCGGCTACGCAAAGCATCATCAACCAGTTCCCCGCCCTCGCTGAAGGCAGCTACGACGCAACCCCGCTGATTCGGAACTCCAACTGCAATCGAGGGACGAGCACCTTCTGGACGACCAGCAACCTCAGTTTCAACAGCGGGCAGGCCCCTGACGGCGACAGCAACCGCAAATACTTCGACGTGTGGAAATCAGGCAGTCTGAACTCCTCCATGCAACAAACCATCACCTATTTGCCCGCAGGAACCTACACCCTCAGTACACTTGTGCGAGGCACCAAGGACCTTCCACTCCTGCTGAAGGCACAGAAGATAAGTGCCAACGGTACCAAAACTGATTATGAGGGCACAGTCACGGGAAAGGGCGACCAAACCGCCAGCGGAAGCCCCTACCTCAATGGATGGCAAAAAGTACAGACCGAGGAAATCACGATAGAAACGGGCGACCAACTGACCGTCTCCGCCCAAGCAACAGCCAACACAACAGCATGGTGGAGCGTAACCCAGTTCCAGCTGACTTACACGCCCGCACCACCCCCAGTGACCGTTGCCGACATCGTCAGCCTGATTCGCCAATATCTCAATGATGAAAAAATCAGTATCAAGGACATCACCACAAAGATTCAGCTATACCTCACACAATAGCACACCATTTCAAGTAGGAGGAAAATGACGTAGGTTGTTTTCCTCCTACTGTCTCTCAAACTACTCAATCCATCCGTCGGTATCGAAACGGATGGGCCGGAGGAAAAGTTTTGCACGCCCCTCGTATGCTTTCTCGTAAGCATGAGAGAGGAAATAGCACTGGCCGTCAAATTCATAAACGGAGCAATGGCCTACACCAAAAAACGCTTGGTCAGGACCAAAAAGCAAGGTTCCCCCACCCCGCTCCATGGGATGGCCTTCTTTGTCATAGTAGGGCCCTGTAACTTTTTTGGAACGTCCATAGACGGTTTTATAGGTGGAGCGCTCACCTCGACAACAATAATCGAAGCTGACAAACAAGTAATAATAGTCACCGTGACGGAAGATGAAAGG
Organism: uncultured Bacteroidaceae bacterium; assembly: GCA_905236065.1. GTDB lineage: Bacteria > Bacteroidota > Bacteroidia > Bacteroidales > Bacteroidaceae > Minthosoma. The sequence goes on along the minus strand of CAJONZ010000009.1, from coordinate 15,491 downwards.
AGCCTCAATGGCATTCTCGCCTGCTTCGATGGTGTCGTTTCCCTCAATGGTGTAATTCTGCACATCGTTCAGTTCAGCCAACGTAAGTTTGCGTCCGATGCGACGGGCAATGGTGCGGGGTTTGCCAACGGGAGTCTGGAAGTCTTTCTTGGAAAGTTTTACCAATTGGATGCCATCCCAGAAAGAACCGAAAGTGAGATAAGGCTGCCCTTTCTTGTCCACGATGAGATTGGGGTCAATGGCGTTAAAATCATCCACATGGCGATGAGAGGCGATAACCATACCCCTATCCTGCCAACGGAAATCAGGACTTGTTGGATCGAGGGTCTTGTTGACGGCAAGGCCAATGGCGCTACCATTTTTGCCAAAAGTGGAGCAGGAATAATAAAGATGCCAAAGCCCACGATGGTAGCTGATGTCGGGAGCCCAAGTGTGCCCACGATAGCCAGGCACCGTATCGATAGCCCAGGCAGGAACCTCTTGGAAGGCAGGACGTTCCATGCGCCACTCTTTCAGGTCTGCACTGGAGAGGCAACCGACGTTCATACCCGTGGAAAAGATATAATAGCGTCCATCCTCACCCCGTGCCATGACAGGGTCGTGAACATCAGGATGGAGAGGGTCGATTTGAAAACGACGACGACGTTGGGAATCGTTCTGCGCAAAAAGAGAAGTGGCACACAGAACGAAAAAGAGACTGAGGAGACAGTGCTTTTTCATTTTGATTTGTGTTTTTTGGGGTTAATGGAATTAACAGGTCTAATGGAATTGATGGCTTAGGTTAATAGGTTGATGAAAAAAGATTCTTCAAGGTTTCTCTTCTTTCCACAGACGATGTTGGCGTTCCTGGAGCTTGGTTTCCTGCGGATTATCCTGAGCATACCAAAAACGCTGGCCTTGGGCTTCGTCAGGTAGGAATTGCTGACGGACAAAATTCCCTTCATAGTCATGGGCATATTTATAATCTTTGGCATAGCCTAATTCTGCCATCAGTTTGGTGGGAGCATTGCGCAGATGTAGCGGAACAGGGAGATTGCCCGACTCCCCAACGTATTGCAAAGCAGAATTGATTGCCTGATAGGCAGAGTTTGATTTGGCACTGGTAGCTAGATAGATGGTTGCCTCCGCAAGGGGAATGCGTCCCTCGGGTAAGCCTATTTTATTGACAGCGTCAAAAGCTGCGTTGGCCAAAAGCAAGGCATTAGGATTGGCCAGGCCAATGTCCTCAGAGGCAGAGATGACGAGACGACGAGCGATGAAGAGCGGGTCTTCACCACCCTCAATCATACGGGCAAGGTAATAGACGGCGGCATCCGGGTCACTGCCACGAATGGACTTGATGAAAGCCGAGATAATGTCGTAGTGCATCTCGCCGTCTTTGTCGTATGCCAAGGGATTTTGCTGAAGGGCTTCCGTCACCATCTGGTCTGTGATGGTTAGGGGCGTGTCAACATTGTCGGAGGTCTGTTTGGCCGAGGAACTTTCAACAACCAACTCCAAGATGTTCAGCAGCTTGCGAGCATCGCCACCCGCGTAGCGAAGCAAGGCTGTTGTAGATTGAAATTCTATTTTCTTCTCTTTAAGTATCAAATCTTTTTGGAGAGCAGATTGAAGTAATGTCAAAAGGTCTTCTTTCTCCAAGGATTTGAGCACATAGACCTGACAGCGGGAAAGCAACGGACGGATAATCTCAAAGGAGGGATTCTCCGTCGTGGCTCCTATGAGCGTAATGACCCCCTGCTCGACGGCACCCAGCAATGAGTCTTGTTGAGATTTTGAGAAGCGATGGATCTCATCAATGAAAAGTATCGGTGAGTTCTGTCCGAAAAAGCGGGAGTTTTTAGCCTTCTCAATGGTTTCACGTACATCTTTCACACCAGATGTCACGGCACTCAACGTGAAAAAGGGAACGTCAAGCGTGTTGGCAATGATGTTTGCCAATGTGGTTTTTCCTACGCCGGGAGGTCCCCAAAGGATGAAAGAAGAAATGCGCTTTTGCTCTATCATACGACGAATGACAGCACCTTCCCCTACTAAGTGGCGCTGTCCGATATAGTCGTCGATGGTCTGTGGCCGAAGCCTTTCTGCCAATGGTCGCAAAATGAAATTTGAAAATTAAGAGTTAAAAAGGGAATTGCAATGGTATTGCGATATACAGAACGGAAAATAATAGGCAAAATCACTTTTTGGAGACGGGAATATCGCTCATCTCACCCATGATGAATACACGGGACATTTCATTTTTGCTGTTTGTGTAAATCTGGATGCCTTTCTTGAATCTACCTGGCATTTTGCCCGTTCCATTATAAGTAATGGTAATCTCACCCGAAGCACCTGGAGATATAAAATCTTTCGGGTAGTCGGCCACCGTGCAGCCACAGGAAGTATGCACCTGATTGATAACCAACTTAGCTTTTCCCACATTGGTGAACTTGAAGATACATTTCTGCACAGGATTGTCCATTGAGAAAGTACCCAAATCGATGGCCGTTTTCTCAAATTTGATTTCGGGAAACTTTTTTGCGCTGATGGTACAAATACTCATCATTGCAAGGAGGATAAAAAGGATTTTTTTCATAAATAGCAGTTTTAGATATGCAAAAGTACGTCAATTTTTCATTATTAAGCATAATCGTGGTTGATTTTTGAGGTTTTTTTTGTAATTTTGCCGCAATTTTGCAAAAAGCAAGGATAAACAGTAAAAAAGCATCGCATGAATTTAGACAAAAACACGATTATTGGCTGGGTGCTGATGGCATTGGTCATGTTTGGCTTCATAGCCTATCAACAATACACGGCCCCTACACAGGAAGAGATTCAACAGTGGCAGGCACAGCAAGATAGCATCAAGGCTGTCGAGATGAACAAGCGACTGGAAAAAGAGAACAAAGAGGCAACGGCATTTATGAAGCAAGCGAGCGACTCGCTGAATCCGCTTTATGCCGCATCGCAGAAAAATCCGGGACAGACCGTCATAAAGAATGAGCTGTTGGCCCTGACCATTGACAACAAAAGCGGACAAATGGTGAAGGCGGAGCTTTTGGACTCCACCTACAAAAATCAGCAAGGCAGCAACGTGGTGCTCTTTGAGGGTGAAGGCAACAACACCTTCAGTTTGCTGATTGATGGAAAGACGGAGAATATCCACACGGCTGAATTGTATTTCCAGCCAATGGAAAGCGCGGAAAGTTCGGTGACGATGTCAACGCCCATTGCCAACGGCAGTCTAAACATTCACTATGCCCTTGTGCCCAACAGTTATCTTGTCAACATCGACGTTCAGGCTGAGAACCTTACAGGCTTTTTCCCTTCCAAGACCCAGACGATGCAAATCGTGTGGAATCAGTTGATGACCCAACAGGAAAAAGGTTGGGACTTTGAGAACCGATACAGCACCATCACCTACCGTGACATGGATGAGGACACCCACGAACTCTCAAGCATGGGCGGCGATGAGGACGAGGACGAGTTTGAAGAGAAAGCCAAATGGATTTCATTTAAGACACAATTTTTCTCACAGATTCTCATTGCAGAGAAAAGTTTCAGCATCAACCGACTGACATCCACAAAAGTTGACCCCAAGGATGAGCCAGGCTACCTGAAGACCCTGGAAAGTGATTTGACGGCGGATTTCGACCCTTCGGGCAAGAGACCTACATCCTTTGTCATGTACCTGGGTCCCAACAAATTTTCGACGCTGACAGAGAACGAGAAACTGATTAACACCGAAAGCGATTTGGATCTCCGCTCCTTGGTATATCTTGGCTGGCCCGTTGTGCGGTGGATTAACCGTTTCTTCATGATTTATCTCTTCGACTGGCTTACAGGCTGGGGCTTGAACATGGGCATCGTACTCCTTATCCTTACATTATTGATAAAGGTATTGGTCTATCCGCTGATGAAGAAATCATACCTCAGCAGTGCCAGAATGCGTGTGCTCCGTCCAAAGATTGAGGAAATCACAAAGAAATTCACCAAGCCCGAAGAGGCGATGCAGAAGCAGCAGGAGACCATGAAACTCTACAGCGAATACGGAGTCTCTCCGATGGGCGGCTGTCTGCCCATGCTGATTCAGATGCCTATCTGGATTGCCCTCTTCAACTTCATTCCCAACGCCATAGAGCTTCGCGGACAGTCATTCCTCTGGGCTGACGACCTTTCCACCTACGACGACGTCATCAACTGGGGCTACAACATCTGGGGCATCGGCGACCACCTTTCCCTTTTCTGTGTGCTTTGGTGTATTGCCACGGTGGCCAGCTCCATGTTCTCCATGAAGCAACAACAGGACAGCATGACCCCCGAACAGGCCCAGCAGATGTCTATGATGAAGTACATGACCTACATCATGCCACTGGTATTCTTCTTCTCTTTCAATAGCTATTCCAGTGGTCTGAACTACTATTACTTCATTTCCTCGCTCACGTCGGCCCTGATGATGTGGTATCTCCGCAAATCGACAGACGATGCCAAACTGCTTGCCGAACTGGAGAAGCGCCACAAGCAGCGCAAGGAGCAGGCTGCGTCGGGCAAAAAGCCGTCGTCGATGATGAGTCGCCTGCAAGCCATGCAGCAGAAGCAATTGGAAATTTTACGACAGCAACAAGAAGCACAACAGAAAAAATAGAGAATAGAGAATGGAAAGATTAAGCAACAGCGCTGCGGCACGATGGACTGCGCTCATCATCGTTTCGGTGACAATGATGTTCGCCTATTTTTTCACCGATGTCATGGCACCGCTCGAACCACTGCTCACGGCGGCCAAGCCCGAAGGACTGGGTTGGAGTTCCGATGACTACGGAACTTTCTCCGGCTCTTACGGATTTTTCAACGTTTTCCTTTTCCTCCTGTTCATCGGAGGCATCATCCTCGACAAATACGGCATCCGCTTCACCGGCATCCTTTCCACCTTCCTCATGTTCGCCGGAGCCCTGATTAAATGGTATGCCGTCGGCAACGAATTTGAAGGTTCCCTTTACGGCTACCCCATGCAGGTGGTCGTTGCCTGCCTCGGCTTCGCCATCTACGGCGTAGGCTGTGAGATTGCCGGAATCACCGTCAGCAAAGTCATTGTGAAATGGTTCACGGGACACGAACTGGCCCTTGCCATGGGATTGCAGGTTGCCTTGGCCCGTATCGGTACGGCAGGTGCATTGGCTGCCTCACTGCCCATTGCACAGGCATACGGCGGCGTGTCTGCCTCCGTCGGTTTGGGCGCCTCGTTGCTTTGCGCCGGAATGATTAGTTTCATCGTCTATTGCTGGATGGACAAAAAAGAAGACGCTGCCGCCGTGGCAAGCCAAAGCGAACCGGAGGAAGGCTTCAAGTTCAGCGACCTCGGTATGCTGTTCACCAACAAGGGCTTCTGGTACATCACCCTGCTCTGCCTCATGTTCTATGCAGGCGTGTTCCCCTTCCTTAAATTCGCCACCAAGTTCATGATTACCAAATATGGCGTTGACCCCGAACTGGCCGGACTCATCCCTGCCATGCTCCCCTTCGGCACCATTTTCCTCACCCCACTCTTCGGTGGCATCTACGACAAGCACGGAAAGGGAGCCACGCTGATGATTCTCGGTTCCGTCCTGCTCACCCTTGTGCATGTCATCTTTGCACTGCCCATTGACTCCTGGGTTGTAGCCATCGGTGTCATGGTCATTCTGGGCATCGCCTTCGGACTGGTGCCCTCAGCCATGTGGCCATCCGTTCCGAAGATTATCCCCATGAAACTGCTTGGCACTGCCTACGCCGTCATCTTCTACATCCAGAACATTGGCCTTTCCATGGTACCCATCCTCATTGGGAAAGTAAACCAAGCAAATATGGTTGAAAACGGCGACATCGACTACACCCTGTCTATGACCATCTTCGCCGCCTTTGGCCTCATCGCCATTGCCATTGCCTTCGCCTTGCTGGCCGAGGACAAAAAGAAAGGTTACGGACTCCAGGAAGCCAACATCAAATAAAATATGAAATAGCAGGAGCAAATTTTCAACTTATAACATATAACTATCTAACTACCCATGTTTGAAGGACAACCCAAAGGTCTGTGGACCTTAGCACTCGCCAACACCGGCGAACGATTCGGCTACTACACCATGCTGGCCGTGTTCACACTTTTCCTGCAAGCCAATTTCGGCTTCGACGAAAAACTCACCAGTACCATCTTCTCCAGCTTCCTCATGCTGGTCTATTTCCTGCCCCTCTTCGGCGGTATGCTGGCCGACAAGTACGGCTACTCCAAGATGGTCACCATCGGTATCTTTATCATGTTCACAGGCTATGTGCTGCTCTCCATTCCCCTTGGCAAAGAATCCGTTGCCATGATTGCCATGGGCGGTGCACTGCTCCTTGTCAGCTTTGGTACGGGTCTGTTTAAGGGCAACCTGCAAGTCATGGTCGGCGACCTCTACAACGACCCCCAATTTGCAGCCAAGCGCGACTCCGGTTTCCAACTCTTCTACATGGCCATCAACGTAGGTGCCCTCTTTGCTCCCACGGCTGCCATCAAGATGATGGACTGGGCACAGCAAAGCCTCGGTATGTCGGAAGCCGACTCCTACCACTTTGCCTTTGCCGTAGCCTGTGCTTCGCTCATCGTCAGCATCGCTATCTACTACCTGGGCAAGAGCACCTTCGCACAAGTCATCACCAGCAGCAAGAAAAACGCAAAGGCAACTGCCGACGAACAGGTAGAGACACTCTCGAAGAGTGAAACTACCGAGCGTATCATCTGCCTCATCCTTGTCTTTGCCGTCGTCCTCTTCTTCTGGATGGCCTTCCACCAGAACGGACTCACACTCACCTTCTTTGCCCGTGACTACACAGCTCGGTCAGCTACAGGCATCACAGCCATGGAGTTCGACGTGATGAACCTCGTTTGGTGCATTTTCATCGTCTATGGACTCTTTGCCTTCTTCCAGAGCAAGACAGCCAAAGGCAAAGGCATCGGTGCTGCACTCGTCCTCATTCCTGCCATCATTCTCGGTTGCAATTACATCCAGCAAGGCGACGCAACGGTAGCAGTCGATGCTCCCATCTTCCAGCAGTTCAACCCCTGCTTCGTGGTTGCTCTGACCCCTGTCAGCATTGCGCTTTTCGGCTGGTTGGCCAAGATTGGCAAGGAACCCAAGGCACCCGTGAAGATTGGTCTCGGTATGCTTGTGGCTGCCGCAGCCTACCTGATGATGACCCTTGCCTGCATCGGTCTGCCCGTACCAGGCTACGATGCCGAAGGCACTAACCTCCACATGGCCGACGTCACCCCCAACCTGCTCGTCAGCACCTACCTCGTACTTACTTTTGCCGAGTTACTCCTCTCGCCCATCGGCATCTCGTTCGTGACGAAGGTGGCACCTCCCAAGTACAAAGGCATGATGATGGGTGGTTGGTTCGTTTCCACTGCCCTCGGAAACTTCCTCGTACAGATTCCCGGCTACCTCTGGGGCAAGGAACTCTACATCGTTTGGGGCACACTCATGTGCATCTGTCTCGTGGCCGCTCTGTTCATTTTCTCTATCATCAAAAAACTGAACAGAGTAGCATAGTCAAATCATAAAAAAGGTAAAAAGCTTTGTCAACTCGGCAAAACTTTTTACCTTTGTAAGGCTTTTACGGCAACACGCCATGCGTCCTTAGCTCAGTTGGTAGAGCAATTGACTCTTAATCAATGGGTCCAGGGTTCGAGCCCCTGAGGGCGTACTGATAAAAAGGAAGTCAACACGCTGACTTCCTTTTTTAGTAAACGGCCATGCCAGCCCCTATTTTAACTACTATCTTAACGTTCTCGCCTACGGCATTACATTTTAACTTTTAATTTTTAATTTCACCGTGCTGACATTTATTAGTTTCGGAAGTGGAAGTTGTGGCAACTGCTACTACTTGGGCACCCAGACCGACGCTCTCATTATTGACGCAGGCATCGGCATCCGCCGCCTGAAAAAAGTCATGGCAGAATACGGCATCAAGAAAGGCAACATCCGTGCCATTCTGATTACGCACGACCACTCCGACCACATCAAGGCTGCCGGCTACCTCAGCGACGAAATCAACGTCCCAGTCTATACCACACAACTCATCCACGACGGCATCCACCGCAACTTTATGATGAACCACAAAATTGCGGCCAACCATGCCATCAGCATCGAGAAGAACACCCCCTTCACCATTGCCGGATTCGAGATAACCGCCTTCCAGATTCCCCACGACTCCACCGAGAACGTGGGCTACTCCATTCAATATGGGGATGTCCGATTCTCCATCATGACCGATGTCGGCGACGTAACCGACAACATCCGTCACTACATATCGACCTCCAACTACATCGTACTCGAAGCCAACTACGACCTCGACATGCTCCGCACGGGGCGTTACCCTGAACAGCTGAAAGAGCGAATCACCTGCGGCACAGGCCACCTGTCGAACCTGCAAACCGCACAAGCCCTTTCCGACAACATTCACCCCGACCTGAAGCACGTATGGCTCTGCCACCTCAGCGAGGAGAACAACCACCCGGAACTGGCTCGTAAAACCGTAGAGTCTCACCTCCGCTCCTTCGGCATCATCCCCGGAGTGGATTTTGAACTCGACGTGCTCAAGCGGAAAATCGTGACAGGCCCATTCTTCATCCGCACCTCACCCGTCGAGGAGTGACAATTCTCCCCTTCCATTCCCACGCTTAACTTTTTAGGTTGTGAAGCTTCACTCTTCACAAATATTCTCGACGAGAATAAAAAATATATCGTCGGGAATATTAAATATGTCGTCGATAATAAAAATATTCTCGACGAGAATAATTGCAGACACTTCGGCGTTGAGATTTTTTCGGCGAAGCTTCCGATTTAGAAATGCCAACTCCCATGTTCAGAAAGCCGCGAAAAGACGCAAAAAAACTTGATTTTCGCCTCACAAATCATAAATATGGTGAAAATCTTGCTTTTTTGCCATTATTTTTTTATATCTTTGCATTCGTTTTTCCCCATATAGCCGCATGGAAGTTGAGAGAAAAATGCCCGTCGGCTGTGATAAAAAACAAGCATCAGAATGAAAGCCAAGAAAGTTTTGTTTATAACAACGGAAATGCTGCCGTTTGTTGGTGAATCCCACAATGCGACCATGGGACGTTACCTGCCCCAGGCCATCCAAGACTTAGGACACGAGATTAGGACTTTTACTCCGAAATGGGGTAACATCAACGAACGCCGCAACCAGTTGCACGAGGTGATTCGGCTTTCGGGCATGAACCTTATTATAGATGAGACTGACCATCCTCTCATTATCAAGGTTGCCTCGTTGCAGGCTGCCCACATGCAGATTTATTTTATCGACAACGACGACTACTTCATGAAGCGTCAGATTACGACCAACGAGGCCGGCGAGGAATACGACGACAACGGCGAGCGTGCCATCTTCTATGCACGTGGCGTACTGGAGACGTTGAAGAAACTGCGCTGGGTGCCCGATGTCATTCACTGCCACGGTTGGATTTCGGCACTTGCCCCACTCTACATCAAGAAAGCCTATCAGGACGAGCCTTCGTTCTGCGACGCAAAGGTTGTCTTCTCGGTCGGAGCAGACGACCTGAAGAAGGATCTGGGCCGGAAGTCCCTGGGCTGCATCCCGTTCAAGGGGGCTGTCATGGAGGATGTGAACGATGTGTGCCAGACACAATACACGCAGACGGAACTGATGAAGATTGCCACAAAGTTTTCGGACGGTATCATCATCGACAAGCCCGAGGTTGACCCCTCGATTGTTGAATATGCAAAGAGCATCGGTGTGCCCGTCTTAGCGTATCAGGGTGAGGAGTATGCCCAGGCATACAGTGATTTCTACGAGACCGTCGTGTAAAGCCTGCCACGCCGTTCTGAAAAACCTATCACACATTATCGGTTGAGGCCATCAATTATAATGAGAATGCGAACTTCTTTTTTGAAAAAATCAAGACTTTTTCTTGCAGTGTCCCTCTTGTTTGCCGGCATCCTGCTGGTTGCCTGCGACGAGAAGTCATCCACGCTGGGTGTTGACATGATGCCTGCAACAGACCTGCTTACAAGGGAATACCACAACTACGGAGTGCCGACGGAGTCGTACCCCGTGGAGGATTCCGTGCTGGCCCGCACATCCATGTCCTACCTGGGATATTATACAGACCTTGAGACGGAAACAGCCATTAAGGGCGATTTCCTCTCACAATACAACATCATCGAAGGGACACCACTGTTCCCTGACTCCATTTGCAATCACACCATCACAGGCATTGAGGTGCGCCTGTATGTGGATAAGTTTGTGGGCGACTCGCTTCAAAACTTCAAGGTGAGCGTGTTTGAGCTTACCAACAACCTCGACCCCGATGCCGACTACTACACCAACATCGACCCTGAAAAGTACTACGACCCGAACTCCGAACCACTGGCTACAAAGTGGTTCACCCTTTCAGACCGCACGATTACCCAAGCTGAACGCGAAGCCAGCGGCTACCTGCGCAACATACGCATCACGTTGCCAACGTGGGTGGGACAAAAGATTTACGATGGTTTCCGTGCTGACCGGTCGAAATTTGCCTCCACCAACCAATGGCTCAAGAGCGGACTGCCATGCAGCAAGGGACTTTACTTCCGTCTGGACTATGGAGACGGAGCCATCGCCTACGTGTCCATCACGCAGATGAACATCTATTTCAGGTACTACGACAGCGAATACCAACGTGACACCACCGGTGTGAGCCGCCTGACCTCGACCGAGGAAGTGATTGAGGCCACCAGTTTTGCCAACGCGAACCTGCAACCGTTGCTGGATGACCAGACTTGTACATACATCAAGAGTCCGGCAGGTATTTTCACCATGGCGACGTTGCCCATCGACTCCATCAGTGCCAACGACACCATCAACTCCGCCTCGATTACTTTCACTCGCTATAACGATGTCATATCTTCAAACTTCAAGCTTGGCATCCCAGAGAAACTGTTGATGGTGCGTTACGACGACTATAAGAACGGTTATTTCGAGAAATATTCCAAGGCGGACGACAAGACTTCGTTTATTGCCAAGTACAGCAGCACGGGCAACAATTACACGTTCACCAACGTGGCCCGCCTGATTTCAATCTGTCTGAAAGAGAAACAGCAAGGAACGCAATCGCCGAACTACAACAAGGTATTGCTCATACCAGTCTCCACCGTCTATGACACGTCCAACAACCTGGTAAAAGTAAACCACGATTTCAGCATTGGCAGTGCCCGACTGGTGAAGGGACACACCAACACGCCAGGCAACTGGAGTGAGGACGAAACGAGCAATGTCCTGCTGAAAGTCATCTACAGTGGATTTGGCAGATAGCACTCCCCAAACCTTTTCCGGGACAGGGAGCGTTTAATGAGATACGATTATAACATCAAACAGCAGTCTTATGATTATCATTGGAATCGCAGGCGGTACAGGCTCAGGGAAAACCACTGTTGTCCGCAAAATCGTTGAAAGTCTTCCCGAAGGCAGTGTGGCAGTCATTCCGCAAGACTCCTATTACAATGACCAGTCACACCTGCCCCTTGAAGTACGCAAGAAGACGAACTTCGACCATCCCGATGCGTTCGAATGGCCTTTGCTGGCCAAGCAGATAGAGGAACTGAAGCAGGGACATGCCATTGAGCAGCCGACCTATTCCTACATCACTTGTACACGTCGTGCCGAAACCGTGCATGTAGAGCCCAAGGAGGTCATCATCATTGAAGGCATCATGTCGCTCTACGACAAGAAACTGCGTGAACAGATGGATTTGAAAATCTTCGTCGATGCCGGAGCCGACGAACGACTGTTGCGCGTCATTTGCCGCGACATTGTCGAGCGTGGACACACGCTGGAAATGCTGATTAGCAAGTACCGTAACGTGCTGAAACCGATGCACGACGAATTTATAGAGCCCACCAAGCAATATGCCGACATCATCATTCCGAATGGAGGCGACAACGGTCCTGCCATTGAAATGATGCGTATGTATATCAAAGCCGCCCTGAAAGACGACCAGTACAGAGAATCACTAAAAACCAAAGGTTAGGGTTTAGCGTTATGAAACTCATCTATTTCCACGGATTCGGCTCATCGGGAGCCAGCGGCACGGTCGAAACCTTGCGCACCCTGTTGCCAGAGGCCACCATCATTGCCCCTGACATTCCTGTTGACCCCGTCGAGGCACTCCCCTACCTGAAGCAACTCTGCGAGACGGAACAGCCCGACATCATTGTGGGTACCAGCATGGGAGGCATGTACGCACAGCAGATGAGAGGTTTCCTGCGCATTTGCGTCAATCCGGCATTCAACATGTCAACCAGCAGTCAGGTGCTGAAGACCGGCACCTACAAGTTCCACAATGGGCGCAAGGACAACCAGAAGGAATTCCGAATCACCAAAGACATCATACAGCACCACAATCAGATGGAGCGTCAACAGTTCAAGGGCATCACTCCTGAAGACCAAGAGAAATGCTACGGACTGTTCGGCATCAACGACCCAGTGGTTCACACCTACGACCTCTTCAAAAAACACTACCCACACGCCATCCGCTTTGAGGGAGAGCACCGGCTGAACGACAAAGTCATCCGCAAAACGCTCATTCCCCTCATCAAGGAACTGCTGGGCGATACGGTTTAACGTATAGAATTCAGAAACGTTACAAAGCCCTATATGCCCAATTCGGTAAAGTCACTAAGCGCAAAACGCTATACATTATAACAACAACTTAAATGATATTTTATGGCTAACAACAACGAAAAACTCTTCTCTGAGTTTCAGGCCCCAACCACCGAGGAATGGTTGGCAAAAATTGAGGTTGACCTCAAAGGGGCGGACTTCCAGAAGAAGATGGTTTGGAGAACCAACGAAGGCTTCAATGTGCAGCCTTTCTATCGCCGCGAGGATTTGAAAGACCTCAAGGCCGTGAACTCCCTGCCCGGCGAATTTCCATTTGTCCGTGGCAACAAGACAGACAACAACCTTTGGTTTGTCCGCCAGAACATCAACGTGGAGGATGCCAAGAGTGCCAACGAAAAGGCCCTCGACATTCTGAACAAGGGCGTTGACTCACTGGGCTTCAAGATTCCTGGCAACCAGATTAGCAAGGCTTTTATTGCCGACTTGCTCAAGGACATCCTGCCCCAGTACGTGGAGCTGAACTTCACCACCTGCCAACGCCACAGTGTTGAACTGGCACAGATTCTGGTGGAGTACTTCAAGGAGCAGAACTACCCCTTGGCAGAACTCAAGGGAAACATCAACTTCGACCCCATCGGCAAGATTCTCTCCAAGGGAAAGGATGTCTCTGCCGTCCTGGCGTTCGGCAAGCAGCTCATTGAGGCATTGGCAGAACTTCCGGGCTACAAGTGCATCAATGTCAACACCGCATTGCTCAACAACTCTGGTGCCTACATCTATCAGGAATTGGGCTATGCCTTGGCTTGGGGAGCAGAGTACATGAACATCCTCACCGAGGCCGGTGTCGATGCCACAGAGGCAGCCAAGCGCATCAAGTTCAACATGGGCGTCAGCGACAACTACTTCATGGAGATTGCCAAGTTCCGTGCAGCCCGTCTGCTCTGGGCACAGATTGTGAAGCAGTACGAGCCCAAGTGTGACTGCGCTTGCCAAATGCACGTCTGCGCCTACACTTCTGAGTACAACCAGACGCTGTTCGACTCCTATGTCAATCTACTTCGCTCCCAGACCGAAGCCATGTCGGCAGCCATTGCCAACGTTGACTCCATCGTCGTAACTCCGTTCGACACTCCCTACGAGCAGCCTACGGACTTTGCCGAGCGCATTGCCCGCAACCAGCAGCTTTTGCTGAAGGAAGAGGCACACTTCGACAAACTCGTCGATGTGGCTGGTGGTTCCTACACCATCGAACACCTCACCGATGCCATTGCTCAGGAAGGATGGAAACTCTTCCTCGCCACCGAAGAGGCCGGCGGTTTCCTCTCCGAAGCGCTCAACGGCAACATCCAGAATGCCATCAACGAGAGCAACAAGAAGCGTCATGCCGATGCTGCCAAGCGAAAGGAATTCATCCTCGGAACCAACCAGTTCCCGAACTTCAACGAGAAGAGCGAAGGCAAGCAACCCCTGGCAACACAATGCAAGCACTGCTGCGACACGGAGGCCACAGCCATTCCGTCGCTCTGCACCGACCGCATGGCCAGCGACTTCGAAGCACTCCGTCTTTCCACCGAAGCTGCCAAGAAACAGCCTATTGCCTTCATGCTCACCATCGGTAACCTTGCCATGCGTCAGGCCCGTGCCCAGTTCTCCTGCAACTTCCTGGCTACCGCTGGCTACAAAGTCATCGACAACCTCGGCTTCCAGACCGTGGAGGAAGGTGTTGACGCAGCCCTCGCCGCAGATGCCGACATCGTAGTCATCTGTTCCAGCGACGACGAATATGCAACCTACGCCATCCCGGCCTTCCAGTATCTGAACGGTCGTGCCATGTACGTCGTAGCCGGTGCTCCAGCCTGCTCCGAAGACCTCAAGGCCGCAGGCATCGAGAACTTCATCAACGTTAAGTCTAACCAGTTGGAAACACTCCGTGCTTACAACGCAAAACTCGGCATCTGATTATGGCAAGAAAAACTTTCAACAATATCGACATATACGCTGGCATTCAGGAAAAGAACGGCCAGCAATGGCAGAAGGACAACGGCATCACCGCCAACTGGCGTACGCCGGAGCAAATAGACATTCAGCCCGTCTATACCAAGGAAGACCTCGAAGGCATGGAACACCTCGACTTCGCAGCCGGTATTCCCCCTTACCTCCGTGGCCCGTATTCCATGATGTACCCCTTCCGCCCATGGACTATCCGCCAGTACGCAGGATTCTCCACAGCCGAGGAGAGTAACGCCTTCTACCGCCGCAACCTTGCCAGCGGTCAGAAAGGTCTCTCCGTCGCCTTCGACCTGCCCACCCACCGTGGCTACGACCCAGACAACGAGCGCGTGGTCGGCGACGTCGGCAAGGCCGGTGTGTCCATCTGCTCCCTGGAAAACATGAAGGTACTCTTCGATGGTATTCCACTCAGCAAGATGTCCGTCTCCATGACCATGAATGGCGGTGTGCTCCCAGTACTCGCCTTCTATATCAACGCAGGTCTGGAGCAGGGTGCCAAGCTGGAAGAAATGGCAGGAACCATCCAGAACGACATCCTCAAGGAGTTCATGGTGCGCAACACCTACATCTACCCGCCAGCCTTCTCCATGAAGATTATCGCCGACATCTTTGAATTCACCAGTCAGAAGATGCCGAAGTTCAACTCCATCTCCATCTCTGGCTACCACATGCAGGAAGCCGGTGCCACCGCCGACATCGAGCTGGCCTACACGCTGGCCGACGGTATGGACTACCTCCGCACGGGTGTGAATGCAGGCATTGATGTGGATGCCTTTGCCCCGCGTCTCAGCTTCTTCTGGGCCATCGGCATAAACCACTTCATGGAGATTGCCAAG
>CAJONZ010000008.1 GCA_905236065.1 uncultured Bacteroidaceae bacterium | reverse complement strand
TTATGCGAGTTTTAGTTTTATCCGCCAGCTTTTCATAAACCCTTGGTGTACGGATTTTGTTTCTGCCTATCGACGATGCTGGAACAAGGTGGTGGAGAATCGGGTAATTGAGAACTTGATAGATTCTCTCTCGATGTATGGGTCATCTGCTGCCGCTGTCAGTGCAGATAGGTCGAGAATGTTGGATGGAGAGCGATGGGGAAAGCAATGTGAATCAGTGGAAGAAGACGTGTCTGCTGCCACTGTATGGTTTACGGACCGATATAAGTTTTTGAATGATACGATCACGGCACTCTACTCAAAGTATGATGCCACCTTACCTGTGCCGGGCTTAGAACAGGATAAGCGCCAGTCTCAGGGGTGTTACGACTTGCAAGGCCGCAGACTGCTCAAACGACCAGAGAGAGGTGTTTATATTTGTGGTGGAAAGAAGTACGTTGTGAAATAGGAAGAAAACATGATGAAAACAGTGAGCCAACGCTTTTTAAGAAAGATAGCCGTCCTTTTTCTGCTCATGCCCACGTTTGTGACACTGAGCGCTGGGGCGCAGACCGTGAACGGTGACATGAACCACAATGGACGAATCGATGTGGCTGACATTACGATACTGACAGGTGACTATCTGTCAGGACATCAGGAACACATCGGCGGAGAGAGTTCGCTGGCGGGTAAGCGCGTTGCCTTCTTGGATGGCAGTCAGTGTGTCCATGCCTTCGAGGATCCCGGTACGGGACAATACACGTGGCAACCGTTGCGTGAGCGGTTGGTGAACCGTTTGGGGGTGAGGAATGAGGACATTGAGGTGGTGGCCATGGAGGGTGCTGGCGTGGCACGTCCTGAGTTCAGTAGTCCGGCAGCGATGAATCTGTGTCGTCAGGCATTGACGATGGTGCAGCGGGAAGCATGTGAGGTCTATGTCATCTGGTTGCAGACCAACGACTACACGGGCAGTGGCAATATGTTGTACCCGACGGAGATTGGCAAGGTGACGGATGAACCGGGCTCGGCAGACGTGTCGAATGACAATGTGTCGTTCTGTGGCGGTTTGAATTATACAATCAATACGCTGCGGAACAAGAACCCTCTGGCACGGATATTGCTGATTTCACCAACGAGGACTTGCTATGACTTTACGCTGGGGGCAACAGACCGAGGCTATGTGACGGAGCAGACCTTGGATGGAGAAAACACGCTATACCGATATGTCGTAGCCATGAAAGAATATGCTGATTACCACAGCCTGCCGTTTCTGGATTTGTTTACGAACGGTGGAATCAGCCTGGGCAACAAGCGGGGCAAGGAGGCTATGTTTATTTGGCAACAGACGCACTATGACAGCACGCGCCTGAATCCGAACGGCTATGCCCGTTTGGCAGACAAAATCGTACACTTTATCGCAAACGAGTAGGGCGGGGTACACATTAATATATATAAGGGACGCTTTGCAAAAAGACATGGCAAAGTGTAGTTTTTCGTCTTATTTTCATGCCAAAACGTCAACTTTTAGGCAGAAAGTTGCGGTTTTAGTTGAAAGAGTCAAAAGAAAGTCATAATTTTGCACGAAATTCGCCTTGTTGAGCAAAGGATTTTGCAGGACGGGGCGGAAAAATGGCATGTAAAAAATGGCAGTAGAAGAGCAAGATTTCAGAGTCGATATTGATCAAATCATCAAAGACAAGGCTGGAGCGAAAGCGAAGTACATCCCTGGGTTTGTGGTGAGTTGGCTCAAGAAGATATTGCATCAGGACGAGGTGAACAGCTACCTGACGGGGCGTGCGAAGGGCAAGATGGGAAAGGATTTCCTGGATGAGTGTGTCAAGTATCTGGAAATGAACATCACGTTGCAGACGAAGATAGATGGCGTGGTGCGTCCGGGGCTTGATGCCTTGCCTGGCAACGAGGGTGGCCGTTGGTTCACCATCGTGTCGAACCATCCGCTGGGTGGCGAGGACGGCGTGGCATTGGGCAGCATTGTGTGTGGAAAGTGGGACTCGAAGATGGTCTATCTGGTGAACGACATCCTGATGAACCTGAAGGGACTGGCTCCCCTCTGTGTGCCCATCAACAAGACGGGCGGACAGAGCCGTAACTTCCCGAAGATGGTGGAGGCGGCCTTCCATAGTGAACGAAACGTCGTAATGTTTCCTGCCGGACTTTGTTCCCGGAAGCAGGACGACGGTAGCATCCGTGACTTGCCGTGGAAGAAGACGTTTATCACGAAGAGCATAGAGACGAAGCGCGATGTGATTCCCGTGCATTTCTCGGGGCATAATTCCGAGCGCTTTTACAACATTGCCCGTTTTTGCAAGAAGTTCAACCTGAAGGTGAACCTGGCCATGCTCTTTCTCGTGGATGAGATGTACAAGAACGTAGGCAAGGAGTTCACCGTGACGTTTGGCGAGCCGATACCCTGGCAAACCTTTACCGACAAGTCGAAGACGCCGGCAGAGTGGGCACAGTGGGTGCAAGACAAAGTGTATGAATTATGAATTATGGAACAACCAATTATTGAACCTATTCCTATTGAAGTTCTCAGGTCAGAACTTACGATGGACAAGCAGTTGCGCATGACAAGTCGCAGCAACAATGAGATATACATTGTGACGTGGCAGGACTCTCCGAATGTGTTGCGCGAGATTGGCCGACTGCGCGAGATTGCCTTCCGTGCGGCAGGCGGAGGCACGGGGCTGGATTGTGACCTCGATGAGTTTGACACGATGGAGAATCCCTACAAGCAGCTGATTGTATGGGATCCTGAGGCTGAGAAAATCATTGGTGGCTATCGTTACATCCTGGGACCGGACATCCGATTCGACGCACAGGGTCAGCCCATTCTTGCCACCAGCCACATGTTCCATTTCTCAGAAGAATTCATCAAGAACTACCTGCCTTACACCATTGAATTGGGGCGTTCGTTCGTCACTTTGGAGTACCAGTCAACCCGTGCGGGTTCGAAGGCCATCTTTGCACTCGACAACCTGTGGGACGGACTGGGTGCCTTGGCTGTCATCATGCCAGGCTGCAAATACTACTTTGGCAAGGTGACGATGTATCCTTCCTACAATCGCATGGGGCGTGACATGATTCTCTATTTCCTGCGGAAGCATTTTGGGGACACGCAGGGACTCGTGTTGCCGGTGAAGCCTTTGCAGCTGGAGCATGACGAGCGGGAGTTCAAGAAACTTTTCTGCTACAGCGACTTCAAGGAGGACTACAAGGTGCTCAACCGTGAGATACGTGCCTTGGGCTACAGCATCCCGCCCTTGGTAAATGCCTATATGTGCCTGTCGCCGACGATGAAGATGTTCGGCACGGCCATCAACTATGGGTTTGGCGACGTGGAGGAAACGGGCATCCTGATTGCCGTCTCCGAAATCTACGACGAGAAGCGCATCCGCTATGTGGATAATTTTGCCAAGGAACACCCCGAATACGTGCAAATCACAAGCGGGGCAAACAAGATAATCAGTTGAAAATAGAAACTCAAAAATTATAATTATGTCTTTTACAAGAATCACAGCAGCTGAGGCTGCAGCACTTATCAAGAACGGAGACAACATTGGTCTTTCAGGATTTACACCAGCAGGTACGCCAAAGGCGGTGACTGCGGAAATTGCCAAGATGGCCCATGCCGAACATGAGGCGGGACGCCCCTATCAGATTGGTATCTTTACGGGTGCCTCGACCGGCCAGTCTTGCGATGGTGTGCTTTCCGACGAACAAGCCATCCGTTATCGTGCCCCTTACACGACGAACTCAACCTTCCGCAAGCACGTAAATGCTGGCGAAATCGCTTATAACGACATCCATCTGGGCATGATGGCGCAAGACCTTCGCTATGGGTTCTTCGGAGATGTCGATTGGGCCATCATCGAGGTTTGTGCCATTGAGGACGACGGTAAGGTTTATCTGACCGCAGCAGGCGGTATCTCTCCCACCGTTGCGCGTATGGCCAAGAAAGGTGTGATTTTGGAGCTGAATGCGTTCCATTCCCCCAAGTCCATCGGTATCCACGATGTCTATGAACCACTCGACCCTCCTCAGCGCAAGCCCATCATGATTGAGAAGGTGACCGACCGCATCGGTACTACCTATTTGCAGATTGACCCCAAGAAGATTGTGGGTGTGGTAGAGTGCAACATTCCCGATGAGGCTCGTGCCTTCAAGGATGCCGACCCCATTACCGACAAAATCGGTGAGAACGTGGCCAACTTCCTGCTTGCAGAGCGTAAGCGTGGCATCATTCCTCCGGGCTTCCTGCCCTTCCAGAGCGGTGTGGGCACAACGGCCAATGCCATCCTCTTTGCCCTCGGCAGCGACCCCGACATGCCAGCCATGGAAATCTATACCGAGGTGCTTCAGAATGCCATTGTTGACCTTATGTTCCAGGGTCGTGTCAAGTGTGCTTCGACATGTTCCCTTACGGTCACCAACGACAAGTTGCAGAGTATCTACGACAATATGGACTTCTTCAAAGACAAGCTCGTCCTGCGTCAGTCGGAAATCTCCAACAATGCCGAGGTTATCCGTCGCCTGGGTTTGATTGCCATCAACACCGCCATTGAAGTTGACCTCTACGGACATGCCAACTCCACACAGATTTGCGGCACGAAGATGATGAACGGTATCGGCGGCTCAGGTGACTTTGAGCGTAACGCCTTCCTCAGCATCTTCACCTGCCCATCCGTTGCCAAGGACGGTCTGATTTCATCCATCGTGCCCTTCTGTAGCCACATCGACCACACCGAGCACGACGTGAACGTCATCGTGACCGAGCAGGGTGTTGCCGACCTTCGTGGCAAGAGCCCCATCCAGCGTGCTCATGCCATCATTGAGAACTGTGCACATCCCGACTACAAGCAGTTGCTGTGGGACTACCTCAAGATTTCAAAGACTGGCCAGTCGTGTCACAACCTTGCTGCCACCCACTCCTTCCACGACACCTTCCTGAAAGAGGGCGACATGCACAAGGTGGACTTGAGCAGATTTGCTTAGTGAAATGTCGGGCGTTGAGAGACTATACAAGCATGTCTCTCAACGTTCAACGCGAATCTCTAAACATGAAGTCATGCGATTCATTTCTTGGAACGTAAACGGACTCCGCGCCGTGTGTGGCAAAGGTTTCAGTGACACCTTTGCCGCGCTCGATGCGGATTTCTTTTGTCTGCAAGAGACCAAGATGCAGGCAGGCCAGCTTGACTTGAAGTTCCCTGGCTACGAATCATACTGGAACTATGCCGAGAAAAAGGGTTACAGCGGCACGGCCATCTACACGAAGCACCATCCGCTGAACGTCAGCTATGGACTGCCGCAGGACATCATCGATGCCATGCCCAACGATGGTTGGCTCGACATGAATACTGAGGGGCGTGTCATCACGCTGGAGTACAACGATTTCTTCGTCGTCACCGTCTATACGCCCAACTCGCAGGATGGCCTGCGCCGTCTGGACAACCGCATGACGTGGGATGATGCTTTCCGTCAGTACCTGATGCGCTTGGATGCTCAGAAGATTGTGCTTGTCTGTGGTGATATGAACGTGGCCCATCAGGAGATAGACATCAAGAATCCCAAAACCAACCACCACAACGCCGGCTTCACCGACGAGGAGCGGCAAAAATTTACGGATCTCTTGGCTGCTGGCTTCACCGACACTTTCCGCTATTTCCATCCTTTTGAAACCGACATCTATTCGTGGTGGTCCTACCGTTTCCGTGCCCGTGAAAAAAATGCCGGTTGGCGCATCGACTATTGGCTTTGCTCCAATCGCCTACAGCCGAACCTGCTCAGTGCACAAATCCACACCGATATTTTTGGCAGCGATCACTGCCCGGTTGCGGTCGAGGTAAAGCTCTAAGGCGTTGCCTTATGAAGGGAAAACAAAAACGAGCGAGTGAACATTGACATCGGTGTTCGCTCGCTCGTTTTTTGGTGTGCTTCTTCTTTAGAACTTGTAGCTGACTTTACCCATGAGACTGAAGCCTTGGGCAGGAATGCCGTCCTGAAGTTGTCCACCGATGCGGTAGCGGGTGTTGAGGAGGTTGTAGGCGTCGAGGGCAAGAGTGAGTCGGAAGGGGGTGTTCCACTCGATGCCGGCTCCGAGGATGGCGATGGCAGGTTGGGTGACGGTGACGATGTGGTAGATGCCGGCCATGCTGAGTTCTACCTTGTTGAGAATGTCGTTGTCGAGGCATTCCACTTCTGACTGCATGTGCAAGTTGGCACGTACCCAGAGTTCGCCCAATCGTCGGCCTGAGAGGCATTTCTGTGTGGCGGTGAGGTTAGCGAGGAAACGGGGCACGTTGCTGATGTTGTGTGCTGTGGATGAGAAGTTTTCGATGAAGGTAGGGTATTGGTAGGTGCAGTTAAAGTTAATGAGGGTGTTGCGTGTGGTGTATTGCAGGACGTTTTCGATGCCGGCCATGCGGATTTTACTGGTGTTGCCCAGGGAACTGCTACCATAGGTGGTAGAGTTGAAATAGACCATGTCGGTGACGTTGTTGTAGAAGAGGTTGACCTCGTAGCGCAGATGGAGGGGCTCCCAGTTGAAGTTGGCTCCAATTTGGTAGGCATCCATTTTCTCGGGGTTGAGTGCATCGCCGGTGGAGAAGATGGGGACTTGTGCGGAACGGTAGAAGTAGGGGGCATCGACAAAGGAGTGCGAGTAGCCGCCTTTGAGGCTGATGACGTGGTTGGGCATCCAGATGAGAGAGACACGAGGGGAGAAGGTATTGATGTGTCGGCCTTGCAGTCGGATTTTATGGTCGAAGCGGAGTCCTCCGTTGAAGATGAGGTGATTGGTGAATTTGTGTTTCAACTGCGTAAAGGCAGAGATGGTGTGTTCAGAACCAGTATAGAAGATGATGTTGTTGGTCATATAGATGTCTGTGTAGTTTGCACCCAGTGTGAAGGAAGCATCTGTCAACGTGAAGCATTCGTACTGGATGCCGCCAAGGAGGGAACCTTGCATGTTGTTGGGAAGGTGATAGTTATAGGCGGCATTGACGGCTCCGCCGAAGCTGTAGTCTTCCCACTTGATGTTTTCCCAAACGCCTGAGATGTGCGGTTCGAATTGTGAACCAAGACCGAAGTCAGTCTGCATCTGCCTGGAGATTTCGGGAAGGAGGGTGTCGGCTATCACGTTGTATAGCTGGAGGCGCTCGACGGCAGCAAAGAGGTTGGCGGAGAGAGAGAAGGAGCCCCATACATGGCTGTAGTCGCCATCGATGCGGATGTTGGTGCGCGAGATTCCAGGTTTCTCTCCCGATTGTTGCGTGTAGCGGTCGTAGCTGTAGATGTTGCCGATGGTGACGAGGTTGTGGTAGGGCACCAATTTGCCGTGTTGTCCGATGGCTTCAATCTTGAAGTCACCCCATTTCATTTTTGCGCCGAAGTCGAAGGCGGGCTTTTGGCTGTAGCCGTCGATGTAGTGGAGTGTGCCGTTTTCCCATTGCCGTTGTCCGATGGAGGAATAGACGGAGCCCCATGCGAGGATGTCGGAACGGAGGTTTCCCTGTCCGAAAATCAGGGAGCCGCTATAGGTGTTGAAGCTGCCGGCGCGGGCAGTGGCCTGGAGACCCTCCAGCGAGTTGCCGGGTTTGGTGATGATGTTGATAACGGCGGTAAGGGCTACGTTTCCATAGAGGGATGAGGCTGGGCCTCGGAGAATTTCAATCTGTTTGATTTTTTCGATGTCGTGACGGAAGTCGATAGCTCCGGCGTTGATGCAAGGGCTGTTGATGCGGTGGCCGTCGATGAGCACGAGTATGGTTTCTTGAGTGAGTCCGTAAATGCCTCGCATGGCGACGTTTTTCTCGATGCTGCCGATGGCAGAGAGTCCGGGGACGTAGAGCAGGAGGATGTCGCTGAGGGAGCGTGAGCCGGTGGCACGTATCATCTCCTCGGTAATGACAGTGATGGGCACGGGCACCTCCTCAGCTGTCTCTTCCATGTGGGAGGCTGTGGTGATGGTGGATTTCTTTTTCAACCGTGTGATAACGTCAGCGAATCGTGGCGAGTCGTCGTAAGAAGTGTAGTAAGGGTCCACTTCAAGCAGTTTCTCAACGTAGGCTTCTGCCTGTTCGGGCTGGTCGAGGTTGAAGTTACAGAAGGCTCGCAGCCTGTAGGCACGGACAAGGTCGTTGCCTTTCATGGTGTTGATGCAGAGGTTGAGCAGGGAGTCTGCTTCCTGGAAACGCCCAGTGTCGTAGGCAAATTGTGCTTGTAGAAAGATTTCCTCTTGAGCTTGAGAATGGAGGGGAAGGGTAAAGAAGAATAATAAAAGTATAATACACTCCCTCACCCCAGGCCTCTTTCCCCCTTTGGGGCGAAGGGAAACCTGTTGGATTGAATGGAAGATTGTATCTGGAAATCTCATTTGAGTCTGATGGGAATTTGGAAAATAAAAGTACTGCCTTGTCCGTATTCGGTCTGGACGAGGATTTGTCCGCTGTGTTTATTGACGATGATGTCGTGGGTGATGGACATGCCGAGTCCGGTTCCCTGACCGACGGGTTTGGTCGTGAAGAAGGTGTGGAAGAGTTTCTCCTGGGTCTCGGCTGTCATGCCCATGCCGTTGTCACTGATTCGGATGTTGAGTTGCTCGTCCTGTGTGGTGACCTGAATAGTGATGGTCGGCGTGTAGGTCGTGTCTGAGGGGTTTTGTTGGCTTTTCTCCCGGACGGTGTAGCAGGCGTTGTTCATGACGTTGAGCACGGCCCGGCTGAGGTCTTGGGGAATGACCATGAGGCGTGGAATGTCATTCTGATATTCCTCGTGGATGGAGATGTTGAAGTTTTTGTCGTTGGCCCGCATGGCATGGTAGGAGAGCCAGACGTATTCGTGAACCAGCTGGCAGACATCAGTGGGCAGGAATTCGTTTTCTTTTCCACGGCTTTGCAGCAGGATGCCTTGGATGATGCTGATGGCTCGCTGGCCGTGCTCCTGTATCTTTTGCATATTCTCCTTCAAGTCGGTGGCTATGTCCTTCAGCTCAGTGGCATCGTCCTCGCCCAGTTTCTCGGCACAATCGGTGACGAGGTCGTTCAGGTCGTTGAGCAGTCGTTCGGACATTTTACTGAAGTTGATGACGAAATTCAGCGGATTTTGAATCTCATGAGCAATGCCTGCACTGAGCATCCCTAAGGACGCCATTTTCTCTTGCACGTGCAATTGTTGCTGCAACTGTGCTACTTGTTGCTCTAAGGACGTGGTTTTCGTGGTTTCCATGATGCTTCAGAATGAGATGGTAAACTCAGTATATTTGTCTTTCTCGGAATGGACGGTGATGTTGCCGCCAAAATCCTGTATGATTTGCTGGCTGAGGTAGAGTCCGACACCGGGTGCTTCTGCCGTCGGTTTGGTGGTGAAGAAGGGGTCGAAGACTTTGGAGATGATATTCTCCTCAATGCCGATGCCATTGTCGTAGATGCTGATAGTGGGCTTTTTGCCGTCGTGTGCAGGTTGGATGCTGAGGCGGAGGATTAAGGTGTCCTTGGAATTCCTGTCAGCTTTTTTCTGGAGGGCATAGATGCTGTTACCCAACATCGACATGATGGTTTTGCTGATAAGTTCGGCATTGGCATCCACTATGACAGGCTGTTTGGGTTTCTCCCATTCCACTTGGATGGCGAGGCTGCTGATTTCTTTTTCGTAGTATTTGTGCAGCATTTCAATGTCCTGCTGGCAGAGCATTCCGAGGTCAATGCTGTCGATTTTGTCGGGACGTTCCTTCAGCATTTCCTCCATCGCTTTCAAGATTCGGGTGGTGGAGAGTCCGTGTTGCTCTATCTTTTCAAGGTTTGTCCGCATCATGTCCAGCACGTCCATGCTGTCGTCATAGATGTCGGAGGTCATATTCTGCTCGCCGTCCTTCAGGTTTTCTCTCAAATCGTTGGTCAGGCCAATGGAGAGGTGAGAGAAATTGTTGATATAGTTCATAGGGTTGAGAATGCGGTCGATGAGTCCCTGCGTCAGTTTTCCGATGGTGGCCTCCCGTTCCTTGCGTACCAGCTGCTTTTGTGCTTGGCGAAGTTCTGCAAGGGTGGTTTCCAACCGCTTGGATTTTTCCTCAATCTCGTTTTTCTGAACTTCTATCTCGTCTTTCTGGCTGATGACCTCCTGGGTGCGCTCCTTGACAATCTTCTCCAGCTTTTCCTGCCTTTTCTCCATCTGGCGTGTGCGGTTCTTGAAAAAGGCGTAGATTCCCAGACCCATCAGCAGGAAGTAGAAAAGGATAGCGTACCAACGCATATAAATGGGGTAGGGAATGTTGAATTCGCGTTCGTCCGACTCGCTAATCTGTCCGTAGGGGTCGATGGAGCGTACCGCCAATTGATACCTGCCATAGGCCAGGTTTTGGAAGTCGATTTTCTGGTCGTCATCCCATGCCGACCAGGCATCCTTGGTGTGGAGGCGGTAGCTGTAGCGGGGACCTCCGACAGGATAGCTCTGGGCGTTGGCAATGGTGATGGTGAGGCTGCGTTTGTTCAGGGAGAAAGAACGGATGTGGATTTGTGGTGGCAGTGGTTTTTGGGTGAGAGTTTTCTTCAGGTCGATGCGTACCAGACCGAAGTTGCCACCAATCCATGCTACTTCCTTGTCTTTCAAATCAATCAACATGGCTTGGATGTTGTAGTTGGCAAAAGGCTCGAACCACATCATGAAGTCGCGAGGCATGTCGTCGCAGATGAGTCCCCTGCCGTCGTCATGGCAACGCCATTTCCGTCCCGTCGGGTCTTTGTATTCGAACAGGAGCGAAAGCGGCCCCTCTTTCTGTTTCTTGAAATGCTTGCCTCCTGGTGCCAGGTAGTAGTACTCGCCGCCCAAAGTCAGTGCCCAGATGCCACCGCGTTTGTCTTTTTCCATGCGGATGGTGTTGCTGATGTCGTCCAGTTTCTGGGCGTAGCCGTCATAACCCCGGCGATAGATGCCGTCCAATTCGCCGCTCAGGAACGTGTCGTCGTTTTCCACCACGACCGAAAGGGAAATCTGCTTGGAAAGCCGATGGATAGAGTGCCCGTAGGTGAACACGCCGTTGCTCGTTGCTGCCAGGGCGTTCTTCCTAACCGTCGTTGCTAACTGCCAACAAGCCTGGTCGATGCCTTCCACCTTGACGAATTTTCCTTCTTCGAAGCGGAACATTCCTTGCAACGTTCCAACGAAGAATTTGTCGTCAATGATGGTGATGCTGCTGACTTGCCCGGTCAGCCCCTCATGTTCACTGTAATGGCTGTAAATCTCTGAGACGGAGATGCGGAAGAGTCCGTTGTCTGTCGCTCCCCACACCGAGCCTTTCCCGTCGTATGCCAGTTTGGTGATGCTGTTTGAGCAAAGGCCATTCTGCTCATTGATTTCCCAAATCTTCTCTTCGTTTTCGTCGATGGCAATGACACCAGCCGTGGCTGTGGCCAGCAGTGTAAAGCGTGGACTGAGTACCAGACGGTCAAGGACTACGATGTCGTTCCATCGGTCGGCCTCTCCCTCTGTGGAGCGTTCGTGCTGAAACCCTGTCTCGTTTTTGTCGCTTTGGATGTATTTCACCTTGATGGTGTCTCCATCCACATATTCCACATAGCCCTTCACATTGACACCTGCAAACCACAGCGTTCCTTTTTTGTCAAAGCTCACGTCGGTCACCCGCGAGATGCCGGGGGTATGCACAATTCGCCAGTTGACGTTGTCATAGATGAGCAGTCCCTCGAAGTTTGCCACAAAGGTATGTCCATTTTCGTCACAAAGGATGTCGAAATTGCGATTGTGCGCATTGTACTCCCTTGCCGTGAAGTTTCGGAAGAAAGGCACACCAATCATCTGTTGGGCAACACATGGGATGCTCAGCGCAAGTAATAATAATAGGATGTGGATGTGCCTTTTCATCTGTTTTTCCACTTTTTACTTTTCACCTTTTAGCTTCACATACGGTACCGAAACGCCCAGATAGTGCGACCATTCCACCGGGGTCAGGTTGCGTTTCAACGCACCATAGACCTTCTTGGCCATGTTGTCCACGGAACAATTGATGCGGACAACCTCTCCCCTGGAGGTGCCAATCCACACATGCTGGGTGGCTGGGTCGCCGCAAACTGCCAACGTCCATCCCTGGAAAGTGTATTCCACGGGTGAAATCCATTCCTTCGGCACCTGGTTCACCATCTGCGAAACCTTGGCCACGGGGGCAACCTTCGTCTGCATCTCTTGCCAGAAATTCAGGCCCGTGTTACTGAAGACCAGATTATCCAGTTTCCAGATGTAGGCTGCCTTGTCGTAGGCACCCGTAATCATGACCGGCCCTATCGTCGTGATGCAGACCGTCTTTGCGTTGTGTGCCTCCAAATCCTCGGCGATGCGGTTGTATTTGTTCACCATCTGCACCGTGCCGTCTTTCAGGCCCAGGAACAGGCATTCCAAATCAGGCGCATAGTGGGCGGTGGCCACGCTGCGTCGCGTCAGTGGTGCCTTTTCCGTGATTTTGCCAGTTCCGTCCATTTCGGCGTAGGTGTCGTCGTCATAGAACAGGCAGATGTTATTTTCACGCTTGACGATGGTAGTCAGCGTCTTCGGCAGACGGACGGGAGCCGACACATCGCCGGTCGAGAACGTGTACCAGCAGAGCGATTTCCGCCCTGCAATCAGCAGTGTGTTGCTGTCGGTATGTATCAACTTGAAATAGCTGTCGGCAGGCAGTGCCACAGTCTTCATCTTTCCCTCATAGCTCACGACGCACAGCGGACCTTTGAACGAAAGGGCATATACGGCATTCTTCCCGGCCCAGACGTCGCGGAAGTCGTAAATGTTGTTTTGTAGCAAGACGGTCGAGGAAAGTCGTCGAGGAGTCTGCTGACGGGTTTCGGACGGGGAGGACAGAAGCTCTATCTCGCCGTAATTACTGACGGCCACACAGTTGCCCTTTCCGTTGGGAACAATGCTGAGTGCATTGACTACTCCCCGTTGCTGTAGGATGGTCCGCTCCATGCCGCCTGTGGCCAGGGCCAATGCTTTGAACGTCTCGGCATAGTAGGTGTTTCCCTCGTATTTGTCCAGAAGATACCAGCTGGCATACGCAAGCAAGTCGGCTGTTTCCTCGTCCCCTCCCTCGCGTTTGTTTATTGAGGTCAGGCCCAAGGTCTTAGCCACCGTCCGTCTATTCAGCGTGTCGGCAATGGTCTTCGACAGGGTGGCCTTATCGCGTTCCTCCACGGCAATTCGCTGCTGTTGCATGGCGTTGCTCCGTTGGTTTTCAGCCTCCTGAAGCGCCTCAATGGCTTTTTGCTCTGCCGTTCGGGCCAGGTGCGACTCTTGTTCGGCGCGGTCGCGCATCTCGATGGCCAGTTTCGACGACTCTTCAGCCTTGATGCGTTGTTTGTCGGAGATTTCTTTCTGCTGATAGGCAATCTCCTCCATCTGCTGGCTGACGCGCTTCACCACGGCGGCCTTTTTTTCTCCAGCCCTCAGCGTGGCTACTTCCTTGGCCATGGCATTCAGCTCGCCCTCCGACTGCCCCTTGCCAATGGTATAGGCAATAGCCGCCACCGCTGCAATGAGAACCGTGGCAACAATCCCGACTAAGATGTACAACGATTTGTTTTTCACTTTCGTTTAATCACTAATTGTGTGATGTCATCGCTCTGCGGAGCTTCTCCTGCGTATGTTTTTACTTGTTGGTTGATGGTATCTACAATCGTCTGGCTGTCAGCACCCTTCATGGTCTGAAGCACTGCTTCCAGGCGTTCTTCTCCGTAGAGTTCCTGCTTCAGGTTCTCGGCTTCTGTCACACCGTCGGTGTACATCACCAATGTGTCGCCCGGTTCCAGCTTCATGCTGTTGCGCTTGTAGGAAATGCCTTCAAGGGCACCCAACACCAGGTTGATGTTCGATTTCAACATTTCCACGTTGCCGTTTGCATGAAGAATGTAGGGGGCATTGTGTCCGGCGTTCGTGTAGTCTATCTCGCCCGTCAACATGTTGTAAATGCCGTAGAAAACGGTGACAAACATCGAATCCACGCTTTCGCCACACAGTATGTCGTTTACAATCTGCATACACTCGTTCGAGGGTACGCCCCTCATGCCCGTAGCCTTAATCAGGGTGCGGCTTACAGCCATGAAGATGGCCGCAGGCACCCCCTTGCCCGAAACGTCTGCAATGGTAAAGCCGAATCGTTCATCGTCGATGCGGAAAAAGTCGTAGAAGTCTCCGCCCACGTCCTTTGCCGCCATCATCGAGGCGTAAATCTCAATCATCTCGGCATGGGGAATATTCAGGACGAAATTCCGGGGCAGGATGGCGAGCTGGATTTCCCGTGCCACACTCAGGTCGGCATGGATGTCTCGCAGCTCCTTCTGGTCTTTCTTAGCCTCGCGGATAAAGCGGATTTGCTCGATGGCCTTGTCGATGGTTATCTGCAAGTCATCCAGGTCAATGGGCTTCGTCGCAAAGTCGAAGGCACCGTTGTTCATCGCCTGGCGGATGTTGCCCATGTCGCCGTATGCACTCACCATAATGCACTTCAGCGCCGGGTTGCGCATCTCGTTAATCTTGGTCAGCAACGTCAAGCCGTCCATCTCCGGCATGTTGATGTCTGAGAGAATAATGTCTATGTCTGGATGCTTCAACAGCGTCTGCAATGCCTCCAGACCGTTGTGTGCAAAGAAAAATTCATATTCTCCCTTTCGGATTTTTCTGCGGAAATATTGTGTGAGGAGCACCTCCAAATCCACCTCGTCGTCAACACTCAGAATTTTTATTGCCATGTGGAAAAATCTGTTTTTAAATATTTTGATGCAAATTTCGATATTTTTTTTGAGATTATCACTCTGTCCCCTAAAGATTTTTCATTTTGCCTTGAAAGAAATGTAAAATAAACATTTTTTGTTACGAAACGGATATGGCTATCGGCTCAGAAAATGGGCGATTTATACATTTTTAAGCTCAATGTGAGCCGATAATTGAGAAAATATCGCTAAGTTTGCACCGATTTCATGTTTAAAGTTATGGATGTTTCAAGAGAAATACTACAATATCTGCACTATCATCCACTGTCTTCCCGCGATGAGATAGCAAAGGATATAGCCTTTCAGGGAAGTGATGCCACCATGAAACGTTTGATTGCGGCAGGTGTCCAAAGAGGAGATATTGTGACAGAGGGTAAGGCACGGGCCACTCGTTACCGTCTTTCCGACCAGGCTTTTTTACTGATGCCGCTCAATTTGGACACGTACTTTGCGCTGGATGTTGATGAGCGACAGGTACAAACGTCTTTCAACTTCGACCTGATTCGCAATCAACTTCCGGCTATAACGCTTTTCACGGACGAAGAGATGGTTTGGCTAAAAGAACTACAGGCCGAGTTTCGACAACACATCTGCGAGATGACAGAAAACGAGTACCGTAAGGAGATGGAGCGGCTGGGCATCGATCTCAGTTGGAAATCGTCACAGATAGAAGGTAACACCTATTCGCTTTTGGAGACGGAGCGTCTGCTTCGTGAGAGCAAGACGGCAGATGGCAAGACCAAGGAAGAGGCGGTGATGTTGCTCAATCACAAAGATGCCTTGCGCTTCATCCTTGATAACCCTGACTATCTGCGGCATCTAACTCTCAGTCACATTGAAGACATTCATCAACTGCTCACCAAAGAACTCTCAGTTGACAGGGGCATCCGTCATCGCCGTGTGGGTATCACGGGCACCAACTATCACCCATTGGATAATGAATTCCAAATCCGTGAGGCCATACATGATACATGCGACTTGGTAAACAGCAAGGAGAATGTGTTTGAAAAAGCACTTCTCACACTTGTGCTCCTGTCGTATATTCAGGCATTCTCCGACGGCAACAAACGCACAGCCCGTATCACCAGCAATGCCATCCTGATAGCCAATGGCTATTGTCCGCTGAGTTTCCGCTCTGTCGATTCAATTGACTATAAGAAGGCCATGCTCATTTTCTATGAACAAAACAACCTTTACGCCTTCAAGCAAATTTTCATTAATCAGTTTGAGTTTGCCGTAAGGGAGTACTTTTAGCGGTAGAAAATCACCTGTTTGCAACGCTTAACTCTATCCGAGACGACGCAGAACTCTATTCGATTTCACGCAGTACTCTTTAGACGAGAAGAGTTAAGCTTCATTTTCGACCCTGTCCGCCGAGGTCTTTTTTGGACAGCGGAATCAGGAAAAACTCTCAAAAATCCGTATTTTAGACAAAAATAAAGAAAAAGTACGGTTTTCTTTGCTTTTTCACCTATATAGTCTTACCTTTGCGCACAAATTGTAACCTATAAACACAAAATTATGACGACTTTTAGTTCGACAAACACAAAAATCAAGGTTGCCATCGTCGGTTATGGCAACATCGGAAAGTATGCGCTTGAGGCGATTCAGGCTTCCCCCGACATGGAGTGTGTGGGCGTGGTTCGTCGCAACGGCGCACTTGACAAACCGGCAGAATTGGCTGATATTCTAGTCGTAAAGAACATTACCGAGTTGCAAGGTGTGCAGGTAGCTATCCTCGCAACCCCTACCCGCAAGGTGGAGGAGTATGCCAAGCAGTGCCTCGCCTTGGGCATCAACACGGTGGATTCTTTCGACATTCACACACAAATCGTGGATTTGCGCCGCTCGCTGGATGCAGTAGCCAAGGAGCATGGCTGTGTCAGCGTCATCTCCGCAGGTTGGGATCCGGGAAGCGATTCGATTGTCCGCTCGCTGATGGAGAGCCTTGCACCGAAAGGCATTAGCTATACCAACTTCGGCCCTGGACGTTCCATGGGACACTCGGTAGCCGTAAGAGCCATTGCGGGTGTGCGTGACGCTCTGTCCATGACCATCCCTGTGGGTACAGGCATTCACCGCCGCATGGTGTATGTGGAACTGGAGGAAGGCGCTGACTTCAAGACCATTGAGGCTGCCATCAAGGCTGACCCCTATTTCGTGAACGATGAGACGCACGTGCAGCAGGTTCCCTGTGTGGATGACCTGAACGACGTGGGCCATGGTGTGAACCTGGTGCGCAAGGGTGTCAGCGGAAAGACGCACAACCAGCACTTTGAGTTCAACATGAGCATTAACAACCCCGCCCTGACGGCTCAGGTGCTTGTCAACGTGGCTCGTGCCAGCCTGAAACAACAGCCGGGTGCCTACACCATGATTGAGATACCCGTCATCGACATGCTCTACGGCGACAAGGAAGAACTGATTCGCCACCTTGTCTAACGTGGGCTTGTGGCTCCCATAGTTCAATGGATAGAACAAATCTCTCCTAAAGATTAGATCCGAGTTCGATTCTCGGTGGGAGTACAAATCTTTTCTTTTCATGCTCCTCCCCGTACAGTATTTATATGTAATAAGCGTTCATTCCAGGACGCTTTTTTCTGATTTTATCCCTTTCCTCCGGCAGAAGGCCATCCATTGCATCGTGGACATACGCTACAGGCAGGATGCCAGTACGGACTTCTCTCCTGTCAGCCTGAAGCAACACCTGAAGCCTTACGGCATGGCCTATCTTTCTTTTTGGGAGGAGTTTGGGCAGGTCTGTGAGGAGACGAGAAAGACGGATGGGGCTTTTGACGAGGAAAAGGCTTGGCAGGACGAACGGTTTCTCCGGGGCATCGAACGGCTGCGGGCGGGCATGGAGAAAGGCTATGTCATTGCCCTGACGGATGCCGAAAGTAATCCGATGAAGAGTTTCAGCTACCTTGTCATTGGAAGATGGCTGGAAACGCAGGGCTACCAGGTCTGGCATGTCCTGTCAGACAATCAGGTGAAGTCTCAGTCGGAACTGGAGGTGCGGGAACGGCAGCATCATCAGAACACCCTGCAACGTGCCCATGCGGCAGCAATGATGGGACGGACGGGCGAGGACATCGCCACGGCCTATCTGCAACAGCAAGGCTACGGAATCCTGGACAGAAACTGGAACCTGCACAAGGGAAGCGAGCTGGACATTGTGGCCCACCGCGACGGCATCCTCCATTTTGTGGAGGTGAAGACGCGAAGCA
This sequence comes from uncultured Bacteroidaceae bacterium, assembly GCA_905236065.1. Lineage (GTDB taxonomy): Bacteria > Bacteroidota > Bacteroidia > Bacteroidales > Bacteroidaceae > Minthosoma. Next base: position 23,316 of record CAJONZ010000008.1, on the reverse strand, counting down.
CTGCCGAACAAATCACGCCGGAGCAAGCAATTGATGCACAAAAGATGCGTCACATCTTCAACGCCATCAAGCAATACAAAAAGGAAAATGGCCTGCAAGGGATTCAACACCAGATTGACAGCATTGCCGTCGTGTTGCGTGGCAAGGATGACTACGACCTGAAAATGTATGAGGATATTCAGTACGTTGAAACCAGGCGGTACTGATTGGAAAAAAAAGACGTTGCGTCACATTTCCTTTTATGGGAAGTGTGACGCAACGGTCTTTTAGGGTTGTCTTTCCCGAAAGCTGGGCTGGCCGACTTTCGGGAAAGAGGGTTTGTTTATTCGTATTCCTGCCAACTCTTGATTTGCAGGTCTTCAAGCTTCATGTCGCAGAAAGCCTCAATGAACGCAGACGCGAGACGGGCGTTGGTAATCAGCGGAATGTTGTGGTCGATGGCACCACGACGAATCCTGTAACCGTTGGTGAGCTCTCGTTTGGAGTGGTTCTTCGGAATGTTGATGATAAGGTCAAACCGATGGTCTGCTATCATCTTCATGACGTTCTCACGGTCTTTGTGGTCTTCGTCGGGCCAAGAGACAGCCGTGGCGGTGACGCCGTTGTCGTTGAGGAAACGGGCTGTGCCTTCGCTGGCGTAAATCGTGTAACCGTTGCGAACCAAGGCACGGGCAGCATCGAGCAAAGCCACCTTCTCTTTGGTCTCGCCTGAAGAAATCATGATGGCCTTTTCCTTTGACGGAATCTTATAGCCTGTGGCAATCATCGCATTGAGCAGAGCCTCCTCGTAAGTGTCGCCCATGCAGCCAACCTCACCCGTAGAGCTCATGTCAACGCCCAGCACAGGGTCGGCATTCTGCAGACGTGCAAAGGAGAACTGGCTGGCCTTCACGCCCATGCGGTCGATGTCAAACTCACTCTTGTCGGGCTTTGAATACGGAGCGTCGAGCATGATGCGCGTTGCCGTCTCGATGAAGTTCCGTTTCAGCACCTTGCTGACAAAGGGGAAGGAACGGCTGGCACGCAGGTTACATTCGATGACCTTCACGTCACGACCCTTGGCCAGGTACTGAATGTTGAAGGGACCAGAGATGTTGAGTTCCTTGGCGATAGCACGGCTGATTTTCTTAATCTGACGGGCCGTAGCAAAGCTGATTTGCTGGGCCGGGAACACCATGGTGGCGTCGCCGGAGTGAACACCTGCATATTCGATGTGCTCGGAGATGCCGTATTCGACCACCTCGCCGTTCTGTGCAACAGCGTCAAACTCTATCTCGTTGGTCTCCTGCATGAATTGAGAGATGACGACGGGGTACTCCTTGCTCACCTCACTGGCCATCTGGAGGAAGCGCTCCAACTCTTCATAGTCGTAGCATACGTTCATGGCCGCACCCGAAAGCACGTAGGACGGGCGGACAAGTACCGGGAAGCCGACACGTTCCACAAATGCCTTCACGTCGGCCATGCTGGTCAGTGCGCTCCACTGCGGCTGGTCGATGCCAAGCTGGTCGAGCATTGCAGAGAACTTGTTACGGTTCTCGGCGCGGTCAATGCTTACTGGCGAAGTGCCGAGGATGGGTACACTCTGGCGGTAGAGCTTCATGGCCAGGTTGTTTGGAATCTGACCACCCACGGAGACGATGACGCCGCGAGGATTCTCAAGGTCAATCACGTCGAGGACGCGCTCGAACGACAACTCGTCGAAGTAGAGGCGGTCACACATGTCATAGTCCGTCGAAACCGTCTCAGGGTTGTAGTTGATCATGATGCTCTTGTAACCCAGTTTGCGGGCAGTGGTGATAGCGTTCACCGAGCACCAGTCGAACTCTACGGACGAGCCGATGCGGTAGGCACCTGAGCCCAGTACGATCACCGACTTTTCATTATTATAATAGTTGACGTCATAACCCTGGACAGCGTAGGTCATGTAGAGGTAGTTGGTTAGGTCGGGATGCTCGCTGGCCACGGTTGGAATGCGCTTGACAGCCGGAAGAATACCCTGCTGCTTGCGGTAGGCACGGACGGCCAGGTTGGCTTTTTCCATGTTGCCGGCGTTCGCCTTCAGGACGAAGCGGGCAATCTGGAAGTCGGAGAAACCGAGTATCTTTGCCTCGCGCAGCACCTCTGTTGGAATCTCCTCTATCTGGTTATATGTTTCCAGTTTACGCTTGAAATCGACAATGTTCTTCAGCTTACCGATGAACCAAGGGTCAATCTTCGTCAGCTCATAGATACGCTCAATGGAGTAGCCTTCCTCCAGTGCCTGCGAGATGGCGAAGATGCGAAGGTCGGTCGGGTTGGCCAGTTCCTCGTCCAGGTTCTCAAACTTCGTATGGTCGTTGCCCACAAAGCCGTGCATACCCTGACCAATCATGCGGAGGCCCTTCTGAATGAGTTCCTCGAACGTGCGGCCAATGGACATGATTTCGCCCACCGACTTCATGCTGGAACCAATCTTACGGCTCACGCCAGCAAACTTCGTGAGGTCCCAGCGTGGAATCTTACAAATCAGGTAGTCGAGCGACGGAGCCACGTAAGCGGAGTTCGTCGTGCCCATCTCGCCAATTTGGTCGAGGGTGTAGCCCAGGGCAATCTTTGCGGCTACGAAAGCGAGCGGATAGCCTGTGGCCTTCGATGCCAGCGCAGAAGAGCGCGAGAGGCGGGCGTTAATCTCAATGATGCGGTAGTCGTTGGTTTGTGCGTTGAAGGCAAACTGAATGTTGCACTCGCCCACGATGTTGAGGTGGCGCACACAACGAATGGTGATGTCTTGCAACATTTTTACTTGCTCGTCGGTGAGTGAGCACGTCGGAGCCACCACGATACTCTCGCCTGTGTGGATGCCCAGTGGGTCGAAATTCTCCATGGAAGCCACCGTGAAGCAGTGGTCGTTGGCATCGCGGATGCACTCAAACTCAATTTCTTTCCAGCCTTTCAGGCTTTCCTCCACCAGTACCTGTGGGGCAAAGGTGAAGGCCGACTCGGCAATCTCCTTGAAGGTTTCCTCGTCGGGACACACGCCCGAACCCAAGCCGCCAAGTGCGTAGGCCGAACGAATCATGATGGGGTATCCGATGCGTCGGGCGGTGGCTATAGCCTCTTCCAGGGTCTCACAAGCCTGAGACACAGGAACCTTCAGGTTCACCTTGTTCAGCTCCTTGACAAAGAGGTCGCGGTCTTCTGTGTTCATGATGGCCTCAACGCTGGTGCCAAGAACCTCAACGCCATATTCCTTCAAAGTGCCGTTACGGAAAAGCTCCGTTCCGCAGTTCAAGGCCGTCTGACCACCGAAAGCCAGCAGAATGCCATCGGGACGTTCTTTCTTAATGATTTCGGTCACAAAAAAGGTATTGACTGGCAAGAAGTAAACCTTGTCGGCAATACCTTCACTGGTTTGGATTGTAGCAACGTTCGGATTGACAAGCACCGACCTGATGCCTTCCTCGCGAAGCGCCTTCAGAGCCTGACTGCCCGAATAGTCAAACTCACCTGCCTGTCCGATTTTCAGGGCTCCAGACCCCAGAACAAGCACTTTTTTAAGCTGTTTTTTCATTGATGATTCCGTTGTTTGTGTTAGCATGTAACATTTTCCGGGCGCAAAGGTAAGCAAAACTTTGGAAAACACATGTCAAATGACACAAAAAACGGCTTTCTCGCTGCATAATTTCTTTTGTAACTCCACGAAAACGCTGCAAAAAGCACGTTAGGACTCCGTCGTCTCGGCCATGAAGGCAGGGGTGTGACGGATGTACTCATAGCCCAGACGGCAACGGATGCAGTCGCGTCGCTCGCAATAAGCTGTTGTCAGCTGCAAAAGTGCCTGTGTGTCGGCAGCACTCTGGCAATGTACTCCAGCGGCTTGCCAATCGCGGATGATTCGGTTGTTCTCTGGTTTCAACTGTTCAAGCAAGGAAATGCCCTTCTCGGCAATCGGTTCGTTGTCCTTGTAGCGTCCATAGCAGAAAAGCAATGGGGAGACGGCATTGATGAGCAGCGAATCAACCGAAGCGGCAGAAAGTTGCCGGTCGCCCACTCGCACAGTCTCTGTCCCAAACGTATAATGGTTTTTCCAATAGTCGCTGACATGCGTGGCAAACATGGGTCGCACCTCCTCCACAGTTGTGGCATTGAGTAGTTTCGACAGGTTGAGCCGTTGCTCAAAATACAACATGGCTAGTTGGGCAATGCGGATGTGGGGAAAGTTCTGCGGACGCAGACGCAGGAATTTCCAATGGTGCATGTCCATGGGGATGAGGGAGAACTTTTGCCGCAGGTATCGGTATTCTTTCCGCAGTTGCTGATAATAAAAGTCCTCAGGAAGAACGTCTTGCTCCAGAAGTCCAGCCTGCCCAAAGAAGATGGCCTCAATTTGGTGGAGGTTGTCACGGTGCTTGGCCAACGCTCCCATGGGAATGCTGTAGGCCCAGCGCTCGAAAGCGTCGCCGTTTTTCCCGAAACCGAAGGAACGGGCCAGCGTGACAAACAGGACATCCTCCCAGTTCTTGGATAACAGCCGCCCACGCTCCATGATCTGACGGGTGCGCAGTTCCATACGCTCTACTTGCAAGGCTGAAAGCCAGCTGTGGAGCGTCAAACGGGAAACCTCGCCCAAAACATCCCGGCAACGGGGCATTGCGTCGGCCTGAAGTAGCTTGGCATAGTTGTCGCGTACATATTGGGGCACCGTAAGTTGCAATTGCGGAATCTCCTCGCCGTTGGGATAGTGTAGGGGAGTATCGACCACTTCGGCCACGTGCAGGATGACGTTCTCGTAGGCTGGATTGCCCTCGTGGTGGTGACGGTGCCAGTCACTGGTGCGGTTGTGAATTTCCACATTGCCTACCCAAAGCACGTCGGCGATACGCACCTTGGCATTCAGGAAGTCCGGTCCCGCATCGTGGTTGTGGAAGCCGGGATGAATGACTTCCACCGTCCGCCCATCGGTGGTGCGAAGCTCATGCAGCGGCAGAATCTTATGTTTCCAACAATAGTGAAGCAGTTGTTCCATGGCATAAATAAGGTCGAAAAACGTTTTCTGGGGCAAAGATAGCGCATTTTATGGGAATAGAAAAGAGATTCTTCATTCTTCATTCTTCATTCTTCGTTTAATTTTTTTACCTTTGCACAAATTTTTAATTCACAGAACAATGAAGATTGCACTTATTGGATATGGCAAGATGGGCAAAATGATAGAGCAGATAGCCCTGAGCCGAGGTCATGAGATTGTAAGCATTATCGATATTGACAATCAGGAAGATTTTGAGAGTGAGGCTTTTGCAAGTGCCGACGTGGCCATAGAGTTCACTACGCCGCAGACGGCATACGGCAATTACCTGAAGGCTTGGGCCAAGGGCGTGAAGGTGGTCAGTGGCAGCACGGGATGGCTGAAAGAGCATGGCGACGACGTGCGTAAGGCTTGTACGGAACAGGGCAAGACGCTGTTTTGGGCCTCGAACTACTCCGTTGGTGTGGCCATCTTCTCGGCTGTCAACAAATATCTGGCAAACATTATGAACCAGTTTCCTCAGTACGACGTGAAGGAGGAGGAGACGCACCATGTCCACAAACTCGACCACCCATCGGGCACGGGCATCACGCTAGCCGAGCAGATTGTGGAACGCTTGGACCGCAAGAAGGACTGGACGATGGGCTACCTGCAAAACCCCGATGGCTCGGTGGAGGGTACCGACCAAGTGGCCGAGGATTTGCTGCCTATCAGCTCTATCCGCCGCGACGAAGTGCCGGGCATCCACACCATTACTTGGGACAGCGAGGCCGACAAAATCACCATCACCCACGATGCACATTCACGGAAGGGGTTTGCCTTGGGCGCAGTGATTGCGGCAGAGTTTACGGCCAGCCATGAGGGGCTGTTGAGCACGGACGATTTGTTTAAATTCTAAAAACAGAAGGGAAAATGTCATTTAACTATTCCGATTTCAAGAAGACTCAGGCACAGGGCAATAAGGGCGAGAAAGCAGAGGCTCCGTGGGTGAAGTGGGTGAAATTTAGCGTTGTCACCGTGCTTTACCTGTTGTTCCTCTATTGGGTTGGCTCATGGATGGGACTGATTGTGGTACCTTTTATATATGATGTATATATCAGCAAAAAGATAAAGTGGACCTGGTGGAAGCAACTGGACAGCGACGTGGCCCGAGGCGTGATGTCGTGGGTCGATGCCATCGTGTTTGCGTTGGTGGCCGTCTATTTTGTCAACAATTTCTTCTTCCAGAACTATCAGATACCTTCCAGTTCGTTGGAAAAGTCGCTGTTGACGGGCGACTATCTGCTGGTGAGCAAGGTAAGCTATGGCCCGCGCATCCCGCAGACCCCACTCACGTTGCCGTTGACACAGCACACCATTCCGATGCTGAATTGCAAGTCATACGTGGAGTGGCCGCAGTGGGAATACCGCCGCGTGAAGGGACTGGGCAAGGTCGAGCTTGGCGACATCGTAGTGTTCAACTACCCGTCGGGCGACACGGTAGCCGTGAATGTGCCCAACGACTACTATGACCTTTGCCTGCAACTGGCTCAACAAGCCGCCGTGGAGCAGGGCTATGAACTGCCTAACATGAAGACGCTTTCCGTGTGGGAACAGCGTGTTCTCTTCGGACAGCTCTACAATATCGGCAAACAGATTGTCGCTGCAAACAAGGAGCAATATGGCGAGGTAGTGGTACGCCCCGCCGACCGTCGTGAGAACTACGTGAAGCGCTGTGTGGGACTGCCCGGACAGACACTGCAAATCAAGAACAAAGTCATCTATGTCGATGGAAAGGCCGAGCCGATGCCAGAGAATGTTCAGTTCGCCTACCGGGTACATAGCCGCGAAGATTTGACGGCCCAAAAGTACGACGCCCTCTGCAACGAACTTGGCATCAGCGACGAGCAGCGCAGCGACTGGAACCGCTTTGGCTACATGCCGTTGACAAAGGCATCGCTGGCCGGACTGAAGCAGTGTGAGGCCGTGGATAGCATCGTGGAGATTATGGACGGCTGGTACGGTAACCTCTATCCGCTGACCCACGACTATGGCTGGACACGCGACAACTATGGTCCGATTCATATTCCCGCCAAGGGCGAGACGCTGAAACTCAATCTGGAGAACATCGCCATCTATGAGCGTTGCATCCGCACCTACGAGGGCAACGACCTCCAAATTACCGACAAGGAGATTCTTATCAATGGAAAGCCAGCCACCGAATACACCTTCAAGCTGGACTACTACTGGATGATGGGTGACAACCGCCATAATTCCGCTGACAGCCGCTATTGGGGCTTTGTACCGGAAGACCACATCGTGGGCAAGCCTCTGTTTATCTGGCTTTCCGTCAGTCCCGACGCACACACCGACCATTTCCTTCGCATTCGTTGGAGCCGTCTGTTCCGCTGTGTGGATAACATCAAATAGGCATGATGACACTTCCGTCCGCATACCTTCCACCCATATCATGGTTCGCCCAACTTTGTTCGGGCGAACCATGCTATATTGAGCAATACGAACATTTCCACAAGCAGACCTTGCGAAACCGTTGTGTCATTGACGCTCCAAACGGGGCGTTGCAACTCACCGTGCCCGTGGATAAGAGCAACTTCCTGGCGGGTGGAAAGTGCCTGATGAAGGACGTGCGCATCAGCTATCATCAAGACTGGCAGCACCAGCACTGGAACGCCTTGGAAGCCAGCTACTACAACTCCCCTTTTTTTGAATACCTGCAAGACGACTTCCGCCCCATCTACCAAAAGAAATGGACCTTTCTGTTGGACTTGAACGAATGTCTGATAGAAAAATGCTGCGAACTCATCGACTTGCAGCCGGAAATCCATCGCACCCAAGATTTCCAAAAAGCAGAAGGACATCCGAACGTAACCGAATGTCCTCCCTATTATCAAGTCTTTTCTCACAAGCACGGCTTTCTCCCCGATCTCTCCATCATCGACCTCATTTTCAACCTCGGTCCCGAAAGCCTGCTTTACCTGCAACGAATCACGGCTTAAAACAGAAATCATCCAATAGGGCTTCATCAATTCTCCCCCAATTTTCCCAATCGCATGACGATGGAGGTTTGTAAGGTGGTATGAGATTATTGATACAAAACTATTTGTTCTGAAGTGAAAAAACCGTACTGCTTCGCTGAAAATCTTTCGACGCTTCTGTGTAAAAGATTATTCTCGTCGCCATATTTAATATTTGCGTCGAGAATATTAAATATGGCGACGATATATTTTTTATTCTCGGCGAGAATAAACTTTTGGAGCGAAGCGTTGGGAAAAATGGAGCCCTGCGTTGGAGGATTATGAGTGAAGGGGGCTATCAAAAACAGAAAATCCGCCTCGTAATGAGACGGATTTTGCAGGTGTATGTGGCTGTGGTCAGGCGTTTTACTCCCAATAGAGAATTTCGCGGTTGATGTCCCACTTGTGATCTTTGGGGAAGTCGTCGCCTTCCCAGGCTTTTTTGGAGGTCCATTTCTCGGCGGGTGCCGTCCAGAAGGAGTCGGTTTCGGGCAGGCCGAGGGCCATGAAGGCGAGGCTGGTCATGTAGAGCGAGCCGTTGTTGGTGTACCAGTCGGCCACGTTGGGGTGCGGGCCGACGAAACCGATGGTGAGGAAGCCGCCCTCGTTGTAGTTTTTGCTCATGGGGGAGGCGTCCTTGGCGGGGTTCTCAACTTGGCCGTAGAACATGCGGTTGGCAACGGCTGTCAGGGCAGAACGCACCTGGCCTTCATGCAGTTCCTGAGGCAGTTGCTTGCGCCATGCCAACTGGGCCAGTGGCTGAAGGGTGGCCATGCGGTAGGGGATGCTGCGGCCCACAACGGGGAAGGTGCCTTCGGGGGAGATGAAGCGTTCGAGGATGACAGACCATTTCTGCATACGCTTGCGCACTTCCTTCACACGGTTGTTGGCGGTGTTGCGCTTGCCGTCCTTGGAGCGGATAAGGTAGCTGTTGTTTCCCTGACGGGCACTAATCATTTCCAGGCACTCCAGGTACATGGGCTGGATGACGAATGAGTTGTAGTAGTCGAAGGCGAATGAGGGGCCGTCGCTGTAGATGCCGTCGCCGATGTACCATTCCTCGACTTTCGACATGGCGGTCTTGATGCGGAAGGGGTCGGCATCGGCACCCACGTACATCAGGAAGCTCTCTTCCATACCGACGAAGAGGAACCAGTTGGTGTAGGGTGGATCGTAGCGGCGAAGTCCCTTGATTTCCTTGATATAGAGGTTTTTGGTCTCCTGTGGCAGGGGCACCCAGAGGGAGTCGTAGCCACGGTAGAGGCCCTCGACGACGTAGGCACCATCGACCAGGGTCTGACCGCCGCTCTCCCAGCCCAGACGGTCGGGCGAGTTGGGGTCAACGGCATTGATGATGGCTTTTCGCGTCCACTCACGGAGCTGCTTGCGCTTGGCCGACTCGGGGGTGTTGTCGTCGGGGAGGTTGAGCCAAGGGGCGAGACCTGCGAGCAAGCGGCCAAAGGCTTCCATGTAGGCCACCTTCTTGTTGCGTTTGTCCCAGGTGGGGGAGAGTTCCAGGTTTTTGCAGCCGTTGGCTGTGTCCATCACCTGCTGAAGCTTTCCTTCGGCCATGTTCTTCATGACGGGTTCTGCCATCTGGTACATGATGTCAACCCAGACTTCGCGGTCGGTCTTCTGTTGCACTTTCTTTTTGGCAGCAAGAGCGGTTAGTGGCATCAATAGAGCCAACAGGATAAAAAGTTTTTTCATCATATTAGTTTTTCGGTTTTAAAGTTGATAGTTTCTTGATGGATGTTTTATGGCCTACGGCAATAATCAGGTTTGTTAGTTGTCCCGATAGAAAGCCGATGCTATCGGTGCGTTGGGGGCCATGAGGACGAGGCTGTCCTCCGTGAGCATCATGATTTGGAAGGTGTCGGTTTCGACGCCTCGCTCTTCGAGCACCTTCTTGGGAGTCTGCAAGAGGAGGAAGCCGTTCTGGACTGACCACTTTTCGTATTCAATACTCATGCCGTAGGTGGCAGCCTTCCCGTTCTTGTCGAGCTCGAGGCTTTGCAGGTGGCCGTCTGTGCCCTTTTGCGACCAAAGGTGTTCCAAGGCCGTCGTGTTGACCGCCAACTGGGCAACGGGAAAGTCCTCAATGGTGGTATAGACCACATCGACCTCGTCGCCCACGAGCAATCCGCCCATCACCATTTGATTGGAAATGAGAACCTCCACGGTGTCGCCGTCGGACTGAACAAGCTGAAGGACGTTCATGGATGAGCCGTCGCCCACAATGCCGTGCGCCTCCATGACAGCGGGTAGCTCCTTTACGGGAATGATGGTAATGGGAGGTTCCTCCACCTTTTTCTTCCCTCCGCTGCACGCACAGCACAAAGTGAGAATCAAAGTCACAAACAGAGGGGGAATATAAAGTTTTTTCATGTCTTTCTGTTTCTGGCTCTACCCGGATGAAGATAAGGGCAGAACACGCTGGTCAACAGGAAAAAATAAAAAAGCACATTGGATAGCCCACGATGAGCCGCTTCCAACGCGCTTTTATTTGTTTTAATCTATCAAATCAGTTGATAGCGTCCTCAATCTCAGAACCAGCCTTGAACTTGGCAACTTTCTTTGCTGGGATGTTGATGGCCTGCTTTGTAGCGGGATTGATGCCCTGACGTGCAGCACGCTCAGATACTGAGAATGTGCCAAAACCGACAAGTGCAACCTTGTCACCTGCCTTGAGTGCCTCAACGATTGATTCTACTGTTGCATCAAGGGCCTTCTTTGCTGATTCTTTGTTCAAACCGCTCTTTGCTGCGATTGAACTTACGAGTTCACTTTTATTCATGGTTAAAAATAAGTTGTTATAAAATATTGGTATTAATAATAGAAAAAATCTCTCTTTGATTTACGAATGGATTGTTTTTCAAAAAGGCACTACCATTTCTGCGTATGCATTCAACCTCAACAAAATCCGCCTATTTTTGCGATGCAAATATATGGTTTTAAATTATCAGCACAAACAAAAAAGATGAAAAATTTCAGAAAACATTGAAAAAATCATGTTATTCATGCTTTTTTAGCTTGATTTTGACGGAAAATAACTAATTTTGCAGCCAATTTCATTTATCGTTAAACTATTCACTTTTTAAAATTAAGCATCAAAATGCCACCAGTAATCAAATCGTTGCTTGCCATTAACGTTGCCGCATATATCTTGGATGTGCTGATGCCTTCCCTGAATCTGTCCTCCGTACTCGGACTTTATTACGTGGAGCATCCATTCTTCCGTCCCTTCCAGATTGTCACCTACATGTTCATGCATGCGGGTTTCTCGCACATTTTCTTCAACCTGTTTGCCCTGTGGATGTTCGGACGCCACATGGAGCAGGTGTGGGGTTCCCAGCGTTTTCTTATATATTATATAATATGTGGAATCGGTGCCGGTCTCATTCAAGAGGCTGGACAGTTTGTCGGTCTCATCTCCCCCTATGCCCTGACCGTTGGAGCGTCGGGCGCAGTCTATGGAATCCTGTTGGCGTTTGGCATGACGTTTCCCGAAGAGCGCTTGTTCATCATCCCCTTTCCTTTCCCCATTAAAGCGAAATGGTTTGTCTGCCTTTATGCTGTCATTGAGATTGTCGAAGGCATAAGCGGAAGGGATGGCGTGGCCCATTTCGCCCACCTTGGCGGTATGCTCTTCGGCCTGTTGCTCATCCTCTACTGGAAGGGACAGGCGTACAGGAAAAAGATGGATTTCGGCAGTAACTTCTGGGCCCAAAGCAGTACGAAGCCACAGATGCACATCAGCTATGAGGGAAAACACGTTGCCGACTACGAGTACAACGAACAGAAGAAAGCACGTAACGAGGAGATTGACCGCATTCTCGACAAGGTGCGTCAGAGTGGGTATCAAAGCCTGACCGAAGCGGAGATGAAAACGTTGTTCGATGCCAGCAAACGGTCGTAAATCCTTTGCCCCATGAGATTTAGAATCCGGAGAATCCCCCTTTATATTCTCATTGCTATCAACCTGCTGATGGTTGTGGCAATGAATTTCTGTGCATACACTACCTGCCTGAACAGCCAGGTATATCCGAACTATTCTTACTTTGGCATGATTTTTCCTGCGTTTTTGGTGATAAACGCGGCCTTCCTGGTGTTCTGGCTCATTGTCAAGCGGCGATACATGCTCGTCAGTCTGGTCGGCATGGTGGCCTGTGCTGGTGACATTCGCACCTTCTGCCCGATAAACTATCCGACGGAGGTGCCCGAAGGTGCCATCAAGGTGATGAGTTACAACGTCATGAACTTTGGCGGAAATGACACTGTCCCTTGGGAGGAGAACGAGATTGTGCAATACATCCTTCGCAGTCAAGCGGATATTGTCTGCCTGCAAGAGTCGGGTGGGATAGCTGAGAAACGAAAGAAGAAGGTTTTCGATAGCATTTATCCATACATTCCGATGGAGGAAAATAAGAAACTGAGTGTGAATATACTGTCCAAATATCCCATCCTAAGCTGTGAGCAGATTCCCTACGAGTCGAAAGGCAATGGCAGTTATGCGTACAAAATCCTCATAGGGGCTGACACGGTTTTGCTTATCAACAACCATCTTGAATCTTATAAGTTGAATCAGAAAGACAAGGAAGATTACAAGAGTATCATTCAAGACCCCGAGGATGAGGAAAACGAGGAGCGGTATGATTCACTCATCGTTAAGCTGAAGATGGCCAACACCGTTCGTGCAGCCCAGGCGGATTCCATCGTTGAATACATCCGAAAGACTTCGTGCAAATATGTGATCTGTGCCGGTGACTTCAATGCGCCCAGCCTTTCCTACACCCATTACAGGCTGACGCGCATCCTGAACGATGCCTACACACGTTCGGGTAACGGGGTGGGTTTCAGCTATAATCGGTCGGGCATGTATTTCCGCATTGACAACATCCTTGTTTCGCTCAATATTACTCCTTATCAGGCAAAAGTGGACGCTTTCAGCAAGCGTAGCGACCACTATCCCATCATTTCTTATTTAAAATTTGGTGCGAAATGAAAAAAAGCGTACCTTTGCCGCTTGAATGCCGCAGTGGACATCTGCGGCAAAGCGTCATGCAATGAAAGGAAGGGGGCGTTGTGTTTAGCAAATGGATACAGCCTTCGGCAGAAAGCCAACTTCGTTGCTGCGCCAAACTGCGGAAATCCGTTCTCTTTATAAGACAAACAATAACAAATCTAATATTTTTACTTTAATTATTTAACAACAATGCAAAACAAAGGATTTATCAAGTTCCTTGCGGTGGCGCTGACACTCATCTGCTGCTTCTACCTGTCTTTCTCCGTTGCAACTTCATACGTTGAGAAGCAGGCTGCAAGCATGGACGAGGAAGATGCTGAGCTTTACTTGGATTCGCTCAACACGACTCCATTCTACCTTGGCAGCTACACACTGAAGGATTGCCGTGAAACCGCCGTGGGTCTGGGTCTTGACCTCAAGGGCGGTATGAACGTCATCCTCGAAGTGAGTGTTCCTGAGGTTGTAAAGACACTTGCCGACCACAAGACTGACGAGGCTTTCACAAAATCTGTCGCACAGGCAGCCAAGGAAAGCGAGGAAAGTCAGAGCGATTTCATTACACTTTTTGTCAAGGCTTATAAAGAGAACAGCAAGGGTCAGCCTCTTGCCACTATCTTTGCCACACAGCAGCTGAAGGGTAAGGTGAACACCAACTCTTCAGACGCACAGGTAGAGAGCGTTCTCCGCGAAAGCGTTGATGAGGCTGTCAACAACTCTTTCAACGTGCTTCGCACACGTATCGACCGTTTCGGCGTTGTTCAGCCCAACATTCAGAAGATTGAAGGCGCAAGTGGACGCATCATGGTCGAGCTTCCTGGTATCAAGGAGCCTGAGCGTGTACGTAAACTCCTCCAAGGTAGTGCAAACCTTGAGTTCTGGGAGACTTACGACACTCAGGTCATCATCCCATACCTCAGCCAGCTCAACAATGCGCTTCGCAACAGTGCTGAGACCATGAATGACAGCGTCGCAGCTGAAGAGGTTTCCGCTGTTGACAGTGTGGCTACCGATAGTGCTGCACAGAACGTAGCACAGGCAGACTCCAGCAAGGCTGCTGCTCTTCTTTCTCAGGTTCCTTCCGAGGAACTTTCCCGCAAGGCAGGAAAGGCACAGAGGAAGGCTACCGAGGAGGCAAAGAAAGATAATCCTCTTTTCGCCATGCTTCAGCCTATCCAGGGCAATGCCGGTTGTATGGTCGGTTATGCACTTGCAAGCGATACTGCTGAAATCAACCGCTTGCTCACAGGCCAGACAGCCAAGCAGATTTTCCCGAACGACCTCTCACTCAAGTGGGGCGTGAAGGCAATGGATAAGGGTGGCAAGGTGTTTGAGCTTTATGCCATCCGTACCACAGGCACCAATGGCCGTGCTCCGCTCGAAGGCGAAGTTGTAACCGAAGCCAAGGACGAGTTCGACCAGTACGGCAACCCATGTGTTTCTATGAAGATGAACACGGAGGGTGCCCGTAAGTGGTCCAGCCTCACGGAGGCAAACGTTGGCCACGCCATTGCCATCGTGCTTGACAACCTTGTTTATTCTGCCCCGAATGTAAACGGCAAGATTGACGGCGGTAGCTCACAGATTACCGGCAACTTCACAACTAACGATACCAAGGACCTTGCGAACGTGCTCCAGTCTGGTAAGATGCCGGCTCCTGCACAGATTGTCCAGGAGGACATCGTCGGCCCGACCCTTGGCCAGCAGTCTATCGAGGCAGGCTTCATCTCTTGTATCGTTGCCTTCATCGTCCTGATGCTCTACATGGTTCTCATGTATGGTATTCGTGAAGGTATGGTTGCGAACTGCGCCCTCATGCTCAACTTCTTCTTCTCGTTCGGTATTCTTACCAGTCTGGGTGCCGCATTGACCATGTCAGGTATTGCCGGTATGGTGCTCACCCTTGGTATGGCCGTCGATGCCAACGTGCTCATCTACGAACGCACCAAAGAGGAAATGCGTACAGGCAAGAACATCAAGAACGCCATTGATGCGGGTTATAGCAACGCATTCTCTGCCATCTTCGACTCGAACGTAACGACCATCCTGACGGGTATCATCCTCTACAACTTCGGTACAGGCCCCATCAAGGGCTTCGCTACGACCCTGATGATTGGTATCGTCTGCTCATTCTTCACCGCCGTATGGCTCACTCGTATCGTCTATGAGCACTTTGTCAACAAGGGCAAGTGGCAGAATCTGAAGTTCAACACCAAGCTTTCGCTCAACAACTGGATGCAGGACACCAAGATTAATTTCATGGGTAAGTACAAGAAGTCATTCATGGTGTTCGGTGCCCTCGTTGCAGTTGCCATTGTCAGCTTCTTCGTCCGTGGCCTCAGCCAGTCCATCGACTTCACGGGTGGTCGCAACTATAAGGTTGAGTTCATCAACCCTGTTCAGACAGAAGACGTGAAGGCTGCCATCGTTAAGCAGTTCGAGGCAAACAACCCAACCGAGGAAGCCATCAACGTAACGGTTATTGCACTCGGTACGGACGGTAATAACGTGCGTGTTTCTACCAACTACCTTATTAAGGAGAACAACGCCGAGGCCGATGCCAAGATTGAGGGTATGCTCTATCAGGCATTCGTTGATGGCGGTATGGTTGATGAAAGCGTGACAGAGGCCGAGTTCCTCGATCGTGACAACCGTGCAGGTGGTTCCATCGTTTCTTCGCAGAAGGTTGGTCCTTCCATCGCAGAGGACATCACACGCGGAGCCATTCTCTCCGTACTCTTCGCCATCGTGGTCATCTTCGTCTATATTCTCATCCGATTCCGCAACGTGGCATACTCTGTAGGTTCAATCCTTGCCCTCGTTGTCGATACCATCCTCGTTATCGGAGCCTTCTCGCTCTGTTATGGTTGGATGCCATTCTCGCTTGAGATTGACCAGACGTTCATCGGTGCCATCCTCACCGTAATCGGTTACTCCATCAACGACAAGGTGGTGGTCTTCGACCGTATCCGTGAGACCTTCCAGCGCCATCCACGCCGCGACCGTCAGCAGAACTTCAACGACTCGCTCAATGCCTGTCTTACCCGTACCATCAACACCTCAGTCTCCACTTTGGTTGTGCTGCTTGTAATCTTCGCATTGGGAGGTGACAGCATTCGTCCATTCTCATTCGCAATGATTCTCGGTGTCTTCATCGGTACGCTTTCTTCTCTCTTTGTTGCTGCACCGACCGCATACCTCGTGATGGGTGCCCGTATCAAGGAGGAAGGCGAGGCAGAAGAATACGCTAAATAATAATGGCCTTTACGGTTATTGAAAATTAATCCCATTGGGGTGGAATTGATTGAATCGATTCCACCCCAATCATTTTACCTCAGAATATGAAACAAATCTGCGACTTTATTTCCCGTTGGATGGGGGCCCTTGTCTTGCTCTTTGCCCTGTTGGCCTTGTTTTTCCCCGGTCTGTTCTCTCAGGTGGGCACTTGGGTCATCAATCCGATGCTGGGTCTGATTATGTTCGGCATGGGCCTCACGCTCCGTTTTGAAGACTTCCGCGTCGTGTTCAGCCGTCCGAAAGACGTCCTCATCGGCTGTCTGGCCCAGTTTACAATCATGCCCTTGATGGCCTGGCTGCTCACTTGTGCGTTCCATTTGCCGCCCGACCTTGCCTTGGGTGTCATTCTTGTCGGCTGTTGTCCGGGCGGAACGGCTTCCAACGTCATTGCCTATCTGGCAAAGGGTGACTTGGCGCTCTCCGTCGGCATGACGGCCACATCCACCCTGTTGGCTCCAGTGCTTACGCCGCTCATTACCTGGCTGTTGGCTGGCACCTTTGTCGATGTTGACACATTGGGCATGTTGCAGTCCATCCTCTACGTCGTCATCGCTCCCATCATTGGCGGCTTCCTCATGCAGAAATACCTGCCTACGCTTACCCGCCATGCCGTAGGCTATCTGCCGGCCTTTTCGTCCCTCACCATTGCCCTTCTCGTGGCCATCATCGTCGGACACAACGCCTCTAAGTTGCTCACGGGCGGTCTCCTTGTCATCCTCGTCGTCGTTCTCCACAACCTCAGCGGACTCACGCTCGGCTACCTCATCGGCTTCTTCTTGCGATTGCCCTATCCCAAGCGCACCGCCATCTCCATCGAAGTGGGGATGCAGAACTCTGGTTTGGCTTCCAGTCTGGCAACCCTGCATTTCGCCGCTTTCCCCATGGCCGTCATTCCTGGTGCCATCTTCAGCGTGTGGCACAACATCAGTGGTGCGCTCGTTGCGAAACTCTATAGCGAGATAGGCGAAAAAAGGAACTCAATGAAGCAATAAAACGGGCTGCTCACTCGTTTTATAGAGACTTGAAAAAGAAAACGAACTTACAATCAACAAACAAAAAGATTATGGAACGGAACAATCGTATCAAAGAGTCGGCCATCATTGCTGTTGGCCTCGTCATTGGGCTTGCAGCCTTAGGTTGCTGCCTGAAGAGTGGATTCGACAATTTCACCAACCGCGACCGCAAGGTGACGGTCAAGGGACTTTCGGAAAAAGAAGTGGAGGCCGACAAGGTGACCTGGCCCATTCAGACCAAGGAAATCGGCAACGACCTGCCCTCCCTCTACAGCAAAATCAATAAGACTACGGCAACCATCAAGGCTTTCCTGTTGAAAAACGGCGTAAAGGAGGCTGAAATCAGCATCAACGCCCCCACTGTCATCGACCTCAATGCCGAGCGTTACGGTGAGAACCGCCGCGACTACCGCTACAACATCACGTCCACCATCACCGTGGTTTCCAACAACGTGAAACTCGTGCGTGGCATCATTGCCCGCCAAGGTGAGCTTCTTCAGGATGGCATCGCCATTGTCGATGGCGGCTACGAGGCCCCCATCCGCTACGAGTTTGTAGCCTTCAGGGAGATGAAACCCACAATGATGACCGAGGCTATTGAGAATGCGGAGATTACCGCCCAGCAGTTTGCCGAGAACTCACACAGTCAGCTGAACAAAATCATCTCCGCCGACCAGGGCCAGTTCTCCATCGATGACCGTGACGAGAACACCCCCTACCTCAAGAAAGTCCGCGTCGTGACCACTGTCACCTACTCCCTGAAGGACTAACACCCCTCACACCGAAAAATAGCAGCCGGGTGTGTCAAAATAGGCCCATCCTCAATTTTGAGATAGGGTTCCATGTTTAGTGGACAAATACACGATTTCAGATGAGGGAGCTTTTCCCCAATTTTCACGCAGAACTCTTTTCGTCAGTAGAGTTCTGCGTGAAATCGAATAGAGTACTGCGTCATCTCGGAAAGAGTACTGCGTTGTATGTGGATGAAGTTCAAGAGAAAAAGAAACGAGGATGTGCCATTGACACACCCTCGTTTCTTTTTTTGTACGACTCAAAAAATAGTGGCTTATCCCACCTTGAATCCATTGGCTTTCTTTTCCTTGATGCCGCTGGCTTCAATGACGTTGATGAGGTAGTCGCCCAGTTTCTCGCACTCTGAGATGATATCCATGTAGAACACACCCAGCTGGTAGTCGTAGAGCTGGTTGGAAATATCCACGATGTTCTGGTTCTTGAGCTGCGTACGGTAGTTGTTGATTTCGTGCTCCGTATTGTAGTTCTTGTTCAGGTCAACGAAACGGTGTTCGCCATACTCAATGACCACGGCCATCTGCGAGAGAGCCTCTTCCACGAGCGACATCATGTTGTGGATGTGCTCATACTGCTTCTCCGTGAAGTCGTTGGTCGAATGTTGGCGTTTGCGGCTGATGGTGCGGGCAATGTTGTAGCAACTGTCTCCCACCGATTCCAATTCGTCGCACACCCTGAGCATGTGCTGAATCTCCATCTTTGACTCCACAGACAGGCGGCCTTCGCTCACCTTTGCAAGGTAGTCGGCGATTTCCACCTCCATCTTGTCCGTGATGTTCTCGTACTTCTCAATACGGCTGAACAGCTTGTTGAACTCGTCGCCCTTCTCCGTGTGGAGCAACTGCTCGACAAACGAGTACATCTTGACGCATCGCTCCACAAACACGTTGATTTCCTTCTTGGCCTCCAGGATACTGAGCTCGGCAGTACTGAGGATACCGCCACCGATAAACTTGAGACGGCCCTCTTCCTCCTCGCTGCTGGTCTTGGGCTTAATCAAGAAGCAGACAAGCTTCTCCATTGGTTTGATGAACCAAATCAGGATAATCACGTTACATACGTTGAAGGCCGTGTGGAAGGTTGCCAGAATCGCATTCAAGGCCGTGGAACTTACTTCACCGCTGACCTCTCCCGGCATGAACGGCACACCCCACACTTCACAAATCGTGCTGACGAACCATTGGAACACACACAGCACCCAGATGACACCGAAGAGGTTGAAAACCAAGTGGGCCATGGCCGCCCGGCGAGCCTGTGTCGTTGCCGACATGGCCACGACGTTTGATGTAATGGTCGTACCGATGTTCTCACCCATCACCAATGCAATACCCATGTCGATGGGCATCACGCCCGTGGAGCACAGCGTCATGGTGATGGCCATGATGGCCGCCGAACTTTGCACGGCGCAGGTCATCAGTCCACCTATCAGCAAAAACAACAGGTAAGAGCCATAGCCCCAGTGACAGGTGCTTTCAAAGAAGCCCATGATGACAGGATTGGCCGACAGGTT
Organism: uncultured Bacteroidaceae bacterium; assembly: GCA_905236065.1. Classification (GTDB taxonomy): domain Bacteria; phylum Bacteroidota; class Bacteroidia; order Bacteroidales; family Bacteroidaceae; genus Minthosoma. The sequence continues at coordinate 3,644 of CAJONZ010000008.1, read as the reverse complement.
CATATCCACGGCGTTCGACTTCAGTGTGGTGAGACCGAGCAACATGAAGGCCAGACCGATGATGAACTCTCCGAGGTTTATGTTTCTCTTTGTGTAGATGAGGACAATGGCAAAAATGATGGCCGCATAGACGACGCCCAACATGTTAAAGTTCGAGCCGCCGAGCACCATGATCCAGGCCGTGGCCGTCGTACCGATGTTTGCGCCCATGATGACGGAAATGGCCTGCGACAGCGTGAGCAGGCCGGCACTGACGAAGCTGACGGTCATCACGGTCGTCGCCGTTGACGACTGAATGGCTGTAGTGATGAAGGCTCCCGTCAACATTCCTGTGAAGCGGTTCGTCGTCATCGTGGCGAGTACGTTACGCAGTTTGCTACCGGCCATCTTCTGAAGGCCTTCACTCATCACCTTCATACCGTACATCAGCAGCGCCACGGAGCCAATGAGGGTAAGAATGTGGATTACGTCAATTTGGGATTCGTTCATAAGATATGAAAATTAGTTAAATTATCAACATTTTTTTGCTCATGCTCCCAATTTTTTGTTACTTTGTCGCTTGGGGAATCCCCCGCCGTATTCCTATCCGAGGGGTGCGGGCGTATGAAAAAACGGCCATTGCTGATTCTTAAAAAGATGACTATGGAAACAAAAAACCGCTGCAAAAATACTAAAAGTTCTGAGATATTTGAAATAAATCGTGCTTTTTTGCATATTTCAGAAAAAATTAATTACGAAACCTGCCCAAAAACCATTCCAGAGCTTGTCAATTTTTTAGTGTCGGAACTTCACCTGAACCGTCTCAACAAAGAAAAGTTGCGTGTTTTTGAATGCTCGTCCGACTACATCAACGGCGCCATCGACTTTGGGGGTGCAAACATCATGGTGAAAATCAACGAAGCATTGAAGGAAGCGGCCATCAGCACCATTGCCGAGGAAATAGCCGTGCGCCCCAAAATCAAGGTCGTGCTCATCGCAGGCCCGTCGTCCAGCGGCAAGACCACCTTCTGCAAGAAACTCACCTACGCCATTCAGCAACAGGGCCTTCAGCCTCTCAGCATCTCCTTGGACGACTACTACGGCGACAGTGCCAACGCACCGTTGGACGAGGAGGGCAAGCCCGACTGGGAATCCCTCTACGCCCTGAACCTTCCCATGCTTCAGGAACACATCGCAACCCTCTTGGAGGGTGGCAGAATCCGTCTGCCACACTACGACTTCACCACCAGCCGGAGTACCATCACTGACCAGCATTTACGCCTTTTGCCCGACAACGTTCTCCTGGTGGAAGGCATCCACGCCTTGAATCCCCTCCTGCTCAGTGCGGCCTCTCTTCCTCCCGAAAACTTCTACCGCATCTATATCTCTGCCCTGACCACCCGTCCGACGGAAGATGGCGGACAGGAGACCACCACCGACAACCGCTTGATACGCCGCATGGTGCGCGATTCGAAATTCCGCGCCACCACGGCCTGCCAGACCATTTCCCGATGGCAGGCAGTACGCAACGGCGAGGAAAAGTGGATTATCCCCTACCAAAGTCAAGCCGACGTCAACTTCAATTCAGGTTACCAATATGAGTACTGCCTGCTTCGTGAACACGCCCTCCCACTTCTGGAGGCTGTCCGTTCCGACGAACCAGAATATGCCGAGGCCCAGCGTCTCATCCGCTTGCTCCACCAGTACCATCGAATGCCCGTCCACTACCTTCCCCCCTATTCCCTCCTGCGCGAGTTCCTGGGTGGTAGTGCCTACCTGTATTGACACTCGTGGCAATCTCTCTTTCCGATTACAATGGTTTTTCCGCAGCCATATTCCTCACACCCTCGTCTTCGTATGCATACATTTTGACGGGATGGTGAGACTTATTTTGTATGTAGTTTATGGCCACGCCATTGTATAAGTCTTTCTGCATCGTCAGGAAGAAGTCGCGCAAGCCGAATGGGGTCATCTGTAATTTCGACAGGGCGTCCGTCGTGGAATGGTACTTCATGTCGATGAGCGTAGGCAATTTGTCCATGTCCAATTCTTTGAAGCCATTGCGTACATACATGTTGAGGATGAAGTCGGCAAACTCCTGTTGTTGCTTCGTCGTCTTCTTCTTTAAATCTTCACGCAGGATTTCGGCCCTCCGGGTACGTTCCATAGGTGTGGTGTTGTAGGCCAAGTAAGCCAATACATCCAGCATGTCGCATTTCTCCATTTGCAGGAAACGGCGCATCAAATCCAGTTTGTCCTCTTGGAACCCCGACCTTTCCAACACATCCAGCAGTTGTTGTCTCGTGTCGGGTTGACTCCAACGCACTCTCAGGTCTTCCTCTCCATCCAGGAACTCAGGCAATGTGCCAAACAGCTTCTGCACATATTCTTCCAGCGTCAGCAACTCGTCACCATACTGGATGCGCTCTTCCCAATCCGTGTGCAGCATCAGCGAACGCAACTTCGACAGCTTCACCACCACCTGCTTCTTCTTGCTCCCACCATCGCAGGTGCAGGGCAGATGTCCACACACGGGACAAGGCCCTGGTGGTGGAGGTGGAGGACAAATACAAGGGTCTTGCCCGCATTTGGGGCAGACACCCTTTGGCTGCTTATTGCAAGTACAGGGGTAATTCCCACACACAGGGCAGAATGGGTCACCATCCCATTCGGGGTCGTTGAAGTTCTTCGATGCTCCTACGAAGTCATACAGCGTAAAAAAGTATTTCCCATCGAAGAGCCTTGTACCGCGTCCCAAAATCTGCTTGAACTCCACCATGTTGTTCACAGGTCGAAGTAGCACAATATTTCTCACGTTTCTTGCATCCACACCCGTCGAGAGTTTCTGCGAGGTCGTTAGGATGGTAGGTCTCAGCAGGTCGTTGTTCTGAAACAGTTTCAGGATCTTCTCTCCATTCGCCCCATCGTCAGCCGTCACCCTTTCGCAGTAGTTTGAGTCGGGCACACGCTTCCATCGGTTAATCATTGCCATAATCTGGTAGGCATGTTGTTGGGTGCAGCAGAACACCAACGTCTTCTCGTTCGGGTCAATCTTCGCCAACAACTCCCTTACACGGTGCTCATCCCTCTCTTTCAGTTTGATGTCACCATTGTAGAAGTCCCTCTCCGTATAGACTCTCTCCTTGTCGATGTCCCCCTCCACATCGTCGTTGGGGTTATACTGATAGGTGTCGATGTTGCTCGTTGCCACCTGCACCCTGTAGGGAGTCAGGAAACCATCCTCAATGCCCTGCTTCAGGGAGTAGGTATAGACGGGGGCACCAAAATACTCGTAGGTGTTGGCATTCACCTTCCTGCGTGGGGTGGCAGTCATACCCAACTGCACAGCTGGTTCAAACCAGTCCATCAACGCTCGCCACTCACTCTCGTCATTGGCACCGCCACGATGGCACTCGTCTATGATGATGAAGTCAAAGAAATCCCTTGGCCATTGCTTGTAGTAGGGTTCGCCTCCCTCCTCAGCACTTCCCATCACCGTCTGGAAGATAGTGAAGTACAGATGCCGTGCGGTGGGCAGTCGGCCATTGTGCTTCTTGTCGTGAATCAGTTCGGGAGTTACACGCTCCATCGCATCTTCGGGAAACTGCTCAAAGTCGTTCTTCGCTTGATTCGCCAAGATGTTTCTGTCCGAAATGAAGAGGATG
>CAJONZ010000007.1 GCA_905236065.1 uncultured Bacteroidaceae bacterium | reverse complement strand
GAAGGTGATGCCTGATCACGTGCATCTGGTGATTCAAGTGCTGGAGCCGCTGCCGCAGAGTATTGGGGCTGTGGTGCGCGGGTTTAAGAGCGGGTGCACTAAGGTGTATAAGGAGATGTATTTGAGTAGCGGCGAGAACGCCGCTGAAGTGCACGGAAACGATGGTGGAGAAAGGGGGAACGACGCTAGAATGCACGGAAACGATGGTGAGGAAAGGGGGGACGACGCTGGAGAGCACGGAAACGATGGTGGGGATAGAGAGAACGCGCCTGTGCAATTTGCTCGTATTTTTGCGAGCAGGGGTAGTGTTTGGGAGCAGAACCCTGCTTATTATCATGAGCGCATACTGCATGCGCCTGGGCAGTTGCGGCGGATGATAGACTATGTGAAGGATAACCCGCGGCGGCTATGGATCAAGAGCCACAACCCTGAGTTTTTCCGATTGCATAGACGGACGGAGGCGGCTGGGCTGTCATTTACGTCAATGGGCAATCATTTCCTCTTGGATTGGCCTGACAAACAGGTGGTGGAGATGTCGAGAAGCGCTACCAATGAAGAGGTGCAGGAACGATTACGGAAGGTGCTGGCTGCAGCGCACAACGGGGCAGTTACCTATACGGCGGCCATCAGCAAGGGCGAGCAGCTCATTGCCCGCACTTTGCGTGAACAGGGTTATCTGCTGGTGGTGCTGCTCAACGACGGTTTTCCCAAGGAGGGCTCGCCGCACGAACGTTATTACAAACCAGGTGGCGTGTATTTCGAAGCTTGTTCGAAAGGGCAGTTGTTGCTGTTGGAGCCTACTGAGCAAGCGTTCCTCGATGACGGCATTCAAGCTGCTGTTGAAGAGACGTTACGCCTCAAGGCGGCGGCACGACAGTACACCTATACACCCATCCCTACGACATCGCAACGCTACCGTTTCGTGGCGCTTAACGAGATGGCCAAACGGTTGGCTCAAAACATGGAATAGAGGACTCTGGATAATTCCTCAGCACAACAAATATGCAATAAACAAAACACAAACAATGAACAAGCGAAACGTTATCATCATCCTGCTCGCCCTCGTCGCAGTGGTGGGGCAGGCAAAAGAGAAAACAATTGTGTGGGAACAGCCCACCACGGAGTTTGGAAACAACTATGGCGATGGATTCTTCAACCTCGCCCTCGATGTGACGAAGGTGGAGTTGAAGGAGAATGAGACCGTTGTGTATATCACCGCACAGCAGCGGTCGGACTATCCAGACTTTAGCTTTCAGTTCGCTGGCGACACTTATCTGAAAGTGGGTGAACAGCGATATACCGTCGTTTCTGCCGACGGCATCGACTTCAACAAGTTCGTACAGACAAACAAGGACAACAAGCGCGATATGGCCTTCCATTTCCCTGCGCTGCCCAAGGGCACCAAGACATTCGACTTCATTGAGGGCGACGGACAGGGTGCTTTCCAAATCAAAGGCATCAAGCCTGTGGGGGAGCGCTGGAAGCAACTCTTCCCTTCCTACTGGTGCGATGACAGAACGGGCGACTGGAAGATGGCCTTCTTTGAGGACTGTGCCATCTACGGCTGCAAGTTCTGGAACTATAAGCAGCGCGACGTGAACCAGAAGACAGGCGAGGCTACCATCGTCATGACCAACGGCAACGAGGAACTGAAGGTCGTCATCGGCAAGGACAAGAAAGGCAGGCGCCCGATACAGGTTGGCAAGGATAAGGCGGTCTATTCGATGATTACCACCCGCTTTATGCCCGACTATCCCACGAAAGACACACGCACGGACTTTGTGAATACAGGCTACAAGACCGATACCATCACCGTCGTTGGCTGGATTAAGGATATGCCGGAGCCCTTCAAGCAGATGAAAACCTTCGACTTCGGTTACCAAAACCTCTATACCGACGACCAAGAAGATGTCCGTGCCGACCTCGACGAGCAAGGACGTTTCACGGTGAAGATACCTATCCTGAACAGTTCGGAGTTCTTCATCGACTGGAGCCGCTGCTTCATCCGCACGATGTTCGAGCCTGGCAAGACCTACTTCATGCTCTACGACTTCAAGGAAGGACGCCGCTACTTTATGGGCGACGACTGCCGATTGCAGAACGAGCTCTTCAAGTATCCACTCGACTGGAAGTCCATAGACTTGTATAATGGAGCAGAGAGTGCAGGCAAAGGAGATGCGGAACTCTTTGAGCCATACATTGCCTCGGTTGATAGCCTTATCAAGACGCAGTATGCCAACATCGACGCGCTCTGTGAGCAGCATCCTACGCTATCCACCCGCTTCAACCTTTACAAAAAAGGCAACACGCTGATGCAGCAGGCCCGTTCCTTTGGCCAGGCCCGCTTTCGCGTAAAAGGAATAAAACTGCCTGGCAATGCCCGCCAGTATGCCTACAACACGTTCTGGATGAAGATGGAGAAGCCCTACACACTACACCGCGACCTCAGCGGTTTCCTGCGCGATTACTTAGACGATGCCGCAGAGGCACGCAAGGCCGTATTCTCATATAACATTCGTGAGCACTACAAGGAATTTGCCTCGAACGATGAGGAACTGGCACTACTCACGCGCTGGAAGCAATGGATAGACGAGGCTACGCCGCTCGTCGAAGCAGAACCCACCGACGAGGCGAAGATACGCAAGTCGCATGAACTGGATTCGCTGAATGCCGACTTAATCAAAGAGGTGGATAAGATTTTCCAGGCTCCGAAAGCCTCCAAAATCATTCATGGAGGGTTGCTCATGAACACATTGAAACAGCACCTCCTGACACTCGACTCGCTCGGTGCCGACCCGTTTATCAAGGACATCTGGCTTGCCCGACAGGCTCTCAGTCAGATTGAACATGAGCGCACATCGCTGGCACCCAGCATCGTGGACACGCTGAAGGCAATGATTGGCCATCCCGACTGCATCGCAATGATTGAGAAGCAGAACGACTACTACCTCGCCATCGAGAATCGCGAGTTCGACAAACTGGTGCTCAAGTCATCCGACAATCTTGCAGACCTCAGCGAGGGCGAGGTACTGCTGAAGAAAATCATCGAACCCTACAAGGGCAAGTTCGTGCTCTTGGACATCTGGGGGACGTGGTGCGGCCCCTGCAAGGAAGCCCTCTCACACTCCACCGAGGAGTACACCCGCCTAAAAGACTACGACATCCAGTTCCTATACCTCGCCAACCACAGCCCGCAGGAATCATGGGAGAACGTCATCAAGGAGTACAACGTCAGCGGCCTCAACGTGGCCCACTACAACCTGCCCGCAGAGCAGCAATCTGCCATTGAGCGCCACCTTGGTGTCAAATCCTTCCCCACCTATAAACTCTTCAACCGCGATGGCGACCTGCTCGACCTCGAAATTGATGCCCGCGACCTCGATAATCTCGCTCGGCTATTGGAAAGGATGAAATAAAGTCGAAACAAATATGACAGGAAAGTAAGGGCGGGAAAATGAAATTTCCCGCTCGTTTCTTTTGTCATGCAAGGGAAAGACGTTATCTTTGTGCGCAGTTTTCCACTGGGAAGCAACGTTTAATAAGATATTGACAATATGAAGAATTTTGCATTGATGGCTCTGCCTTACGAGGCAAATGCCTTGGAACCTGTAATCAGCCGGGAGACCATCGCTTTTCACCATGGAAAGCATTTGGCGGCTTACGTGAATAACCTCAACGCCTTGCTGCCGGGTAGCGGGTTTGAGGATGCCTTGCTTGAGGAGATTGTCTGCCGGGCCGAGGGTGGCATCCTGAACAATGCCGGACAAATCCTGAACCACAACCTCTACTTCGGACAGTTCACGGCACCGAAGCAGGACAATGCCCCGACGGGTAGGATTGCCGCAGCCATCGTGCGTGACTTTGGCTCGTTCGAGGCGTTTAAGGAGGCGTTCCAGAAGGCTGGAACTACGCTCTTCGGCTCGGGCTGGGTATGGCTGTCAGCCAACAAAGACGGACACCTCGTCATCACACAAGAAGGGAACGCGGCCAATCCCGTACAGCACGGCCTGTGTCCCTTGCTGACATTCGACGTCTGGGAACATGCCTACTATCTCGACTATCAGAACCGCCGTCCCGACCACCTCGCAGCCCTCTGGCAGATTGTTGACTGGGACACAGTGGAGCAACGAATGAAGTTATAGGGAACTAAACAATCAGTGAAAACATGAAATACCTTCTTTCCTTTTTCTTAGGAATGTGTGCCTGCGCGGTGCAGGCACAGCAGTTGGCCTTTCCCGGTGCTGAGGGATATGGCGCCTACGCTTCGGGCGGCAGGGGCCAGCAAGTGGTACACGTGACGAACCTGAATGCGGCGGGTACAGGCTCATTGGCCGATGCGGTCAGCCAGTCGAACCGTTTCGTGGTTTTCGACGTGGGCGGTGTCATCGACATCACGGGCAAGAGCATCACCATTGCCAGCAACATCACCATCGCCGGACAGACGGCGCCGGGCGAGGGCATCACCATCTACGGCGGACGAGTCATCGCTTCGAAGGCAAAGAACGTCATCATGCGCTACATCCGCATGAGGGGCGGCAAGAGCGTGAACAGCAGCAAGTGTACGCTGACGCTGGACGAGTGCGAGAACTTCATCATGGACCACTGCTCCGTGTCGTGGGGACCCTGGGACAACGTACACATCAAGGATGCCAACAACGTGACCTGGCAGTACTGCATCAATGCGGAGGGCATTGAGCCGCAACGATTCGGCTCCATCACCGACGGTACACGCAACTGGACCATCCACCACTGCCTGTGGGCCGACAACAAGAGCCGAAACCCGAAGATGAAGTGCTACCTGCAATATTACAATAACGTGGTGTATAACTACGGCATGGGCATCATCGGCGGACACTCGGCTGCCGACAACTACCAGGATGTGATGAACAACTACTTCATTGCTGGCCCCAACGGTTCGGCCAAGTACTTCGACGACTGGACGGAAACCGACCACCTGTACAGTGCCGGGAACTATTTCGACGGCAACTGCGACGGGGTGCTCAACGGTACGCTCATCACCGACCACCACAATGCCACGGCCATGGCCCGACCCAACTTCAATACCACCCACCCCATGAATGTGGAAACGGCGGAGCAGGCCTACCAGACGATTGTAGATCATGTGGGAGCCTCACGGGTACGAGACTCACACGACCAACGCATCCTGGAACAGCTGACCTCGCTGGGCAAAAAGGGTAGCTTCATTGCCAACGAGGACGACCTGGGCGGCATCGGCACGGTGGCCAACGGGCCCAAGCCTGCAGACAGCGACAACGACGGCATGGCTGACGACTGGGAAAGGGAGAACGGACTGAATCCAGCGGTGGACGATGCCAACGGCTACACGCTGGGTGGCGGCTACACCAACATAGAACACTATGTGAACAGCCTGGCACAGAAGAGCAGCTACCTGATGTATCCGCTTAATCCCGAAGCAAAGTTGCTGAATGCCACGACGGCAGAGCTGACTTGGACGAACGGCGACAAAGAGAACACGGAAGCCGTCGTAGTGGAACAGTCGGAAGATGGCAAGACGTTCACGGAGATTCAACGACTGGCGGGCAGTGTCATCAAGACGACGGTAACAGGACTGACTGCTGACAAGGTGTATTATTTCCGTCTGAAAGCCGTCGGACAGGACGGAGTGGAATCGCTCTACTCCGCCACGGTATCGGTCAACGACGAGTACATGCGTCCCGGTGGTGGCACACGGGCTGGCACCAATCCATTCGTACCCACCGAGGGTAAGCTCTACCGCATCGTCAACTACGCCACGGTGCCCTACAACTCAAGCACCACGCTACAAGGAACGCCGAAATACCTCACCTTCAACGCCAACGGCACACTGGGAACGACGGAGGACTACCTTTGGGACAATCCCGACCTGCTCTGGGTGATTACGCCGGTGGAGGGTGGCTACAGCATCCGTAACTACGGTAACAAGAAATACATTGCTGCCCGGAATGCCACCCTCAGCGGGGCCGACCGCATCGGCACTTCCGACCAGGCCACTACGCTGACCATCAACTACACGGGCGACCAACAGCCGTCGCAGTCGGGCTTGTTTGGGGCGGTGTCCATGTATCGCATCAACAGTGCTGCTGCCAGCAACCAGCAGATACGCGCCCGTGGCTTCGCCGACGACTGGTTCTGGGGCTCCGGCACCTTCGACCGCGCCGACATGGTATTCACGCTGGTCGAGGTCGATGCCTCGTTGATAGGCGTTTTCCTCACGAAATTCAATGCCACAGTAGAAAGCGCCCTGAAACTGGCCAACGGCGCACAGGCCGACGTGACACTGGGCTACCCCACCGAGGCCATTGCCCAACTGATGAATGCAATTGCCGACGCACAGGCCTTTGCCAAGGGCGTCACGGAGCAAACCCCTCAGGAAGAGATTGACGCACAGGTGGCAACGCTCACCCAGGCCATGACCACTTTCAACGGCACACGCATCTACACCTTCGACGGGTTCTCCACCGAACTTGCCTACAACATCTACAGCTACGGCCAACACCCCAGCGCCCGCGACGCTGATGCCAACACGTCCATTCAGCGGCGCTACCTCTATGCCCTGAACAGCGGGAACGGCGACAACGACCCGCTGGTCTATCGTATCGGCTTGTCGGACAACGACATCAATGCCGGCAAGAAGGATGCCATCGCCAGCAACCCCGCCGCCTTATGGGCTTTCGAGTCAGCCGGTAATGGTTATGCCTATGTACGCAACCTGTCCGACGGACAATACTTGCAGATTGAGAACCAGCTCTCCATCCAGCCCGTCGCCATCCGTCCCTACTACGCCAAGCAGGACAACGGCAAGATGGCCTTCTACATGGACGCCACGGAGGCTGCCAACCGTCTCTTCAACGTAGGTGCAGCCGATGCCGACGGCAAGGGTGGCCCACTGGAGTTCTTCAGTATCCATGCCGACCGCACCCGTCTGCGCTGGGTCATTGAGGAGACCGACGTGGAGGTATCCTTCCCCACAAACATTCCGTCTGTTTCCGACACTCAGCCCAGCCCCACCCGCTTCTTCACGCTTCAGGGCGTAGAGCTGGAACATCGTCCTGCCAGCGGCATCTATTTGGAAAAGACCGACGGAAACGACGTCAAAAAAGTATTTGTAAAACCCTAAAAATGCTCCCCGCAGGCCCTCTCCCCATGATGGGGGAGGTGCCCGAAGGGCGGAGAGGATTATTTCTCCATGACTGGACTCATCATACGAAATACTGGCTACAGCTACACGGTGAAAGCCGACGAGACGGGGGATGTCTATGAATGCAAAGTGAAAGGAAACTTCCGCATCAAAGGCATCCGCACCACCAATCCCGTGGCCATCGGCGACCGGGTCGATTTCACTCCGCAGCTGGAGGAAAACGCCGGACTGATAACCGCCGTGGCCGACCGAAAAAACTACATCATCCGCAAGTCGGCCAACCTGAGCAAGCAGTCGCACATCCTGGCTGCCAACGTGGATCAGTGTTTCCTCATCGTCACGCTGACACAGCCTGAAACCTCGCTGACCTTCATCGACCGCTTTCTCGCCAGTGCCGAGGCATACAGGGTACCCGTCAGCCTCATCATCAACAAAATCGACCTCATTACCGACGAATGGGCCGACTATCTGGAAGGCGTGGTCAATCTCTACGAGACCATCGGCTACCCTTGCCACAAAATCTCCGCCACCACTGGCGAAGGCGTGGAGGCACTGCGGAAGCTGCTGAAAGGGAAAGTCACCCTCCTGTCTGGCAACAGCGGCGTGGGAAAATCCACCCTCATCAACACCCTCTTCCCCCACCTGCAACTGAAGACCGACGACATCTCCGATGCCTACAACACGGGCAAGCACACCACCACCTTCTCCGAAATGTTCGAGACCGACGGCGGCTACATCATCGATACCCCAGGCATCAAAGGCTTCGGCACCTTCGACATGAAGCGCGAGGAAATCGGTCACTACTTCAAGGAAATCTTCCACTTCTCCAAGCAATGCAAATTCCACAACTGCACCCACACCCACGAGCCTCATTGCGCCGTGCTTGAAGCCGTGCAGCGCCACGACATCAGCGAATCCCGCTACCACTCCTACCTCTCCATGCTGGAAGATGAAAACGAAGACAAATACAGGGCAGCCTATTGAAAAGTTTAAAATGGAATATGCAACATGACACATGGTAAGGTTCTACTGGTTTTAGCTTTTCACTTTCTATTTTCAACCTCCTCCCTTGCCCAAACCTACGAGCAATGGGTGGAACGTGGCATTGCCGCAGCCAAGGCCGACTCCCTGCGACAGGCAGAGACCTGCTTTCGCCGTGCTTTGAGCCTTGCCCCCACAGACTACCGAAATGCCCTCGTCTATACCAACTTGGCAAAAGTGCAAGAGGCACAGGGGCTTCCCCTGAAAGCCATCGACAGCTACGGACGGGCCTTGGCCATCACTCCCCTGAACGTCACCATGCTCGGAGCACGAGCCAGCCTCTACTTCCAACTGGGCAACTACACCAAAGCCCTGCTCGACTATGAAAAAATCATCGACGTCGATGCACACAACGTGGACGCTCTGCGCGGCTGTGCCTTCATCCACCAACAACGGCAAGACTACGCCAAGGCGCAGATATTCTACGAGCGACTGATGGCCATTGTGCCCCAGGACTATTCGGCACAACTCGGCATGGCCATCCTGTTGCAGCGAGAAGGGAAGGCGGGCGAAGCCATGACTCGGCTTTCTGCCCTCATCGGTCAATACCCCGAACGGGCTGAACTCTACGCAGTAAGGGCTGAAATTGAAGCCGAACAGAACCAACTGGAACTCGCCGTGCTCGACCTCGACAAAGCCATTGAACTGGAGCCGGAGAACCGAAACATGATACTGACAAGGGCATACATCCACAAAGACAGGAGGGATTTCCACCAGGCACGACGCGACTTCGAACGAGCCATCACCTTGGGCGTACCCCGTTCCAGCTTAAAGCGCGAACTGAAGGAATGCAAGTAAGAGGCGGCCATCGCTGTTTGAGGCCTATCGTCCGTTTCGTTTTCGCACTTCATTTTTGGGCTTTTTTCTGCAATTTTCCCGTTTTTTTTTGCGTTGTTAAAATCAAAGTGTTATCTTTGCCACAGAATGAAGACGTATGTCATGTTCCATTTACCATGTACGATGTACGACTCCATTCAATCATATAAAATTTTATTCAACTACACATAAAAATCTAATAGGACTATGGCTCAAGCACCAGCTTTCAAGTACGCTCCAATGTTCCAACTCGGTAAGGACGACACGGAGTATTATCTGCTGACCCAGGAAGGGGTCAGTGTCAGTGAGTTTGAGGGGACTCCCATCCTCAAGGTAACCCCGGAGGCACTCACCCGGATGGCAAATGCCGCCTTCCGTGACGTGAGTTTCCTGCTCCGCCGCTCCCACAACCTACAAGTGGCGAAGATTCTGCGCGACCCGGAGGCTTCGGCCAACGACAAGTATGTGGCACTCACCTTCCTGCGCAATGCAGAGGTGGCCGCCAAGGGACAGTTGCCCCTCTGTCAGGATACGGGTACGGCCATCATCCACGGCGAGAAGGGTCAGCAGGTGTGGACGAACTTCTGCGACGAGGAGGCCCTGGCAAAGGGTGTGTATAAGACTTACACGGAGGAGAACCTGCGCTACTCGCAGAATGCTCCGCTCGACATGTACAACGAGGTGAACACAAAGTGCAACCTGCCCGCCCAGATTGACATCGAGGCAACGGAGGGCATGGAGTACCGCTTCCTGATGGTGACGAAGGGTGGTGGTTCGGCCAACAAGACGTACCTGTATCAGGAAACGAAGGCCCGCATCCAGAATCCTGGCACACTCATCCCCTTCCTTGTGGAGAAGATGAAGAGCCTGGGCACAGCAGCCTGCCCGCCCTACCACATCGCCATTGTCATCGGCGGCACGTCGGCAGAGAAGAACTTGCTGACGGTGAAGCTGGCCTCGACCCACTATTACGATTCGTTGCCAACGACGGGTGACGAGACGGGCCGTGCCTTCCGCGACATGGAGCTGGAGAAACAACTCTTGCAGGAGGCTTACAAGATTGGTCTGGGTGCCCAGTTCGGCGGCAAGTACATGGCACACGATGTCCGCGTGGTTCGTCTGCCTCGCCACGGTGCCAGCTGCCCCATCGGTCTGGGTGTTTCCTGCTCTGCCGACCGCAACATCAAGGCGAAGATTAACAAGGACGGTATCTGGATTGAGAAGATGGATGACAAGCCCTACGAGCTCATCCCAGAGGAACTGCGTCAGGCCGGCGAGGGCGACGTGGTGAAGGTTGACCTGAACCGCCCGATGGACGAGATTTGCAAGCAACTGAGCCAGTACCCCGTATCGACCCGCTTGAGCCTGAACGGAACCATCATCGTGGGCCGCGACATTGCCCATGCCAAGATTAAGGCGCGTCTGGATGCCGGCGAGGAGATGCCACAGTATCTGAAAGACCATCCCATCTACTATGCCGGACCGGCCAAGACGCCTGCAGGCATGGCTTGTGGTTCGATGGGCCCGACCACTGCCGGACGCATGGATCCCTACGTGTATGAGTTCCAAGATCACGGCGGCAGTCGCATCATGCTGGCCAAGGGCAACCGCTCGATTGACGTGACGAATGCCTGCAAAGACCATGGCGGCTTCTACCTCGGCTCCATCGGTGGCCCTGCTGCCATCCTGGCCCAGAACAACATCAAGAGCATTGAGTGTGTGGAATACCCAGAGCTCGGCATGGAGGCTATCTGGAAGATTGAGGTGGAGGACTTCCCCGCCTTCATCCTGGTCGATGACAAGGGCAATGACTTCTTCAAGCAGCTGAAGCCGTGCGAGGGATGTACGATTATTTAAAGTTCAGGGTTTAGTTTTTAGAGACTTTAGGTAGAATTTGCGACATCATAATGTTTAAAAACAAAAGCTAAAGTCTCTAAAAACTAAGCCCTAAACTTTAAACCAAATATCCAAACAAGTATCTAAACGCTAAACCATAAACGTTAAACTATATTATTATAATGGACGACGTAAAAATTTATATCAACGATGCGGAAGAGGCGATGGAAATGGCCGTGATGCATCTGGAGGAGACCTTGGCACGCATCCGTGCAGGTAGGGCCAATGTCCATATCCTCGACGAAGTGAGGGTTGACTCATACGGCAGCAAGGTGCCGCTGAACAATGTCAGCAGCATCACCACGCCCGACGCACGCACCATTGCCATCAAGCCATGGGACAAGAACATGTTCAAGCCCATTGAGAAGGCCATCATCGACTCGAATGTCGGCATCATGCCTGAGAACAACGGTGAAATCATCCGTCTGGGCATTCCACCCTTGACGGAGGAACGCCGTAGGGACTTGACCAAGCAGTGTGCGAAGGAGGCTGAGAATGCCAAGGTGAGTGTGCGAAATGCCCGCCGCGAGGCTATTGAAAAGCTGAAGAAGTCCGTGAAAAACGGTGTGCCCGAAGATGTGGAGAAAGACTCAGAGGAGAAGGTACAGAAGATTCACGACAAGTACATCAAGCAGATTGATGGAATGCTGGAGGCCAAGAACAAGGAAATTATGACGGTATAACCAGATTGAAGATTGAAGATTATTGGCTGTGCCATCCGCACGGCAATCTTCAATCTTCAATTTCCAATCTCACACAAAATGGACACTGACCAACAAATCTTGTCATTGTTGAACTCAATGTCGCCCATTACCCTGGAAGAGATGTCGGGGATTCGCTTGATGAATCGCCTCGACACGAAATATGTGGCTTCAAAGTATCAACTGGTGGAGCTGCTGAAACTGCTGCAAGACAAATACTACGTGCAGGAGACGCTGGAGAACCGAATTATTCCGTATTGCACGACCTACTACGACACGGACAGCCATGCCATGTACATGATGCACCACAACAAACATGCCAAACGTGTGAAGGTAAGGGTCAGAACCTACGTGGCAAGCGGCCTGACTTTTCTGGAGGTAAAAAGAAAGAACAACCACGCCCGAACCAAGAAAAAGCGCATCGAGGTGCCCTCGCAGGAGGACTTCCGCAACACAGAGGGGGTACATGAGCTGGTGCAGCGGAAAACGGGCATGAACCTTGACCTGCTGAACGCGGTGGTGCGCAACCAATTCGACCGCGTGACTTTGGTAAACAAGGAGAAAACCGAACGACTAACCATTGACTTCAACATTCAATTCCACAACTTTGAAACAACCTACGACCACGGCACGGATCAGCTTGTCATCATCGAGCTGAAACGCGACGGGAATGTCTATTCACCCGTCGTCAACCTGCTGAAGGACATCCACATCCATCCGACGGGCTTTTCAAAATGCTGCATCGGTATGGCACTGACCGACCCCGACCTGAAACAAAACAACTTCAAACCGAAGCTGCGCTACCTACAGAAAATCAATGGGCGCACCTTCATCAACCACGAAATCTAAAAACCGCAGAACCATAAAACCGCAAAAACGTAAACAAGATGGACACACTAAACGATTTCTTTGCAGTACTCTCAAGCGACACCTGCCGCATTCTTGACCTTCTGCTGCGCCTTATCACCAACACGATTTTCACCGTTATCATTGCCCGCTGCTTCTACTTCCCGAAGGCTCGGAGAAAGGACTTTTTCTTCACCTACATCCTGGTGGGATTCTGCATCTTCATGCTGATTCACCTGATGGGAGACGCCAAGATAAAGACGGGTATCGCCATGGGACTCTTTGCCATTTTCTGCATCATGCGCTACCGCACCGAGAGTGTGCCCATCCGCGAAATGACCTATCTCTTCCTCATCATCTCGCTGGCTGCCATCAACGGATTGGCCTGGGCAGCCGACATCTCGCCCAAGCATCCTGAGTTTGCCGGCCCACTGATGACTTCCATCGGTGAATTGGTTCTGACTGACTGCATCTTTATTTTCGGCGTATGGCTGGCAGAAGCCAACATGCTGGTGAAGAGTCTTTCGTCAAAATTCATCAAATACGACAAGATTGACCTCATTCGTCCCGACAAACGCCAAGAGCTGATTGCCGACCTGAAGGAGCGTACCGGCCTTGACATCACAAGGGTGACCGTCGGCTCCATTGATTTCCTCAAGGACATGGCACTCATCAAAATCTATTACAACACCGAGGAGGAGGACGAATCCATCATCAAAATGCCAAAGGAATACAGCTAAAGCCACAGGCAAAGGAGCAATAATACACAGAACGGAATGAGACACAAAGAACGTTTTCTACCCCTGGCGCTGATCCTCTTCTCCCTGCCCGTCCTGGGTCAAAGCGACAATGACTTTGGCCTCGACCTCAGCGTAGGCGCAGAGAAGAAACTGATGGAAAACCGCCTCAGCATCGGACTGACGGGCAATTTCCGCTCACAAGACAAAACCCGCAGGACGGAACGCATCGACTTGGAACTGAGTGCGGCCTACAAACTCATCAGCCGAAAGCGATACAACCTGAAGGTGGAACTAAGCTACGAACACATCTGGTCGCAGAAGCTTGGGGCGTGGGAAAACGCCTACAAGCTCAAGCCCCGCCATGTTGTCTATGAGGATGACAAATTCGACTATGCAGGCGACGGCGTGTTCACGCCTGTCATCGAAGGCTATACCTCCGGCTATAATATCGGACTCAACTACACGGACAGATATTGGCGGGAACGCAGCCGCGTAAACCTGGGCGCCTCCTTCACCTACAAACCCAACAAACGCTGGTCGTTCTCGCTGAAAGAGACGCTGCAATTCAACCATTACTACAGTGCCGATACGAGAAAGACCGAGTACCGGGACAAGATACGCTACAAGGAGCGATATGACGAAGCGGGGAACTGGTTCACCTACTGCGACACCACATCCACCGTGGCAATCTATACCAAAAACAAGCAGGCCAAAAACAAATGGGTGTTGCGCTCAAAACTCACAGCAGAATACGACATCCGCCGAAGTGCTTTCAGTCCGTTCGCATCGGTAGATTACGGACAAGGTCTGAATTACAATGCGCAGAAGTGGAAATTCACGGCAGGCACAGGCATCAAACTCAGCCAAAGGCACCGTCTGAAGGTGTTCTACCGCTTTCAGACCGAGAACGACGACGATGAACCAAACGGCCACCTTATTGGCGCAGGCTACAATTTTGAATTCTAATTATGAGACATGTACTTCTATTAGCAGGGCTATGTGCCTTGGCATTTGCCTGCACCAATAACGACGAAGACAGCAACAACGAAGAGGAACAGATCACCATCCCCACGCCCATCTTTGTCGATATTACCTTCAACGGTACTACTGCCGACGTAAGCATCCCCGAAAGGGCCGTGGGCCTGACCTGCACCAGCGGCAGCAACACCGACGTGGTACTGACGCTCGACGAATCCATCACCACTGAATATTACTACAGGGTCAAAGGTGCCTCAACCAGCGGCTCACTGACCATCAACAGCCCTTACAAGCTCACCCTTTTGCTGGCCGGACTCGACCTGACCAGCACGGGCACGGAGCCCGCCATCCACATCAACAGCGGAAAACGTGTGGCGCTCATCCTACAGGAAAAAACCGTCAACACACTCTGTGACAACGTCTTGAATGAAAAGAAAGGCACCTTCTACACCAAGGGACACCTCGAAATCCAAGGCGGCGGTGTGCTGAACATCACGGGAAAGGTACGCCATGCTTTGGCAGCCAAGGAATATTTGCAAATCAAGAAATCAACTGGCTACATCAACATCCTCGGTGCCGCCGGCGATGGCATCCACTGCGGCAAGGCAGACGGGGACCCAGAGAACAACTACTTCAAAATCAACGGAGGCACACTCACTTTTTCGAATGTGGAAGGCGACCTCATCGACTGTGACGACTATGGCACCGCTTACATCAACGGCGGCACACTGAATCTGGACGTAACAAATTACGATGCCAAGGGACTGAAGGCCGACTCGTTGATTTACATGACGGGGGGCACCATCAACCTCAACGTCGCAGGCGACGAGTCCTGTGGCATTCAGTCAAACTATGCGGCCTACTTCAGCGGTGGCAACATCACCGGCACGGTCAGCGGCTACAACAGCAACGGCATCAAAGGAAACAACCTGAAAACCACGACGACGGTCTTCAACGGCGGTTACCTGTATTTCAGCGGGACAAACATCAGCCTCAGCCTCCCTGGTACACTTGCCATTGGCATCAATGCCGAGAAAACCATTGAGGCAACGGATGGCACCGTGAGCCTGCAGGGTTTGGGCATCAACGAACCTGGCTATAAGGCAAAAAAAGGAATCACGACATCAGGTAGCGCTATTTTCAAATGGGAAACAGTTGAATAAGGGAATGGAAAGGAATAGAAAGGGAGTTAAAGGGAAGTTAAAAGGACAATACTTCTACTTGACCAACATCACATACGTCCCTTTAACTTCCAAGCAAAGCGGTAACTTCCTTTTAACTTCCCTTTAACTTCTAATGCTTTAATTGTTCACCTCATTGGTCAAAGTCAGCGAAAGGATATCGCCTTGAGCATGTAGCTGGTTGAAAAGGCCAATGAAATTGGTGTTGTCACGGCTGCGAACCATGAAATTGATGGTCGTCGTTCCCAACGTGTAATCGTAACGCAGGAATTCGTCGCTTACGTGAACACGGAATTTCTTGAAACTCTGGCGATATACTGAAGCGTCCGTAACGATTTTGTTGACTTTCAGACGCACAATCTTCTGCTCGTTACCCTTGAAAAGGTGCTTCTCGCAGAGTTCAAGCGTAAGAAGCACAAAGATGATGAGGAAACAAGCAATGGTGGCAACCACATACATGCCAGAGCCAACAGCCAATCCAATGCAGGCAGCCATCCAGATGCTCGCCGCCGTGGTGAGTCCCCTCACCGAGCCCTTCATCTGAATAATGGCACCTGCGCCCAAGAAACCGATACCCGAAATGACTTGTGCGGCGATACGGCCTGGGTCACCGTTTTTCAATCCTAAGTATTCCTGTGGAATGTAGATAGACACCAGCATGGCCAACGTCGCACCCATCGTAATGAGTGCAAACGTGCGCATACCGGCAATCTGGCCTTTGTGACGGCGCTCAAGACCAATCACGGCTCCCAACAAAATACTTAGCAGTAACTTATAAAGCGACCCAATGATGTTCACATTCGGGTCATTGATTTGGTCATACAAATATTCAAACATACCCATTATGAATTATGCGCTATGAACTTTATCGTTCGACGAAGCCAATCGTGAATTGCCAACTGTCAATAACGGTTTCCACGTTTCAAAGGTACTGCTTTTATCGGAATCCGTCAATTTTTTCCCCGCTTTTCTGGGTACTCCGACGGAAAAAGGCACAAAAAAAGATGCAGCCCGCTGTGGACTGCACCTTTCTATTATTATAAATAATGTGTAGTTTAGAGTTTTGGACCAGCGGCAACCAAAGCCTTGCCTGCCTCGTTCGTAGTATATTTGTTGAAGTTCTTGATGAAGCGGCCAGCAAGATCCTTAGCCTTCTCTTCCCATACAGAAGCGTCAGCATAAGTGTCGCGTGGGTCGAGGATGGCAGGATTTACGTTTGGCAATGCTGTTGGAACCTCAAAGTCGAAGAATGGGATCTTCTTGGTCTCAGCCTTCAGGATAGAACCGTCGAGGATGGCATCGATGATACCACGAGTGTCAGGAATAGAGATACGCTTGCCAGTACCGTTCCAGCCAGTGTTTACGAGGTAAGCCTTGGCACCGCTCTTCTGCATCTTCTTCACGAGCTCCTCAGCATACTTTGTTGGGTGAAGCTCCAAGAATGCCTGACCGAAGCAAGCAGAGAAGGTTGGAGTTGGCTCAGTGATGCCACGCTCTGTACCTGCCAGCTTTGCAGTGAAACCAGAGAGGAAGTAGTACTGAGTCTGCTCTGGAGTGAGGATAGATACTGGAGGCAGTACGCCGAATGCGTCAGCAGAAAGGAAGATCACGTTCTTTGCTGCAGGACCAGCGCTCTTGCCAGCCACCTTCTTCACGATGTT
>CAJONZ010000006.1 GCA_905236065.1 uncultured Bacteroidaceae bacterium | reverse complement strand
CATCAAGGCATGTAAGCCCATCCGCTTCGACGGCAACGGCTACAGCGACGAATGGAAGGCTGAAGCTGCCAAGCGCGGTCTTGACGTGGAGACTTCTTGCCCAGTCATCTTCGAGCGTTATCTCGACCCAGAGAGCATTGCCATGTTCGAGAGCCTCGGCGTGATGACGAAGAAAGAGCTCGAAGCCCGCAACGAAGTGAAGTGGGAGACCTACACGAAGAAGATTCAGATTGAAGCCCGTGTGCTCGGCGACCTCTCGATGAACCACATCATCCCCGTGGCCACCAGCTACCAGAGCCAGCTTCTGCGCAACGTGGAGCGTATGCGCAACGTGCTCCCCGCCGAGGAGGCCGACGAACTCAACGCCCGCAACCTCAAGCTCATCAAGGACATTGCCCGTCGCACTGCCAGCATCGAGACGCAGGTGGAAGAACTTGTCGCAGCCCGCAAGGTGGCCAACAAGATTGAAGATGAACATGCAAAGGCCGTTGCCTACCACGACACCATCGCTCCCATGTTCGACACCATCCGTCGCCAGATTGACAAACTTGAGCTCATCGTTGACGATGCCCTCTGGCCTCTGCCAAAGTATCGCGAACTGCTCTTCATCCGATAGGCATTTTTACTGATAATAACAAGCGCGTGGACTTGACACATTGGCCAAGTCCACGCTTTTTATTTTTTCAGTAGAATGTTTTCAGCTTTTAAGTTTGTACGTTGTACCTGTCTTTACTTTCGTGTACAATTCTTTGTCTTCACAAGGTCGAAAAGGTAGGTCAGCTTTCCGTAAATGGTTTGATTGGCCGAGCGTCCGAAGTAGCCTTTCTTGCTGCTGTCGAAACAGTCGCCCAGTCCGTAGTAGAAGCGTCCCTCCAGGATGAAATGGCCGATGGCTGACGAAAATTCCAGTCCCAATCCGGCAGCAATTCCGTAATCGAACTTGCGGTCCAGTGACTTGCCATACTGATAAGTCACGTGCTGTGGGCGGCGGCTGACATCCCACGGGTCGCCACCATAGTGCTCCACGTCACCTATGCAAAGGCCAAACTGCGGTCCGGCCATGAAGACAAACTTGAATCCCTTCACTTCGCGGCCCCATCCCATCTGCATCAGAATTGGCATTTCAATGTAGTGGAGGTCACGCGAGTACGTATTGTTCGAGCCGTCCTCAATCCTTTCCTGCCAACCCAGGTTGTTGTAGTTCAGTTCCGCTTGTACACCGGCAATACAGGTGAAATACTTCTCACAAATGTAGCGAGCCGCAAAGCCGAACATCGGTCCTTGCTGATAAGTCTGCTTGATTTTTGGCTGAAAACTTCTTCGGTTCAGCAAGTAGCCTCCTGTCACACCCACTGAAAGATCGGTGCGGCGTTCTCCGACCTGCGCCGAAGCGGACAGACTGAAACACAGCAGGAAAAGTATAAAATAGTTACTCTTTGCCATTTACCATTTATCATTTAGAACGTCCTTCGTAAGGCGTTCCTCCTTGCCCTGTCCTCGCCTTGAAAGGGGAGGGGGCAATTCTTAAAACGTATTCAAATTCACACTGCCGTCCGACTTGTACGAAATAATATAGGTGGCAGTGTTCACAAATCCGCTTTGGTCGGCCTTCCGCACAAAGTGCAGGGGCAGTTGCAGCGAATTGTAGTCATGCTCATGCACGTACTCCGTCATTTTGTCGCCATACCGTTGCAGGGCCGTCAGGAAGAAAGCCGAAATGTCGTGCCCCATCTCCGCATAGCGTGGATAGCTGGCATACTGCGCTTTCCCGAAACTCTGCTCAAACAGGGTGCAGAACCGCTTTGTTCTCGTTGACAGCGTGTTGGTGAAGAATGTGGAGAAATACGTGGCATTATATTTCAGCAGATTCTTCTGGCTCTTCGTCGTCAGCGTCTGCCATTCGGGCGTACCAAACAATTGCAAGCGGTAGTCTGCCGTCAGGTTCAGGTCGTTCAGCTTCAGGCAAAGCATGTCGAAACTGCCAGCCCACACCGACGACGGCACCAGGGCATTGTTCTGGCTCAGACTCATTATGGGCACCAACTCCTCGTCAATGTTGGCAAAGGCCACACGCTTATAGTTGATGCCGTTCTGCCGCAGGGCATTGGTGAAGTAAGTGATGTAGTCCGAATCTCCTGAACGATCCTCCATGTCAATCACAATCACGTTGTCGTCTTTGTGGTAGTTTGCAAAACGATTGAAAATCTTCGGGTAATGGTTTGCCTGCAGCGTGTTGCACTGGAACACGTAGGGGCGTCCGCTGACAATCGTCTCGCTGTTGGTAAATGGCAGTACCAGCGGCACATGGCACATCTGGGCGAATGCAGCCACGGCATTCACATTGTTGGGACGTCCAGGCCCGATAATCAGGTCTGCGCCCTGGCCTTCCACCTCACTCAGTACGTTGCGGATGTTCGCCGTACTCTCATCAAACGTGTGGATGTTGAGGTTCACCCCCTCCTTCTTCAGCGAATCGACCGTCAGCAACACACCTCGGTAGAAATCCACCATCTTCTCGTCCTCAGCCGTCGGAGTCGCTTGGTTGAGCGAAAACGGCAGGATGACAGCCAGCCGGATGGTCTTCAGTCCTTTCAACTGCGCCCTCCGTTCCGCTTGCAGCCTGGCTTCCATCTCCTGTCGCACCGAGTCGCGGTACGCCTTGCTGTACGGGATGCACAACTCCATCTTCTTTTTCAGTCCCTTTTCCGCAATCTGCGGATTCGCCTCCACCAACTCCTGCTCGCTGATGCCGTAAAGGTGTGAAATGCCATAAATCGTCTCCTTCTTGGCCACCTTATGCGTCAGCCTGCAATCTGTCTGCGCATAGCCCGTGGCCACGGACATCAGGCAGAGCAGAAAAAAGATTATGTTCTTCATTTTCACTCTTAGCTTTTAATTTTCTTCGATTCTTTTCCGCAAAATTAGTGATTTTTTATCATTCCCACCTACTTTTTCTCGCCCAACTATGCAAAAACTGACAAAAAAGCCATGGAAAGCAGCATAAAACCCCTAACTTTGCGTTTCTAATACATAAACAAAAAGAAACCCTCTACATGAAATCCTTCGCTTTCAAATTTCTCTCCCTCCTCAGTCTGCTCTGTCTCCTCTGTGTTGAGTCAGCAGCCCAGACCGCCATTCCCACCGCCGTGCCGTCGGTCACCTACTTCTCCAAAGAGAAAAACGAGAAAGTGACCATTCTGGGGTCGGAATCCTTCACCGAGGAGGCACCCCTCAGCCTTCGATGCTCTGTCGAGATGAGTGGCCATGAGGAATATTCCTGCATCTATGACTGGCAATTGCGGAAGGTGGAACATGGGCGGGCCAACCTGCTTATCCGCCGTGCCGGAGCCACGGAGGCCGAGACCGTGATTGACATCACCGAGTCGGGCACTTACAACATCAAGTTTGCCGTGGCCTGCTACTACAACGGTTCCCTGCTTTACGACATCAACGACCTCGATTCCATTACGTTCAGCGTCCCTGAGTCGGCTCTCACCTGTCCCGACGGCATCTCTCCCAACGGTGACGACAAGAACGACTACCTCATCCTCACCTGCAAATCCATCGTCAAGCTCGACGCCTTCATCTTCAACCGTTGGGGCAAGAAAGTGGCCTCCTGCGACTATGCCCAGGCTTCTGCCCATGAGAAATCCACTTCGGGCCGCCTCTGCATCTGGGATGGCCACATCGGCGGGCGTCCAGCCAAGGATGGTGTCTATTTCCTCAATCTCGTAGCCGAGGGTAGCGACGGTGTCGTCTATAAAATCAAGAAGGCCATCAACGTACTGAAGGGCTATAAGGAGAGCGACGAGACCGACGGAGATAAGTGAAGAATCCTTTCCTTTTTCCTTTCTAAAAACAACGCAGAACTCTATCCGACTTCACGCAGAACTCTATTCAACTCAACGCAGAACTCTATTCGCCGATAGAGTTCTGCGTCATTTCGGAAAGAGCGGTGCGTTGTACCGTATTGAGTGGTAAAGGGAAAAGTTTTCGGACAAACACATGGATTTTCCCGAAAAAGACCGTAACTTTGCACTTTGTTTTACGCTTTTACGTTGAACGTTCTAACGTTTTAAGATGAATAATGAAATCACAGTTGAGGGCGCCCGCGTCCACAACCTGAAAAATATAGACGTGAAGATTCCCCGCAACAGTCTGACGGTGATTACGGGACTGAGTGGCAGCGGGAAGTCGTCGCTGGCCTTCGACACGCTGTTTGCCGAGGGACAACGGCGTTATATTGAGACGTTTTCGGCCTACGTGCGGAATTTCCTGGGCAACATGGAACGGCCTGATGTGGACAAGATTTCGGGACTCTCGCCCGTCATCAGCATTGAGCAGAAGACGACGAACAAGAATCCGCGCTCGACGGTGGGCACGGTGACGGAAATCTACGACTACATGCGACTGTTGTTTGCCCGTGCTGGTGAGGCGTATAGCTACGAGACGGGTGAACGCATGGTAAAATACACGGAGGAGCAGGTGCAGGACCGCATTCTCAGCCGCTACGAGGGGCAGGGCATCTACATCCTGGCCCCCATGGTACGTAGCCGAAAGGGACATTACCGCGAGTTGTTCGAGAGCATCCGCAAGAAGGGCTATCTCTGGGCACGGGTCGATGGTGAACTGGTGGAAGTGGAGCCGGGCATGAAAGTGGATCGATACAAAAACCACAATATCGAGGTGGTGGTAGATAAACTGGTTGTCCACGCCAAAGATGCGGAGCGACTGAGAAAGAGCATCGAGGTGGCGATGAAGATTGGCGACGGACAGCTGATGGTGGCCGAGCGCAACGGCGGTACCCTGAAACACTATTCAAAGCAGTTGATGTGTCCCACCACGGGACTCTGCTACCATGAGCCGGCACCCAACAACTTTTCGTTCAACTCGCCTGCCGGAGCCTGCAGCTATTGCAAGGGACTGGGCGTGGTGAGTCTGGCCGATGTTGACAAAATCATCCCCGACCGCAGCCTGTCGGTGGCAGAAGGGGCGCTGGCTCCGCTGGGAAAGGCCAAGAAGGCCCTGATATTCCACCAAATCGAGGCGGTGTTGGAGGCGCATGGCTACGACCTGAACACGCCGGTGAAGGATTTGCCCGAGGAGGTGGTGCGCGAGATGATTTATGGACGGCAGGAGCGCATTTGCATCAAGGCCGAACTGATTCACACCAGCAGCGATTTTTATACAGAGTATGAGGGCCTGGCCCGATATATCCACCAGTTGCGGGATGCAGAGACCTCAGCCTCGGCACAGAAGTGGGCTGAGTCGTTCGACAGCGTGACGGAGTGTCCCGTCTGCCATGGTACCCGCCTGAATCAGGAGGCCCTGCACTTCCGCATCGCAGGGAAGAATATCCATGAATTGGCCTGTATGGATTTGCACGAACTTTACGATTGGTTCAACGCCGTAGAGGATAAACTGGAAGGTAAACAAAAAGCTGTAGCAACAGAGATTATCAAAGAGATACGTTCAAGACTTTCGTTTTTGCTGAATGTGGGGCTTGACTACCTTTCATTGGCTCGCAGCAGCATGAGCCTTTCGGGCGGAGAAAGTCAGCGCATCCGTCTGGCCACTCAAATCGGGGCGAAGCTGGTGAATGTGCTTTACATCCTGGACGAGCCGAGTATCGGCCTGCATCAGCGTGACAACATCCGGCTCATCAACTCGCTGAAGGCACTGCGCGATGAAGGAAACACCGTCGTCGTCGTGGAGCATGACAAGGACATGATGACGCATTCCGACTATGTGATTGACATGGGCCCCAAGGCTGGACGGAACGGTGGTGAGGTGATGTTTCAGGGTACGCCCGCCGAGATGCTGAAACGCCACACGCTGACGGCCCAGTATCTGAACGGTGAGCGGCGGATTGACGTGCCCACGGAGCGGAGAGCCGGGAACGGAAAGAGTATCGTGGTCTATGGGGCCAAGGGTAACAACCTGAAGGACGTGACCGTGGAGTTCCCGTTGGGCAAGCTGATTGTGGTGACGGGCGTGAGCGGCAGCGGAAAATCGACGTTGGTGAACGAGACGCTGCAACCCATCTTGTCGCAGGCTTTCTACCGTTCGCTGAAAGACCCCTTGCCCTACGAGCGCATCGAGGGACTGAAGAACGTGGACAAGGTGGTGAATGTGGACCAGAGTCCATTGGGACGTACACCGCGCTCCAATCCAGCGACTTATACCGGCGTGTTCACCGACATCCGGGCACTGTTCATCGAAATGCCCGAGGCAAAAATGCGCGGCTACAGGCCCGGACGCTTCTCCTTCAATGTAAAGGGTGGACGCTGTGAGACGTGTAGCGGCAACGGCTACAAAACCATTGCAATGAACTTCCTGCCCGACGTGCTTGTGCCTTGTGAGGAGTGTAGGGGAAAGCGCTACAACCGCGAGACATTGGAGGTGAGATTCAAGGGAAAATCCATTGCCGACGTGCTGGACATGACCATTAACCAGGCTGTGGAGTTTTTCGAGAATCAGCCGCAAATCTTGTCGAAAATCAAAACGATACAGGACGTCGGACTGGGTTACGTGAAGCTGGGACAACCCTCATCTACCTTGTCGGGCGGCGAGAGTCAGCGCGTGAAACTGGCAACGGAACTTTCGAAGAAGGACACGGGCAAGACGCTCTACATCCTGGACGAGCCGACCACGGGATTGCATTTTGAAGACATTCGCATCCTGATGGATGTCCTGGCCCGTCTGGTCAACAAGGGCAACACGGTCTTGGTCATTGAGCACAACCTGGATGTCATCAAGCTGGCCGACTACGTGATTGACATGGGGCCGGAGGGTGGCCGAGGCGGCGGCGAGGTCGTGGTGACTGGTACGCCGGAGGAAGTGGCGCTTTCAGGCAAGGGCATCACGGCGGCATTCCTGAAGGAAGAATTGGGTATTAGGAATTAGAATATAGAATGATATATCCGAATAATTTTGAACAGAAAATATCGTTCGACAAGATACGGGAACGGATTGCCGAATTGTGTCTCTGTCCGTTGGGTCAACAGCGGGTAGGGGAGATGGCCTTTTCGAACGACGTGGAGAAGATACGCCGTGAAGTCGGTCAGACGATGGAGTTTGTGCGCATTTTGCAAGAGGAGGAGTTTCCCGACCAGCATTTCTTCGATGTGCGAGGTGCCTTGAAACATGCCCGCATCGAAAACACGTGGCTGGAGGTCCAGGAGATGTTCGACTTGCAACGTTCGCTCCACACTATTTGCCTCATCGTCGATTTCCTGCGCAGGCTGGACAATGGCGAGGATGCCCCAACGGACAAAATGGATGCAGAAGAGGGGGCTGTGGGAAGCCTTCCCTACAAATACAAGCTGCTACATTCGTTGAGCGAGGATGTGCGCACCTTTCCGCAGTTGGTACGGCGCATCGACCAAATCCTCGACAAATTCGGCAACGTGAAAGACTCGGCATCCCCACAATTGAGGGACATACGCCATGAACTGGCGGCGACGGCGGGCAGCGTCTCTCGCATTTTGGCCAATATCATGAAATCGGCCAAGAGCGACGGACTGGTTGACAAGGACGTGGCACCGACCCTGCGTGACGGGCGGTTGGTCATTCCTGTGGCTCCCGCCATGAAGCGGAAAATCAAGGGCATCGTCCACGACGAATCCGACACGGGGCGCACCATCTACATTGAGCCGGCGGAAGTGGTGGAGGCTAACAACCGAATCCGGGAACTGGAGGCCGACGAGCGCCACGAAATCAAGCGCATCCTCTTGGAGTTCACAGCGACCTTGCGCCCTGAAATTCAGGAAATACTCTATAGCTATGAGTTTCTGGCTGACATTGACTTCATCCGTGCCAAGGCACGTTTTACCCAGCTGACCAACAGTGTGGAGCCGACAATATCCGACAAACAGGTGATAGACTGGAGCCTGGCCGTGCATCCCCTCCTACAGATGAAATTCCAGCGGGAGAACGTGGCAGAAATGCGGAGTGGGGCAGCGGCGAAGCGAGTGGTGCCCCTGGAAATCAATATCAACCGAAAGAACCGCATCCTGCTGATTTCAGGCCCCAATGCCGGTGGAAAATCCGTCTGCTTGAAGACTACGGGCCTGTTGCAGTACATGCTTCAATGTGGCTTGCCCATCCCCGTGGCACCCAGCAGCGTGGCGGGCATTTTCCGCAACATCTTCATTGACATCGGCGACGAACAATCCATAGAGAACGACCTCTCGACCTATTCCTCGCACTTGCTGAACATGAAGAACATGCTGCGCCATGCCGACGGTTCCACGTTGATTCTCATCGATGAGTTCGGCACGGGAACGGAGCCGCAGATTGGTGGTGCCATAGCGGAGGCTGTGCTGAAACGCTTCAACCAACGTCATGCCTACGGGGTTATCACCACCCATTACCAGAACCTGAAACACTTGGCGCAGGAGACCGACGGCATCATCAATGGTGCCATGCTCTATGACCGACAGCAGATGCAGCCACTGTTCCAGTTGCAAATCGGTAATCCTGGCAGTTCGTTTGCCGTGGAGATTGCAAGGAAGATTGGCTTGCCAGAGGAAGTCATTGCCGATGCCTCCGAAATCGTAGGAAAAGACTATATCAATTCCGACAAATACCTACAGGACATTGTCCGTGACAAGCGTTACTGGGAGCAAAAGCGACAGGCCGTACATCAGCAGGAAAAGCAGATGGAACAGACCATTGAGGAGTATGAGCAGGAGATAGCCCGCCTCCATGCCAAACGGCAGGAAATCATTGCCCAGGCAAAAGCTGAGGCCGAGGAATTGTTGCAACGCTCCAATGCCCGTATCGAACAGACTGTGCGGGAAATCAAGGAGGCTCAGGCTGAGAATGAGCGTACCCGGCAGATTCGTCAGGCGCACAATGAATTCAAACAAGAGGTGCAGGCCGTGGATGCTGCCGCCATGGACGAACGCATTCAGCGGCAGATGGAGAAGCTGCGTCGCCGCCAGTCAAAGGCACGGGACAAGGGCAAGCAGAAGCCCGCCGCCGCATCGCTACCTTCCTCTGATTCCTCAGTCTCTTCCGTGTCCGCTGTGCCCCTCACAGTCGGTCAATATGTTCGCATTAAGGGCACCACTACGCCGGGAAAAATTCAGCGACTCAGCGGAAAAGAGGCGACCGTGGCCTTTGGCTCTGTCATCACCAATGTCAAGATGGATCGTCTGGAGCCTGCCGAGCCCCCCAAGGAGCAGCGTCGGGCAGCCACTTTCATTTCAGCCCAGACCCAGGACGAAATCAGAAACAAGACGCTGGCTTTCTCCCAGGACATCGACGTAAGGGGAATGCGGGGAGACGAGGCTTTGCAGACCATCACCTATTACATTGACGATGCCCTGGTGGCCAATGTGTCGAGGGTAAGAATCTTGCACGGCACAGGCAACGGCATCTTGAAGACGCTCATCCGTCAGTACCTGGCCACGGTACCAAACGTCAAGAGTTTCCGCGATGAGCATGTGCAGTTGGGCGGTGCGGGCATTACAATCGTGGAATTTTAGCAAATAAGGTGTTATTTTTTCAAGAGAAATCGTGTGTTAGAAAATTTATTCATAAATTTGCGAACCTTTTAGAGGGTTTTATCAATAAGGAAGTGGAATCTCATAAAAAAATGAAAGGTATGAAAAAGGTATATCGATTGATTCCGTTAAGATTTTTGCTGCTCTCTTTGTCTATTTTTGCACTTACGGCATACGCACAGGACGCAAAGCCAGACGCAAAGCCAAAGGTGAGAGTGCTGGATGAAGAGGAAGAGGAGGAGAAGGCATTGTTTTTCCCCTCCAGACAGAAGCAGACAGGTGACATTGAGACGCAGATACAGCAGTTGCAGTTTGCGAAGGCAGAGGAGAAACTGAAAAAGGATATTGCACTGGCCAAACGCAAGCGAAAGAGCACGGCGGAGCTGGAAAGTCAGTTGGAACGCTGTGGACGTGGCTTGCAGATGCTTCGGGGTACGGACCGGGTGACCATCGTGGATTCCGTGGTGGTTGACAAGAAGCATTTTCTGGAGGCTTACAAATTCTCTGCCGACCTGGGCACCGTGCGCCTTTCGAAGGATGGAAGGTCAACGGAGTTTGAGACGGAGCGTGGCAACCGTATGTTTCAGTCGGAACTGCGTGACGGACGGATGCTGCTGACTTCCTGCTACATGGAGGCCGGACAGCCTGTGAACAAAAAGGTGATTGAGGGGCTGGACGTGGATGGTGACTTGAATTACCCCTTCCTGATGGCTGACGGCCTGACGTTCTATTTTGCAGCCCGTTCGGAAGAGGGACTGGGCAATTATGACATTTACGTAACTCGCTATGACTACGACGAGGACAAGTTCTACAGGGCAGAGAACGTAGGTTTCCCCTACAACTCTTATGCGAACGACTACATGATGGTGATTGACGAGGAAAACAAAATCGGTTGGTTTGCCTCAGACCGTTACCAACCCAACGGAAAGGTGTGTATCTATACGTTCATCCCGAATGCTTCCCGCCATCCGTATGATTTTGAGAATGAGGATGAGGAGAAGATTATCCGGGCTGCCTCGCTGCGTTCCTTCAAGGCAACATGGGACAAGAGTAACGAACAGGAGCGCATCCGTGCCCGACAGACCTTGGCTTTCATGACGGCTCAGAACAGCCACGTGAAACCCTACGATTTCACGTTGGTGGTGAATGACAATTACACCTATCATTATTATACGGATTTCCGCTCGGCAGATGCCAAAAAGCAGTGCCGGCAGTGGGTGCAGAAGGTTGCTGACCTGAGTCGCCTCAACCAGAAATTAGAAACGCTCCGCAATCAATATGCCTCAGCGAACGTCACGAAAAAGAAAAGTCTGCAACAGGAAATCCTGGAACTGGAAAAAGAAGCGGAGAAAATGATGCTTGAGACCCGTGAGGCGGAGAAAAAAACCAGAAACTTAGAACTGAAATGAAAAAGTATTTTCCTCCTTCAGAGCTGATTATCAATGAGGACGGCTCTGTCTTTCACCTTCATGTACGCCCAGAACAGTTGGCAGACAAGATCATCTTGGTAGGCGACCCAGGCAGGGTAACCACAGTGGCAGCCCATTTTGAGACCCAGGAATGTGAGATTTCCAGCCGTGAGTTCCATACGATTACGGGGCGGTATCGGGGTAAGCGCATCACAGTGCTTTCCACGGGCATCGGTTGCGACAACATTGATATTGTGATGAATGAGCTGGATGCGCTGGTGAATATCGATTTCCAAGAGAGAACGGAGAAAATGGCACACCAGACACTAAGTATCGTAAGGATTGGCACGTGTGGCGGATTGCAGCCTTTCACTCCGACGGGTACTTTCATTGCCAGTGTGAAGAGTATCGGATTTGATGGCCTGCTGAATTATTACGACGGACGCAACGATGTTTGCGACCTTCAGATGGAGGCGGCCTTCAAGCAGCACATGGATTGGTCGCCCCTGAAAGGCTCACCCTACGTGGCCGTTGCCAACCCGGAATTGATTCAGCAAATAGCAGGAGACGACATGGTGCGTGGTTACACCATTGCTTGTGGTGGTTTTTACGGTCCACAGGGACGGCAGATACGCCTGAAAATCCAGGATCCGGAGCAGAACGAAAAGGTTGAGGCTTTTGAGTATGAGGGAATGCGTATCTGCAATTTTGAGATGGAGTCCTCTGCCTTGGCTGGACTGGCCTCGCTGTTGGGACACCGTGCGATGACCTGTTGCATGGTGATTGCCAACCGTTATGCCAAGGAAATGAATACTGATTATAAAAATACTATTGACACGTTGATTCAGCGTGTGTTAGACCGCATCTGATGAGTACTTTCTATACAATCCTACTGCTTTTGCTCAGTAATGTGTTTATGACGCTGGCTTGGTATGGACACCTGAAATTGCAGCAGACGGGCGTTTCGTCCCATTGGCCGTTGATTGCCATCATTGCCTTTTCGTGGATGATTGCCTTCTTTGAATATTGTTGCCAGGTGCCGGCCAATCGTATCGGTTTCTCTGGTAACGGAGGCCCCTTCTCATTGGTGCAGTTGAAAGTGATTCAGGAGTGCATCTCGCTCCTTGTCTTTGCAGTGATAGCCAACATGATGTTCCAGAATCAGCCTTTGCACTGGAACCATTTTGCTGCATTTCTCTGTCTGATTGCGGCGGTGTATTTTGTTTTCATGAAGTAGGAGAGAGACGAAACTATGACGAACGACACCATCTGTGCATTGGCCACAGCCACAGGCGGAGCTATTGGCATCGTCCGAGTTTCAGGTTGTCTGTCGCTTGAGGTGCTTGGCCGCATATTCCGTGTGTCTTCACGGAACACTGGGAATTTCTGTGCCAATAGGGTGTATTACGGACATATCATCGACGCAGAGGGTGGGGTAGTGGATGAGGTGCTTGTCTCTGTTTTTCGTGCTCCGCATTCATACACAGGAGAGGATGCGGTGGAGATTTCCTGTCATGGGTCTCAATATATTCTGCACACCGTGCTCAGTCTGCTCATCCAACAAGGTTGTCGCATGGCCAATCCCGGAGAGTTTACTCAACGGGCATACCTGAATGGTAAGATGGATTTGAGTCAGGCAGAGGCTGTTGCCGACCTTATCGCATCGACCAATGAGGCAACCCATCGTTTGGCTATCTCCCAGTTACGGGGCAATTTCTCTACGGAACTTTCACGATTGCGCGAGAAATTGCTGAAACTGACTTCGTTGCTTGAACTTGAACTCGATTTCTCCGACCATGAAGATTTGGAATTTGCCGACCGTACAGAATTGTTGGATTTGGCACGGAAAATCGACGAACATATTAATCGCCTTGCCCATTCATTCCATACAGGTCAAGCCATCAAGCAGGGTGTTCCTGTGGCCATCGTCGGAAAGACCAATGTGGGAAAATCAACCCTCCTTAATCGCCTTCTTAGGGACGAGCGGGCGATTGTCTCTGATGTTCATGGCACTACACGCGACACCATTGAGGATATCATGGACCTGCATGGGGTCAGTTTCCGTTTCATTGATACCGCGGGCATTCGTCAAACGGTTGATGAGGTGGAGCAAATCGGTATTAGTCGCACTTTTGCAGCCATCGACCGTGCCCGCATCATTCTTTGGCTTATCGATGCTGAACCTACAGCTGCGGAATGTATGGAAATGCAAGAAAGAGCGGTTGGAAAATCTTTGATTATTATTCAAAACAAGATAGATACTGACATTGCAAAAAAAGTGAATATTCCACTTTCCGTCTCTCATGTCCCTTTTCTCCAAATCAGTGCAAAAAACGGCATAAACATAATCAATTTGGAAGAAGAAATCTATCAAGCTGCAAACATTCCTTTGCTGAAAAATTCGGATATTATCGTCACGAATGCCCGGCACTATGAAGCATTGGTGAATGCTCACGAAAGTCTGCTTCGGGTGATAAACGCTCTCTCCCAACAACTTAGCGGTGACCTCGTTGCTGAAGACCTCCGTCTTGCTCTCTCCCAACTTGCCGACATCACTGGCGGCCAAATTACCACTAACGAAGTATTAGAAAATATCTTTAAAACCTTCTGCGTGGGAAAGTAAATAGCAATTAGCATCGATTACAATCAATTCCAAAATATCAC
Source organism: uncultured Bacteroidaceae bacterium (assembly GCA_905236065.1). Classification (GTDB taxonomy): domain Bacteria; phylum Bacteroidota; class Bacteroidia; order Bacteroidales; family Bacteroidaceae; genus Minthosoma. The sequence continues at coordinate 122 of CAJONZ010000006.1, read as the reverse complement.
TTAAGGCGTTCATAATGAGCGCCTTTTCTTTTTGCCCTCTTTTTAAGTAAAGTCGATAAAAATCGTTTTTGCTCGATTTTTTGTACCGCTCTTGTACCGCTGACTCCAACAACAGCCATTAT
>CAJONZ010000005.1 GCA_905236065.1 uncultured Bacteroidaceae bacterium | reverse complement strand
GTGAGAAGATTGTTAGTTCGGTGTGAGAAGATAGTTAGTTCGGTGCGGGAAGATAGTTAGTTCGGTGTGAGAAGATAGTTTGTTCGGAAGCAAAAAAGAAGCGGCTCCGACGGGGCTTTCCTGTGGTTGGCAGGCGATGGTGTCGGAGCCGCTTGTGCGATTTTCTGTATGGAAACGAGCCGGTTATTTCAGGCCGAGTTTCCGGGCTATGTTCTTTGGAATGGCATTTTTGTTGATGAGGATGTTCATGGTCTTGTAGGCAACGAAGGCTTTGGAAGCATACCATACTCCTTTATATTTATAGTCGGTGCCCCATGAGTTCTTGACCATGAAATACTCCTTGCCGTTCTGGTCGGTGGCGATGCCGTAGATGAGCATACCGTGGTCGTCGGTAGTCTCCCAGTTGTCGTAAGCCTCCTGACGCATCTCCTGCGTGACGGTGATTTCTGGCAGTGGTTTGGAAGTGAGGTTCTTGCGACGGTCGGCAGAGGTGGAGTTCTTGCCAAACCAGTGCTCGTAGTCTGAGCCGCCTTCTTCCTTCATCTTCTTCACGTCGGGAGAAACGGCAATGCCTTCACGGGAGAAGCCTTCCTCGCTGACGTCGGCTCCCCAGGCAAAGGTGTAGCCATTCTTGACGGCTGACTCCATGACCTGCATGAACTCGTCGAGCGGCAGGTTGTAAGAGAAACCCCAACGCCAGTTGTCCTGCACCTCGATGATGAATTGCTCATAGAAAGGATGGTGGGTGAAGGAAGTCAGGCTGACATAGTCGTCCATGTTGAGACCTGTAGAGGCCAAGTAGGACTGCGGGGTATATTTCTTGCCGTTGTAGGTGAACTCCGTCGGGCACTCACCGAGGTAGGCATCAAGGGTTGCGTTGATGGGCTTGAACCAAACGGGAGAGAGTTTCTTCTGCGAGCCTTTGGCAATGGCTGCCACCTGTGGCTCCAGGATTGAGAAGAACTCGTTGAAATTTGGCAGTGTGTCGCCGTAGAGGGTGCCGGGTTCTGGCATGGCCGACTGTGGAACCATGCCGTAGTGCTTCATGCAATAGACGCAGTCGTAGAACGAACCGCCCTGGGCGAAGCTGATGTCGCCGTGTGTGCGGACGGCGGCCTTTGCACGATCCTCGTAGGTCTTGTGGGCGAGGTACATCTCGCAGAAGTCGTATTCGCCCTTGCCCATGCGCAGCAGTTCTGCCTCGAAGAATCCGAGCGAGGAGAAAGCCCAGCAGGTGCCTGAGCGGTTTTGGTTCTTAGTGGAGGTGATGGGGTTTTCTTTTACTACGGTAAACTGGAATCCCTCATCATTCTTGTCGTCAGCGAACAGATTGACGCTGAGGGCAAGAAGCAATGTGAGAAAAAATGTTTTTTTCATTCGTTATTATTTTTTTATGGGTTAAGTTTTTATTTTACAGGGTGAAAAGGCGGAAGAAAGGATTTCTATTTGCCGATGAACGCCTCGACTTCGTCGATGTGGTAAGGGATGACTTTGTCGCCGATAATCTCACAACCGTCGTGCGTGATGAGGATGTCGTCCTCCAGACGAACGCCGCCAAAGTCCTTGTACTGCTCCACGAGGTCGTAGTTGATGAAGTCCTTGTGCATACCCTGCGAGCGCCATAGGTCGATGAGGTGAGGAATGAAGTAGCAGCCAGGCTCGTCAGTCATGACAAAGCCAGGTTGAAGCCGGCGTCCGCAGCGCAGGCAGTTGAGTCCGAACTGGGTAGAGGGCTGCACCTCGTCGTCGAAGCCGACGTAGTTCTGGCCGAGTCCCTCCATGTCGTGAACGTCCATGCCCATGTGGTGGCCCAGTCCGTGTGGCATGAAGAGGGCATGAGCGCCCTGGCGTACAGCCTCTTCGGTGTCGCCCTTCATCAGGCCGATTTGCTTCAGGTGGTCGGTCAGCACACGGCAAGCGCCCAGGTGCATGTCGAGCCATTTCACGTTGGGACGGGCGTTGGCAATCACCCAGTCGTGGGCAGCCTCGACAGCCTGGTATATCTCACGCTGACGCTGTGTGAATTTGCCGGAAATAGGCGTAACGCGGGTGTTGTCGGAGCAGTAGTTCTCCTTGCTCTCGGCACCAGCGTCGCAAAGCATCAGACGGCCTGCCTCCATGGGTGTGTGGCTTGGGAAGCCATGCTGGATTTCGCCGTGCATGGACAGGATGGACTGGAAGGAGTAGCGGTCGCCGTAGGACATGGCAATGCCCTCGATGATGCCGGCCACGTATTTCTCCGTCACGCCGGGACGGCACTCCTTCATGGCCGTGGTGTGCATCAGGTAGCCGATGTCGGCAGCCTTCTTCAGCTCGACAATCTCCTCGGGCTTCTTGATGGCACGCATTTCGACGATGGCCTTGATGAGCTTGACAGAGGCTTTCTCCTTGGTCTGAAGGGGATGGAAGCCCATGAGGTCGGAGAGCTGAATCATCAGGTCGTAGCGGCATTGTGGTACGAAGTGAATCTCCTGGCCCTGAGCCTTGGCCTTATCGACCAGGGTCTTCAGCTCGCTCATGGGTGCGCTGTTGGCAACGCCCACCTCGGAAGCAAGTTCCTTGACCGAAGGTACGTAGCCGAACCAGATGATGTCGTCGATGTCGATGTCGTCGCCGAACAGGTACTCTTTGTTGTTGTCAACGTCGATGGCTCCGACCAGTCCCTCGCGGCGCTGGCCGAAGAAATAGAGGAAGCAGGAGTCCTGACGGAAGCGGTAGGGATTGCCGGGATAGTTGTTGGGCGAATCGTTGTTACCGAACAGCAGAATCAGGCCGGAGCCGATTTTCTCGCGGAGTGTGTTACGTCGGCTGACGTATATTTCTTTACTAAACATAGGGATGATGTGTTATAGATTAGATTTTACATTTTTCTTTGCTGTTGCAAAAATACAAGAAAAGTTTGACAAGCGGCCCTTTTTCAAGGGAAATGTTTCCTCGGAGGCGAAAAAGACAGGGAGTTTTAAAGTCTTTTCACAAAAAAGAGGGAAACAGGCCTGATGTTTCCCTCAAGGGTCGATGCCCAGTTCAGCCTTTTTCCCCTCGTAAAGTTGGTTCAGCTGGCGGGCCAGTCGTTTGATTTGTGCCACAGAAGCACTGTTGTCGTGCGTGGAAAGGTGAATCTTGTCGAGATTGTTCAGCACACCGTACCGGCCAGAACAAAAGTTCTCGAAATCAGCCCGGGTATGTATCTTCTGGATGTTCGTAATGAGATTCTCCAAATTGGCGATGATGCCGTCGGGCTCCACCTCGTAGGCTTTGCATGTCTCGGCATATTGCTCTTTGAGCTGGGCGACTTTATCCTTCATCAGCGTCTGCTCGGCTACAGACAACTGTCCGATGGCAGCAGTGGCGTCGGCCAAACGAGTGGCATAGTCAGCCTTTGCCCGCATGAGCATACTGGGCGATTTCACCTCGTCGAGCAGGCTGGCAATGTCGTCCAGCTTTTGTGACAAGAGAGCGCAATCCTGCCCTACTTTCTCTCCGTCAACGCTATCGTTTATTACGAGCATTGTATCCACAAAATCGCCAGACACATCTTGCTGTGTATCTGACGATTTATTACTTTTGTTGCAGCCAAGGATGAAGGTGCATACAAGGCTGGCAAATATCAGGAATGACCGACTGTGCATCATCCTTTGTGCCCCCTGCTCTTGTGGCTGTGGATAATACCTTTTACCTTCAAATCGTGCATGATGGGGCGGTCTTTGCCGTGCATCTCTTCGATATTATGTGCCAGATTGAAAACGTGTGTAGGGGTTGTGCGGTGTTTAATCGCCAACCAAATGTAAGTCCATTTGTGCTTGGATTTTAGGTATCTCTTCATAATCATCTATAACTTTTCAGCCTGCAAAATTACCATAAATCTTACTCATGGCCAAAAAAACGAATTGTTTTTTGCGAAAAACTTTCATTTAGGGCTGAAAACGCTGCTTTTTCTTTGATGTTCCCTTCTTTTACGCTACCTTTGCGCAATAATTTTCGAATTTTAAAAACTTTTTTGTTTGATGAACACGGAAAATACAGAAGAAGTAAAGTATGAGTCTGTAAGTTTTGTGGAGGAGATTCTTCGCAAGGATTTGGCAGAGGGTAAGAACGGTGGCAGAATGCAGACACGATTTCCGCCGGAGCCTAACGGGTATTTGCACATAGGCCATGCAAAGGCGATAGCCATTGACTTCGGCTTGGCAAAGAAATATGGCGGCGTCTGCAACCTGCGAATGGACGATACCAACCCGCAGAAGGAAGACACGGAATACGTCGAGGCCATCAAGCGCGACATTGAGTGGCTGGGCTTCAAGTGGGGAAACATCTACTACGCTTCTGACTATTTCCAGCAGCTTTGGGACCTGGCCGTTGAGCTCATCAAGGAGGGAAAGGCATACATTGACGAGCAAACGAGTGAAGAGATTGCCGCCCAGAAGGGTACGCCCACACAGCCTGGCACCAACAGCCCTTACCGCGATCGCCCCATTGAGGAGAGCTTGCGCCTGTTTGAGCAGATGAACAGCGGAACGATGGAGCCGGGCAAGATGGTGCTCCGTGCCAAGATTGACATGGCCAGCCCCAACATGCATTTCCGCGACCCCATCATGTACCGTGTGCTCAACATGCCACACTGGCGCACCGGCAACAAGTGGAATGCCTACCCCATGTACGACTATACGCACGGTCAGTGTGACTATTGGGAGGGCGTGACCCATTCATGGTGTACGTTGGAGTTTGTAAGCCATCGTCCGCTCTACGACCTTTTTGTGGATTGGGCAAAGATTGCCTGTGGCGACGACAAGCCACTGGAGGACAACCGGCCTCGTCAGACGGAGTTCAACAAACTGAACCTCACACATATCCTGCTTTCAAAGCGCAACCTGCTGATTCTTGTCAACGAAGGCGTGGTCAATGGTTGGGACGACCCCCGTATGCCGACCATCTGCGGCTTCCGTCGTCGTGGCTACAGCCCCGAAAGCATCCTCAACTTCATTGATAAGATTGGCTACACGAAGTTCGACGCACTGAACGAGATGTCGCTGTTTGAAAGTGCCGTCCGCGACGACCTGAACAAGCGGGCCCAGCGTGTCAGTGCGGTCATCAATCCTGTGAAACTCGTCATTGACAACTTCCCTGAGGGCGAGACCGAAGTCTATATGGCTCAGAACAACCCGGAGAATCCCGACGACGGCACCCATGAAATTACCTTCAGCCGCAACCTTTGGATTGAGCGCGACGACTTCATGGAAGATGCACCGAAGAAGTTCTTCCGTCTGGGTCCGGGCAAGGAAGTCCGCCTGAAGAACTCCTACATCATACGCTGCTCGGAGAATGTGGATGAATGTGTGGTCAAGGATGCGGAGGGCAACATCGTTGAGATTCATGCACAGCTGGTTCCTGAGACCAAGACGGGACAGGAGAATGCGAACATGAAAATCAAGGGAAAGACCATTCACTGGGTCAGCTGCGACCACTGCATCGAGGCCGAGGTGCGCAACTACGACCGTCTTTGGATGGTGGAGAACCCACGCGACGAGGTGGCTGCCTATTCGAAAGAGCATGGGGATGTCCGTGGCATCGATGCCATGCGACCGTTCCTCAATCCCAACAGTCTTGAGGTCAAGAAGGCATACGTTGAGCAGTGGCTTACGACCCGCAAGCCGCTCGACTACCTGCAGTTCCAGCGTATCGGCTACTACAACGTTGACCCCGACTCAACGCCTGAGCATCTGATTTTCAATCGCACCGTTGGACTGACCGACGCATGGAAGAAGATGAATTCTAAATAAAAGATGTGAAGAACGACTATTACGACAGCGATGAATTCAGGGAATTGCTTTCTGCCTATGAGCAGTCTTTGGCAGACGGCACTTCCCCTTATTTCGACACCGACGACTATGCCGACATCGCCGATTACTATCTTACAGCCGATCAGCCCGATGCCTGTATTCAGTGTGTCGAAGGTGCCTTGGAGATTTATCCCGACGACGTTCAGTTGCTGACGATAAAGTCCGGTGCGCTCATCTATACCCATAGCTATAAAGAGGCCGATGACATTATCAGCCGTTTAGACCCTGAGCAGTCCGATGTCCTCTATCAGCGGGCGCAGTTGGAATATGCCCTGCGTGGTCGTGTTGCTGAGGCCGAGACCCTGTTTACAGACTGGATTGCCCGCGAGGAGGAATATACCCGTCGTGAGGAAGAGGACGAAAACCGACAGGAAGAGCTTCTGCGCGACTGCTACATCCACGTCATCACTTCCTTCATTGAACTGGCTCCCGGCCAAACCTACGATGCAGAGTTGGTGCGTCGCTGGGTAGAGATTTACTTGGCACTATTCTCTCCGCTCGGTGGCTACCAGTCCGACTTGGCGCTGGCTGATACCGTGCGTGAGGAGAACCTTTCCGACATGGTGGTGCGTGTCTATACCTCCCTGCTTGAGACCGACCCGTACCTGAATCACGGCTGGACGGTTCTGGCCGCTTCCCAGTATGCCATAGGCCAGTATGAGGATGCGCTCGAATCCGCAGAGTTTGCCCTTGCCGTGAATCCCCACGACTGGGATGCCTTGTTGACGAAGGCACATTGTTTTTACACTACAGACCGTTCGGAAGAAGCACTTTCCCTTTTCTCCCAGTACATTGAGAACACCAATGACTCTTCCCAATATCTTCCCTATGCCGTCACCCTCATCCGTGTCGGGAAGGGAGAGCAGGCACCTGAATACTTGCAGAAGGCTGAGAAATACTACAGCAACTTCACTGCCGACACGGAGTTCTATGCCTACAGCTGTTTTGAGATTGCCGATGCCTACCTTTCCCTGGAACGCATCGACGATGCCCATCGACTCATCGACATAGCCTTGGGCATCTATCCTGACAATGCCGACTTCCGCCTGATGAAGGGAACCCTGCAGGTGGCTGACGGAAATATTCATGCTGCCCTGAAAAACTTCCTTATATATATTGAGGCACAGGACGATGTGGTGGAGGCGACCATCCATGTGTCCGTCCGCTTCATGATGTTCGGGCTTGACAGCATTGCCATCGAGTTGCTGAATTCCGTCGAACGGCTTTCCAAAGCGATGTCCGTCACGGACATCTATCCATACAAGGCTTTTGCCTACTATCGGCTGAAAAAGTTTGACAAGTTCATGGACTATCTCGCTAAAAGCATCAAGCACTGTCCCGACCGCACGGCTTTTGTGCTCTCCGACCTTTTCCCTGAGAATATGAATCCACGCGACTATTACAACTACATCCTTAAAAAGCCTCCCTTCGTGTCATAAGGGATCATCCATCGAATAAAGAAACAAAAGTGCCGCTGACCAATGAAGCCAGCGGCACTTTCTGCATATTGTGGTGGGTAGGTTGGTTTTTATCCACCGAAATTGTCGAAACGAATCATGTCGTCTTCCACACCGAGAGAATGGAGAAGGTCGAGCACGGTCTTTGCCATCATTGGAGGACCGCAGAGGTAGTACTCAACGTCTTCTGGATTCTCATGCTGCTTCAGGTAGGTATCGCCCATCACTGGAGCCACGAATCCCGGTGTATATTTGATGCCTGCCTCGTCGGCCTTCGGATCTGGACGGTCGAGGGCGAGGTGGAAGTGGAAGTTTTCAAACTCCTTGTCGAGCGCGAGGAAGTCATCGAGGAACGGAATTTCCTCCAACGCACGGGCACCGTAGAAGTAGTGCATGGGGCGCTTGCGGTCTTCGTCGCTGACACCATGACCTTTGAGCATGTGCATAATCTGAGCACGGAGCGGAGCCATACCGGCACCACCGCCGACCCAAATCATCTCACGGCCTGTGCCGTACTGCGGACGGAACTCTCCGTAAGGACCTGACATGATAACCTTGTCGCCTGGCTTCAAAGAGAAGATGTACGATGAGGCAATACCCGGATTCACGTCCATGAAGCCTGGACCCTGGTCTTTTGGCTTGAACGGAGGAGTGGCGATACGCACGTTGAGCGTGATGATGTCGCCCTCGTCGGGATAGTTGGCCATAGAGTAAGCACGGATGGTTGGTTCGGGGTTCACACACTTGAGTGGGAACAGACCGAACTTCTGCCATGCCGGCAGGTAAGTATCGCCAATGAGGCTCTTGTCGAAGTCCTTGTCGTAGTCGATGCAATCGAATGCAGGAATCTTGATTTGTGCGTAGGAACCTGGCTCGAAGTCCATGTGCTCGCCTGGAGGCAGGGCCACTTTGTACTCCTTGATGAAGGTAGCCACGTTGCGGTTGCCGATAACGGTACACTCCCACTCCTTGACGCCCATGACTGAGTCGTCCACTTTGATGGAGAGGTCGCCCTTGACCTTACACTGACAACCAAGGCGATAGCCTGCCTTGATCTGCTTGCGTGTGAAGTGGCCTTTCTCTGAGTCAAGAATCTCGCCACCACCTTCTGTCACCTGGCATTTGCACTGGCCGCACGAGCCCTTGCCACCGCAGGCTGAGGGAAGGTACACATCGTTGGCAGCCAGTGTGGAGAGCAGACTTGCACCCTGATCCACGCTGAGTTTGTCTTTGCCATTGATGGTGATAGTAACCTGTCCACTGGGAGAAAGGTACTTCTTAGCAACGAGGAGGATGATAACCAGTATGAGTACGATTATCAGGAAAACAGCGATGCTGTAAAATATAAATGTCATATTCATAATTGCTATGTCCTTTCTTCTTTAGATTTTGAGACCCGAGAAACACATGAAGGCCATGGCCATGAGACCCACGGTGATGAACGTGATGCCAAGACCCTGCAAGGGCTTGGGCACATCAGAGTAAGCCATTTTCTCACGGATGGCGGCCAGACCCACGATGGCGAGCGTCCAACCGATACCTGAACCCAGTGCGTAGGCCACGCAGTCGCCCACACCCGAAATGGCCTGTGTAGAGGTCTCCGGGTCAAGCAAGATGCGCTGCTGCATGAAGAGGCTGGCACCCATGATGGCACAGTTTACTGCAATCAGCGGCAGGAAGATACCCAGTGCGGCATAGAGAGACGGGGAGAAACGCTCCACCACCATCTCCACCAGCTGCACCATGCCGGCGATGACTGCGATGAACAGGATGAATGCCAGGAAAGTCAAATCAACGCCGTCGGCCAAGGCACCGTCGGCAAGCACCTTTGTCTGGAGCAGGTAGTCAACAGGAACCGTGATGAGCAACACGAACGTCACGGCGATGCCCAGACCGAAGGAAGTCTTTACTGTCTTAGATACTGCAAGATAAGAGCACATACCCAAGAAGAAAGCGAATATCATGTTGTCCACGAAAATGGAGCGGACAAATAAGCTAATGCAATGTTCCATAATTTAATCTGTTTTCTTTTGGGGTTAGAGTTCTTTATTTACTGCACGGTGTACCCAGATAAAACATGCCACGAGGATGAGGGCCATGGCCGGCATGGTCATCATACCGTTGTTGATGTAGCAGCCGCCGTTCTCCATGTAGCAGCAGTCCGGAACAATCTGGAAGCCGAACAGCGTACCGAAGCCCAGCAGTTCACGGAAGAAGCCCACGACAACCAGCACGAAGGCATAGCCGAGGCCGTTGCCGACGCCGTCGAGGAACGACTCCCAAGGGCCGTTCTGCATGGCGAACGCCTCAAGGCGTCCCATCAGGATACAGTTTGTGATGATAAGTCCCACATAGACACTCAACTGCACACTCACGTCATAGACGTAAGCCTTCAGGATGTTGCTCACGATGGTCACCAGGGCGGCTACCACCACCAGCTGCACGATGATGCGGATGCGGTTGGGAATTGTCTTGCGGAGCAGGGAAATGATTACGTTCGAGAAAGCCGTGATGACCGTAACGGAAAGTCCCATTACGATAGCCGGCTTCAGCTGCGATGTTACGGCGAGTGCAGAACAGATGCCAAGCACCTGAACGGCTACAGGGTTGTTAAGGTTAAGCGGACCCTTGAAGATTTCGCCATTCTCTTTTGAAAATAAACTCATATTCTTTGTCCTCCTTATTCTTTAAATGCTTCAATAGCGCCCTGATTGTCGGTGAGGCACTTCTGAATCATGTCGTTAACACCATTTGAGGTAAGCGTCGCACCCGTCACGGCATCCACATAGTAGTCTGTGGACAGGCTTGCGGGAGCCTTACCCTGCTTGTAAACGCCCAGGGCGACATTGCCGTCCTGATAGATTTTCTTACCCATGAAGCCATCCTGGAACCACTGCTCCTTGATGCGGGCACCCAGGCCGGCAGTCTCAGATTCATGGTTGAAGAACGTGCCATAGACCGTCTCGCCGTCCTTGTTGATGGAAATCCATCCCCAGATTGGGCCCCACAGTCCGGCACCCTTCACGGCTACGATGAGTTTTTCCTCACCATCCACGTTGGCCTTCAGCACGGGGCTGTTCAGTTCGCCTTCCGTGATGACCTCGTTGTACTTGGCCTCAGCGGCAGCGTTGTCAAGGTCGCGGATGTTCAGGGCCGACAGGATTTGCTTCTTCGTGTCGAGTTTCACGTTCGCGTCCTGAGTTGGTTTCAGCGCTGATGCTACGAAAGCAAGGAGGAACGCCACGACAATGACGAGTACGCAAGCATACAGAATCGTATATACATTGCTGTTTGTATTCAATTTTGCCATATTTCTCTTTCCTCCTATTTATTTAGCGGCGCGTTTTGCACGCATGTTGATGTTTGACTGAACAAAGAAATAGTCGAAGAGCGGAGCGAACACGTTCATCAGCAGGATGGCAAGCATCATGCCCTCGGGGTAACCCGGGTTCAGCACACGGATGATGATGGCCAATGCACCAATGAGGAAACCGAAAATCCACTTGCCGCCTTCTGTGCGAGGACTGGTCACAGGGTCTGTGGCCATGAACACGGCACCGAAGCAGAAGCCGCCCACGGTCAGCTGCTCCCACCACTCGAAGTTGAGCGTCTGAGCGTCGCCATAAGGCAGCAGGTAAGCCATCAGCGCACCACCCACGAAGCAGGAAAGCATAATCTTCCAGCTGGCGATGTTCGCCCAAATCAGGATGGCCGCACCAATCAGGATGGCGATGACCGAAGTCTCACCGATGGAGCCGGGGATGGTACCGATGATGGTGTCCATCGCACTGTAGGTCACAGGCTCGCCCGCACCCAGCTGACCCAGCGGGGTAGCGGCAGAATAACCGTCGATGGTTCCGTTGATGCTGTCCATGTAGTTTGCGTTCACCCACACCTTGTCACCCGACATCATGGCCGGATAGGCGAAGAACAGGAATGCACGGGTCACCAGCGCAGGGTTGAAGATGTTCATACCTGTGCCGCCGAACACTTCCTTTGCGAAAATCACCGCGAAAGCCGTCGCAATGGCCAGAATCCACAGCGGGCAGTTCACAGGGACAATCATCGGAATCAGGATACCCGTAACGAAGAATCCCTCGTGTACCTCCTCCTTCTTATACTGGGCAATGGCCACCTCGATGCCGAGGCCCACCACGTAGCTGACCACAATCTTGGGAAGCATCACGCCCAGACCATAGAGGAACTGGCCCAGCACACAGCAGCCTTCCGTGCAACCCACGGCCAGGCAGTGCTGATAGCCAATATTGTACATACCGAAGAGGATGGCAGGAATCAAGGCAATCACCACGAAGAAGATGGAACGCTTCGAGTCGATTGCGTCATGTATCTGAGCGCCCTTGGGCTTGGCTGTCTCGTTTGGCACATAGAAGAAAGTCTCCATGGCGTCGTAAAGAGAGCCGAATGCGCTCAACTTACCTCCTTCCGAGAAGGTAGGTTTCATGTTGTCAAGAATTTTCTTAAGTCCCATAATGCTTATTCATTTTCTTTACGCAGCATGTCAAGACCCTCCCTGACAATGCGTTGGAGTTCAACCTTCGAACTATCTACAAACTCTGCCACGGCGAAGTCCTCGGGGGCAACCTCATAGATGCCCAGGGCCTCCATGCGGTCGATGTCGCCCGCAATGATGGCCTTCACCAACTGCTCCGGGTAGATGTCCATGGGGAACACACTGTCATACTCGCCGCTGAAAATCATGTGGCGGTGGCCACCCTTCACGCGGGCATCCAGCACGTATTCCTTGCTCTTGGGCATCAGCCACGAGAAGTACGAACGGCTCACAGAGAACTCATTCAGGCGCGGGCTGATCCAGCCGAATAGCTCGTCGGCGTCGTCGCCTTCGGGAATAGTCGTCACCTCAGTCGTGTGGGCCATCAGGAAACCCTCCTCGCAGGTCTGCTGACCCGTCAGCGGGTTGCCGTCAATCAGGCGCACCTTCTTGTCCGTCTGCACGTTGCCGGCTACGATGTCGCCAATCTTCGCGCCCACCAGCACCTGCTTGTATGCCGGCTTCTTGATTTCAGAGCCAGCCACGGCAATCGTGCGACGGAGGTCCACCTTGCCCTCGTTAAACAGGCGACCGATGAAGACAACCTCCTCGGCACCCAGCGTCCAGACCACCTCGCCCTTGTTCACCGGGTTCACATGGTTAATCTGCACACCCACGTTGCCAGCCGGACATTTGCCCTCGAACTCCGTCACCGTCGCATTCTTCACGCCGGCCACGATGCTGCCTGCCTTCACGCCAAGATACACCTTTGCAATCTTGGCCAGCGCGTCGATACCCGTCTGGAAATTCTTCTCCTCGCCCTTCAGCGCAACATTCACGTCGGCAGCCAGCGGCATGTCGCTGAACGCAGAGATGAAAATCGCCTTCGGCTGGTCGTCAGGGTTGGCAACCACCGCGTAGGGACGCTGGATGAAGAAGCCGAACAGACCGCTATCTAGCAGCGCCTGCTTCACCGCGTCGGCATTGAGCGAATCCACCTGCTTCTGTCCGAAATCCACATACGCCTGCTTGGCTGCGGCCTCGACCTGAACGCTTAAAACCTTTCTCCGTTCGCCCCGCTCCACGAGCACAACCTTGCCCGCAACAGGGGAGACGAACTTCATCTCGGGATGCAATTTGTTCACAAACAAAGCATCACCGGCCTTTACCTCATCACCTTCTTTCACCACCACCTTCGGCTTCATGCCCCAGAATGCGTCGGGAACCAGTCCATAGACTTTCGACGCACCCACGGCGGAAACTTCAGCGGCAGCCTTACCTTTCAGGTTGATGTCAAGGCCCTTCTTTAGCTTAATTACATTCGCCATATTATTGTTAATAAATAAAGATTGTAGTCACACACACATGCGCTTTGCACACCCGTCTCTTTCCACTCTTATATATATAATAATGTGTAGTACACATACACACACGGATGCACAATACTTCATCCTGCAAAGTTAGTGCATATTCCACAAAAAAGAAAATTTCGGAGAAGTTATTTTAACTTTTCCGAAATTTATTATTTATAGCAAAGCTAAACGTTCGTTCAATTCGTTCAATTCTGCCGCTTGCGGCGATGTTTTACCAGATGCCGTCTGTCCAGGCGTCTCCTTCATCAGCGGCCACGTCGTATGCCTCGTCGAAGTCTGCCGCACCGCCACGCGCCTTGGCGTCGCCATACGTCACCTTATCCATCTCTGCCTCGTTGGTTCTCAGCGAAACGGCAATCATGTTTTCCAACTTAATCTCGTGGGACTCCATACAGGGAGCAATATAATACTTTTTCATAAAGCGTTCTGTTTTTTTAAAAGTTACTGAATCATTACCTTGACTGTGCGGCCATTCTTCTTCATCAGGTAGATACCCTTCTGTGGAGCCTTTACCTCGCGGCCATCCATACTGAAGTAGGTAGCCTCGCCGGCAGTCTCGGCCTCAACCGTCTCAATGCCCGTCGATTCACCGTCGAAGTAAATCACACGGCCCTTAGCCTCTGCAACAGTCTCCACCTTGCTCAGGTCGATGTAAGCGCGGTTTGCATTCAGCATACCGAAACCACCCGAAGTCTTGCGCAGCTCATTGTTGCTGACAATGTACATGCCGTCGGCAACAGCAGTTTCATCCTCAAACGTACCGATGATAGCACCCGTCGTCACAGGTTCGTCAACCTTTGTGCCGTTAGGAATCAGGCTGATTTCATCGGCAGTAGCCTCAAAGATGTAACCAACACCAGCCACCAAAGATGAAACCTGATTCAGCACAACAGCGTTGTCTTTCTTTCCACTAATCTCATAGAAGGTTGCGCCCTCAAATGTGTCAACACCGAATGGCAGGCAGATGCTTCCGAACTTAGTTGCATCTTCACCTCTGTTAATAGTGCGCGTGTAAGCAGGCTCGTAAGTAACAATGACGCTCTTTACATAGATGGCTTTAACTTGAGCCTCGCCACGGTCAATGCGAACAACAATCTCACCGTTGCCACTGCCTGTGAAAGTATAGTCAGATTGTACGGTACCTACTGTTGTTGTTTCACCAGTAAATTCTGCATCACCAACAGTCACAGTGATTGTACCTATACCTACGACATCTGTCGCATTTACAACAACTTTTGTAATACGTCCGTTAATGCCGGATGTTGCCAACTGAAGATATTGTATACTCTTGGTACTAGTTCCATAGTGAATGCCTCTTGTGCTATCAAAATTAGACTCATCCGCATCAGATTCTACAGTCCATTCTGCATCATCGTCAGCTGTTCCATTTCCGTCACATGCTTCAGTAAACACAAGAGTTGATTTTGTAATAAATGGGTCTTTTACAGTCAGTGTGTAGCTTGCAGAACTTGCAATGAAGCAATCGTCTTCCTCAAATGAAGCCGTAATTGTAGCCTCACCTTCTGCAACCAACGTGATGATACCTTCTTCATCTACAGTCGCAGCACTTGGGTTTGAAGACTCATAAGTCACTGCGACATTCTTTTCGTTTGTAAGTGTGGGTTCTGTGAAGCTCTTGCCCAAGTAGGCCGTAGCTGTCTCTTCTGAGAATGCAAGGGCTGGGTCTGCCTTTGCCACAGTCAGTGTATAGCTAACCTCGCCTGCTTTATAAGTATCTGTTTCTTTGCTTGTTGCTTTGATAATAGTTTCACCTGCTTTCAGCACAGTAACTGCGCCTGTTTCGGAGTTCACGGTGGCAACCTCTGTGTTCGTGGAGGTGTAAGTTACAGGTACGCTGTTTTCGTTAGTAAGTGCATTGCTTACGCTTTCTCCGTAAGTAATAGAAATATTAGATTCTTCAAATGAAAGTGTTGGGCTTGTCTTACCGCTCGTGTCAATAGTAGTGCAATATTCAACTCCCTCTGCTGCCCATGTAATGGAAATCTTGTCGAGATACATGGCACCACTGTTAGAACGAAGGCCAAAATAATCGTAATCGTCTGTTATTGTCAGCTCTGTGCTGGTTCCACAAACAATAGTTCCGATCTTTGTTCCCTGTTCGTTTGTATCATATAAATCTGTTGCAGCTGTATAAGCTGTATTTTTACCATAAATATCAATTTTTCTATCTTTAGCAGTGTTGCTGTTCCACTTTATTACTACCTTTTTTAATTTACCGCCACTGGTCATAGAAACAATTCCACTATTGCTATTATTTGAACGAAGTTGAATAGACGCATTGCCACCAGCACTATTACCTGCGTAAACAGCATCTGATGTTGCTTTTTTATTAGACCAATCGCTATAATTTGTTCCTGAAACTCCTATGGTCTCATTTTCCAATACGTCCGTGATGTCTGCGTCACCTCCAGAGATTGCAAACACAGCATAATAAGTTACATCGGCATTTCCCATTGTTTTTGGAGTAGTATATGAAGGTTTTGTAGTTGTAGCTACAAAAATTTCTTCTGTTACCCAACCCTTAAACTCATATCCATCAATCACTGGATTAGCAATGGGTGCAATGGTTTCACCTTCCTTATACGATTCTACTGTTGTTTCTCCGTTGACACTCCATGTAACATTGTGAGAAGGCTTTTCGTTGACAACGATATTGTAGGTCTCTGTTTCCTCACCCACTGTTACGGTTACCTCCTGTGTGCCTGGGATGTTCATGTCGTAACCAGAGAAAGAGGCACTTGCCGTTACGTCCTTTGTTGATTCGTTACTATACGTTGCTGTAACAATCATTCCTTCATGGCTAAATTCGTCGCCTTCCGTGAATTCTGTTGGATATTCGCCAGAAAGGGCAATTGAAGTAATGTAAATTACTGTAATGTCATAAGTTGCTGTTTTTGTTACCCCACCTTCTGTATAGCTTACGGTTACAGTCTGTTCGCCTGTTGTACTCATGTTGTAACCAGAAAAAGTGGCATTTGCCGTTACATCCTTTGTTGAATTATCCTCATACGTTGCAGTAACGGTCATCCCTTCATGGCTAAACTCCTCACCTTTTGTAAAGGTTGTTGGATAGGTTCCAGAAAGGGCTATTGAAGCAAGAGGAGAAGATGCTTCTTCGACTTTTTTGTAAAATGCTGTTACAGTAGATTTAATGTTGCCAGAGGTGCCTGTATAGCAACGCCAATCTTGATCGTTATACACTCCTACAAATCGGGAATTTGATGTTTCCTTCAGATAAGATCCCTCCGATGTCGTTGCCCATTTAAATGCATTGTTTGTATTTGTTCCAACACGCACACCATTATTAGTGTTTGTACAATAAAGATAGTTGGATGCTGAGGGAACTTTGAACTTATAACTTTTAGTTCCATTAGATTCTGTTACAGTCACAACCCATTGAAGAGTATTTCCAACCGCACTCGTAATCTCTGATTTATCACCATTAAGAGTAACTTCTGTGGCAGCAGGAGCATTAGACGCTCCATTATTATTAGAAAGGGCTCTTGATGAAGTTTGGTCAACAATGACAATCACATCGTTAGATTCCAAATTAGTGATGTCTGTTTTCACCCATTTAGTCTCCGCTCCTGCCCAGCTACTGACACAGAGCAAGACGCTCAGAAAGAGCGTTTTTAGTGTAAAATTTCTCATTTGTTCGTAAATTTTAAATGATTAAAAATGTGTTATTTAATTAAAAAATCGTCTCTTTCTGCTAAAGAAAAGCCCGCAACCCGAATGCCTCCGGCTACAGACCCGGTGACTGTCCCCCATGGGGACATGTGACTACAAATATACAATCATTCCCGCAAGCAAACAAATAAATCCCACACATTATTATAGTATATACACGCATTGTACTAAAACGCCCCCCACCCTCTCCTTTTTTTCCTCTCCCCACGTAGCAAACAGGATTTCCCGCTTGGCATCTTGCCGCCAGCGTTCAGCAAATCCCTTTTATAGGGTCGCTCTGCTCAAAATTATAAGAAAATTGAGTCAAAAAATTATAAAAAACTATACCACCACTGATTTTGACCATTTTCTTTCATTTCCTTCATTTGATTTCGTCGAGCTCTAAGTTTGCAGCGAATTATATGAGCAGTATCCCAAAGCTCTCTCTTTAACGCTTTAATTAAGCTTAAGAAGAAGTAT
>CAJONZ010000004.1 GCA_905236065.1 uncultured Bacteroidaceae bacterium | reverse complement strand
GGAAGAAAAGATTTTAATGGATTTACTCTACCAGAGCATGCAGGACTCTGCAAGGGAGGCTCGCCTCTCATTGGGGCGTCCATCGTCGCGGGCTACGCGCGAAGAAGCCTTACAACAAGTGGCAATGTTGAAAGCGGCGAAGGAAGCAGCCCCGCCAATTGGCAGATAGACGAGGCACAAGAGCGATTGGTAGAGGAATGGTCAAAAGCCGCTGGCCTATGGTTTGAGAACTCCGACAGTATCATCCGCAAGAACTTCGGCCCGATGATAGCCCAGGGCGCGGAAGCCAAGGTGTACTACAAAGCAGGAGACCCGTCTGTGGCCAAGGAACGGACATCTATCTACTCCACCACACAGAAAGCACTGGAAGCCATCGCCCTGCACAACTATCTCTTTCCCGAAACGGCCATGCGAGTCATCGGCTTCACGCGAGACAGTGACGGCCTCTTGCGCATCGTGCTCACTCAGCCCTACATTCGCTGTCAGCGACTGGCCACCAAGCAGGAAATCGACAGCATGGTTGCCGAGAAGGGCTTCCGTGACAACTGGCAGGGGCAGGGCGTGAACTACATTTCCGAGCGATTGGCCTTGGAGGACATGCACCCCGCCAACGTGTTCATTGACGAGCTGACAGGCAAACCCACCTGTATCGACTGCATCGTGAAGTTTACAATTCCTCAAGTCTATTGACGTCGTTACTTTTTTAATGTACGACTTAAGAATGGATGATTATAAGGGAATCGAACTGAAGAGTAAGCGACTTCAAAGGAATAGCGCAAAAACGGCTTGTATTCGCAAGTACCCGATTGGGAAAACAGTAAGTTTAAGTCTGGAACTGAGATAGTTCAAAAGTACGGATATTTGAGTGATGGAAAGAAAACTTTACAGGTAAGCAAAGCTAATTTTTAGAACCCACCAAAAGGAAGTTAAAAGGACGAATGTTATGCTATTGACAAGGTTCGTCCTTTTAACTTCCAATAGAGGACTTAATCCAGAACCTCTTTCAGTTCGCCGTTGGTGATGACGATTTCCGTGGTTTTTCCTGAATTGCTGCCGCAGTAGTGGTGTACCATATTCTTTCCGGCATCCATAACCATCTTGTAGATGGCTTTCTGGGTATTGTCCAGATACTGGATGGAGTTGAGTGTGTTTTTCTTCATTTCGTCCTTCGAGGATTCCATGCCGTCCAACGAAACGACGTCCTCTGCAACCTCATAGATGTAAACGACGTTCTCGCCCTGAATCTCAACCTTCTTCAGTGTGGTGGCGTAGTCAATTTTCAAGGGCAGTTGCATGTTGGTGGCATCGATGACGGACTGTAGCTTTTCTGCATCGCCCACTTCTTCGTCCGAGAGGTCTTTCAATTCCTCAGCTGTCAGCACCACGCTTACCTCCTCGCCCGACTTGTCGCCACGCCAGACCATCTTGAAGTCTGCATTGGCCTCAATCAGTAAGTCCACGAGTTCCTTCATATCTCCTTCGGGATTGCTGAAGAGCATTTGGGCAGAACGCTTAACCTGTTCGGGATGTTCCTTCAAGGCCGCAATGTTGACGTATTGCTCGTTTATTAAGTAATTGAAAACCACCACGTCGTCCTCGTAGGTGATGCTTTCCATGGAGCCTACGACACCCAGGCTAATCGGGCACTGCTTGTTGGCACTCTTTACCGCCAGTTTCAATTTATTCTCTGCACAACCTGAAAGGATGAACAACATGCAGCACAGAATGGCTGCGACAGAATACATTTTTTTCATAGCATAAATAGGTTTAATGATACATTATATTATATAGAACGCTAAAGTATTTTTATCGCCTCTGACAACGCCCTGATTTCAAACGTGGGTACCTGTTCCGTCACGATTTCCTCGTAACGGCGGAAGTACATCGTGTCAATGCCTGCACCCATCGCACCAAGGATGTCGGTGTGGTAATTGTCGCCAATCATCAACGTTGTCTCAGGGAGCGCCCCCGACTTTCGGAAGGCATACTCAAAAAACTGTCTTGCCGGCTTATTGGCACCAGCATCCTCGCTCAGTACCACCGTGTCAAAATAGTCCAGCAGTCCGCAGGAACGCAGTTTTTTGTACTGCACTTCATGGAAGCCGTTGCTGCAAATGTGCATCCGGTAACCCTTGTCCAACAAATAGTCCATCAGTTCATGGGCGCCAGCCACGACGCCGGGCTTGTCGGAACATAGCTCCAGAAATTTGTCGCCCACCTCCAAGCAGTAGGGGAGTGTGGGGTTAAGGCCAATGCCCAGGCTCAGCGGACGGCGGAAACGCTCCACAATCAGATAGTCACGGGTAATCTCGCCACGGGCATACTGAGACCATAGCGTCAGGTTGGTCTCCCAATAACTCTTGTGAAACATCGTGGCATCGGGGAAATACCGTTCCAAATGGAAAAAGTCGAACAACTCGCGCAGGGCAATCATCGCATTGCCGTGCGTGTCGTAAAGCGTATCATCAAAATCAATGAAAAGGTCGGTGTATTTTTTCATGGATTTACGGTTTTTCCCCGCAAATATAGCCAGAAAAACGCGAAGTGGCACACTGGAAATCATAAAATATATTAATCCTGCCACAAAACCAATGATTTATCGTACCTTTGCCACGAAAAACATTTTCACGCAAACATTTCACACACAAACAAAAAGAAAACAATGGAAGCAAGCGTTAAACTTTACGACCTGCCTTTCCGCGCAGGCAAGACTTACCTTTGGGCGGCAGCCTTCACACTGTGCAACATTGCCCTGCCCCAGTTTTTTCACCTCATTCCGCAAGGTGGCATCATCTTTGCTCCCCTCTCGTTCGTCATTCTCGTGGGAGCCTATAAACTGGGCTGGCGCACGGGTCTTTTGGCTGCACTGGCCTCACCGCTGATCAACCACTTGCTCTTTGGGCAACCTGTTTGGAGTGTGTTGCCTGTCATGGCGTTGAAGCTCTCCCTGCTCGCCCTTTTGGCTGGCTTTGCAGCACAACGCTTTGGCAAAGTCACCCTGTCCGTCGTCCTGTCCATCGTTTTGCTCAGTGAACTCTTAGGCGGTGTGGGTGAGTGGCTGCTCACAGGTGGCATCGCCGCCACCATCGCCGACTTCACCATCGGTTGGCCGGGCCTCCTCCTGCAAATCGTAGGAACGTGCCTCGTCTTACACTATGTTTTCAGGAAATAATGATTCCCTTGGGGTTCAACATCATTGGAAGTTAAAGGGAAATTAAAAGGGAGTTAAAAGGAAGTTAAAAGGACGTATGTGATGCTGGTCGAATAGAAGCATCGTCCTTTTAACTTCCTTTTAACTCCCTTTCTATTCCTTTTCGTTTCCTTTGGGCGTTACGGCCTTGAAATAAGAAACTTTGTTGAGGGGAAGGCTGTCGGCTTTCCCCTTTGCGCCGATGTTCAGCTCTGAGTCTGTGACGCCGAACGCATCGGTCTCCGAGTAAGGAACCTGCTTACTCGTGCCGTCGCTCATATAAATCAGTAGGTTGGGCTCCGTCACTTGTGTCTTGGGATTGTCGGCGGGGTGAATGTTCACCAAAGCCGTTGAGCTGCTCTTTCCGCCCAATTTGTCCAGCGTATAGGTGTAGTCCTCGCTCACATAGCCGAATCCCTGATTCGTGTGAAAAAGCCCATCCTTGTTGTAGCCATCCACCACAAACGTGTGGCCGCCGCTACTATAGATGATGGGCCAGCCCTTGTCGAGGTTTGCCTTCAACAGGGCCGCCCATTCCTCATCCGTGTATTTGTTGCGGGCTTCCAGTTTGATGTCCTCGCTATAGCCGAAAAAGTCCGTCAACGCCGACTTTGCATAATACTCGTTTGAGCCGGAAAAATAGTCGCTATAGTCCATCCAAACCGACACACCACAATGATAGACCAACTGGGCCACGGAAATATCTTCACCCTCCATGTCATCCCAGCGGTACCATGTGTTGGCGTAGTTAGCCGACAACGTTTTGTTCTTCCACTTGTAACTGCTCTTGCCAATGCCGTGCAAAGGATATTGGTGGTAGTTCATCACCTGCGCCATCGCAATGGCCACACAGCCTGCCAACATTCCCTTGGGGCACAAATTGTTGTACGGCGCATTCTGATGCCACGCCGTCTTCACCATGTAGGGCACCTGTGCCATTGACGGCACAGCTACACAGCAACACGCAAAGAACAAACTTTTGAATCTCATTAATTAGGTGTGTTCTAATAATTAATAAATTCGTTAAGAATTATCTTTGTCTGTTCTTGTCTCTTTTCGGCATCTTTGCCTTCAAGTTCTTGAACCGTAGCTCGCTACGCTCCTTCGACCTTGAATGCAAATCTACTCGAAAATAGCCTAAGAACAAAAGCAAAGCTAATTTTTAGAACCCACCTTTGGCAATAATCAGGAAATACTTCTTCTTGCCCTGCTGCACCAGCAGATACTTGCCGTCGAGCAGGTCGTTGGCCGTAATCATTTGGTCAGCCTGTGCCAACTTCTCCTTGTTCAGGCTTACGCCGCCTCCCTTTACGAGGGTCTTCATTTCGCCCTTGGAAGGGAACACCGCAGCCTTATCTACACAGAGGTCAACGGCCTTGATGCCTGCCTCGATGTCGGCGCGTGACACCTCAAACTGAGGCACACCGGCGAACACGTCGAGCAGGGTCTGCTCATCCAGCTTCAGCAGGCTTTCCTTCGTCGATTTGCCGAACAGGATGTTGCTGGCCTCGATGGCCATGTCAAGGTCTTCGCGTGAGTGAACCATCGTGGTCACTTCCTCGGCCAGGCGCTTCTGCAGGATGCGGCGACCGGGGTCTGTGTCATGCGCTGCGATGAGGTCGTTGATTTCCTCTTCTTCCAGCGACGTGAAAATCTTGATGTAGCGCTTGGCATCCTCGTCGGGCACGTTCAGCCAGAACTGGTAGAACACGTAGGGCGAGGTGTAGTTGCGGTCCAGCCAGATATTTCCGCTCTCCGTCTTGCCGAACTTCTTTCCGTCGCTCTTGGTCACGAGTGGACAGGTCAGGGCGTAACATTCATTTCCGTTCATGCGGCGAATCAGTTCGGAACCCGTGGTGATGTTGCCCCATTGGTCGGCACCGCCCAACTGCAACTTGCAGTTCTTGTGCTCGTTCAGATAAAGGAAGTCGTAACCCTGCAACAGCTGGTAGGTGAACTCCGTAAAGCTCAGACCGTCACGAGCCTCGCCGTTCAGGCGCTTCTGCACACTCTCCTTGGCCATCATGTAGTTCACGGTGATGTGCTTGCCGATGTCACGCACAAAGTCCAAGAACTTGAAGTCCTTCATCCAGTCGTAGTTGTTTACCAACTCCGCATGGTTGGGGGCGTCGCTGTCAAAGTCCAGGAAACGCTCCAACTGCTTCTTGATGCACGCTACATTGTGGCGCAGGGTCTCCTCGTCCAGCAGGTTGCGCTCCTGGCTCTTGCCCGAGGGGTCGCCAATCATACCCGTGGCACCGCCGATGAGTGCCAATGGTTTGTGTCCGCAACGCTGGAAGTGGCGCAACATCATTACGCCGCACAAGTGGCCGATATGCAGTGAGTCTGCCGTGGGGTCAATGCCCAGGTAAGCCGTCACCTGCTCCTTGTTCAGGAGCTCTTCCGTGCCTGGCATCATCTGATGGATCATGCCACGCCATGTCAATTCTTTTACAAAATCCTTCATTGTTATTGTCGTTTTTTTCAATTAAAAATCAATCCATTCACTCCCGCCACAGATGGAGGGGACTGCTTGCGCAGTCGGTTTCGGCTGCAAAGTTACATGAAAAATCCGAACATTCCACCACGCCAGACCTTTTTTTTGCGAATTTACTAACAGAGCGCCAAAATGATTTTTTCAGAAAAAAGAGGGACAGAGTGCGGGATTTCAAAAAGGAAAGTCGTATCTTTGCACCGTAAAGTTAAAAATTTAAAATTAAAGTATGACCTAAAATCCGCAGATAATTTTTCAACGGTCTAGTCTTGCCGTCATTTGAGACATGCCTGTCTGTTTTTTTTTGCCATACAAGCGC
>CAJONZ010000003.1 GCA_905236065.1 uncultured Bacteroidaceae bacterium | reverse complement strand
TTACGGAGCGGAGACGCCTTCAGCGTCCTGATGGTACAATCGTGGCACAATAGCGGATAGTCATTATATATAATGTGGCGGCATTTCGTTAAAACTTGTGGATTTTTCCGAAGGATTGCTGCGAACGTGCGGAATTATTCGTAACTTTGCAGCCAAATATTAAATACGACGACATTATGACGGCAATTACAATCAACATCCCTAACCACGAGGTCAGCTTCTTCAAGAAGATGATTGCGAAGATGGGCTGGATGTACACCGTAGCCGATGAGGAGAGTACGCCTGCCAAGACCCGCATCTACGATCCCGAGACTGGCTGCTACTTGAAAGACAGCGTGGTAAAATCCATTGAGCAGGCTCATGAGGACCTGAAACACGGAAGGCTGAAGTCTTACGAGTCTGTAGATGAGATGTTCCAGGATTTAGGCATCAACGTATGAAGTACAAGATCATACCATCGAAACGCTTTGAAAAGGACATGAAGCGTTGCCAGAAGCGTGGCTACGACATGCAGCTTATCAAAGATGCTATTATGTTGCTTGCCGAAACGGGCACATTACCCGCTGAATACAAGCCACATCAGCTCCATGGCGACCGCAAGGGACAGTGGGAGTGCCACATCTAGCCCGACTGGCTCCTCATCTGGGAGCAGCACGACCAGGAGCTTATCCTCGTCATGCTCAACACGGGTACGCACTCAGACCTGTTCAGCAAAAAACACAAGAAGTAATCCCCTAACGACATAACCACTGAATAACGGCAAGAGAGACTTTTATGCACCAACGAGACGGACATATCGTAAAGTATATTAACGGCCAGCTGATTGTTGGCCAAATGTTTTGCGGTCTCGAAAATTTGATTCCCTTTGACAAACAAAACACTTCGGGAGGGCGGCGCTTCCGCCACACAGCTGCGAGGTAGCCTCCATTTCGCAAGAAAGTTTGTCCGTTTGGTCTCAAGATGGATAGTAACAATAAATAATCGTCCCTTGAAAGCCGAGGTTACACCTCCAGCTTTCAAGGGACGACTCATTGATGGCATGCGCCTTAGAGTTCTTCGTTCTCGGTACGGGCAATGATTTCGTTCTGCAGTTGTTCCGTCATGTCGTTGAAGTAGTCGGAGTAGCCAGCTACACGGACGAGCAGGTCGTTGTAGTCCTCGGGAACACGCTGGGCATCAAGAAGCGTCTGGGTATCAACGATGTTGAACTGGATGTGATGGCCGCCCATGGAGAAGTAGGTGCGAATGAGGGAAACCAGTTTCCGCAGATCGTCGTCCCGCTTCAGGAGGGTAGGCACGAAACGCACGTTGAGCAGGGTGCCGCCCGACTTGGTCTGGTCGAGTTTGCCGAGCGACTTCACCACACTGGTCGGGCCGTTCGTGTCGGCACCATGCGCCGGCGAGGTACCGTCGCTGATGGCAAATTTGGCCATACGGCCATTGACGGAAGCACCACAGACGGAGCCGAAGTAGTTGTGACAGGTGGTGGAGAGCATGTTGAGCTGCGTAGTGCCTCCACGGGTGTTGGGGTGTCCCTCAATGGCATCCACCAGGTCGTCATATACCTTGACAGCAATGCTGTCGGCATAGTCGTCGTCGTTGCCAAAGAAAGGCGTGTGGTTCTTGATGTAGTAGCGCATCTTGGTGTAGAAGGCACGGTCGGCGAGGAAACGGGAGTCGTCGTCGGGCAAATCCTCACCCCAGTTGCAACCCACAGCCGTAAGCAACTCGTTCATCGTGTAACGCTTCTCCTCGAAGACGTGTTTCTTCAATGTGGAGAGGCAGTCGGTGATGGTACCGAGACCCGTACACTGGATGTAGGTGGTGTTATAGCGGGCACCGCCGCTGTAGTAGTCGCGACCACGGGCCACACAATCGTCAATGAAGAGGGAAAGGAAGGTGGCGGGAGCATAGAGTGAGAACATGCGCTCGATGTAGTTGTTCACAGCGAGCTTCATGTTCACGAAGTAAATCATCTGCTTGTGATAAGCATCGTAAAGCTCCTCGTAGGTCTTGAAATTACGCGGGTCACCCGTCTCCAGTCCCAGTTTCTTACCCGTAACGGGGTCGATGCCGTTGTTGAGGGTTATCTCCAGAATCTTCGGCGTGTTGAGATAGCCCGTAAGGATGTAAGCCTCCTTGCCAAAAGCACCCACCTCAATGCAGCCAGAACAACCGCCTTCGTTGGCATCTTCCTGTGTCTTTCCCTGACGAACAAGCTCCTTGGTGTAAGTGTCAGGATTGAAGCAAGAAGGATAGCCGTGTCCCTGACGGATGACACGGGCACCCGCCATGACAAACTCGTCGGGAGTCACTTTCGACACGTGGATGCTGAGTCCGGGTTGCAACTCATGGAGTTCTTCCTGCACCTCAAGAATGATATAGGAAATCTCGTTGACAGCATTGTTGCCCTCGCGGTCGATGCCACCGATGTTGATGTTTGTGAAGTCGTTATAAGTACCACTCTCCAGTGCCGTGATACCCACCTTGGGCGGTGCGGGCTGGTTGTTGAACTTAATCCAGAAACAGGAAATCAGTTCCTTGGCCTTTTCGCGGGTCAGGGTGCCGTCGGAGAGCCCTTTCTCGTAGAAGGGGTAGAGGTGCTGGTCGATGTGTCCGGGATTCATGCAGTCCCAACCGTTCAACTCTGTCACGGTGCCGAGGTGGACGAACCAGTACATCTGGATGGCCTCCTGCATGTCGCGGGGAGCATGGGCCGGCACCCAGCGGCACACGTCTGCAATCTTACGAAGCTCGGCTGCCCGCTGCGGATTCTTCTCAACAGCGGCTTTCTGCTCTGCCAACTCCGCATGACGCTCGGCAAAGAGGATGGCCGCGTCGCAACTGATGTCCATCGCTTGCAACTCCTGTTGCTTGTCGGTTGCCTCGGGATCGTTGATGAAGTCGAGTGCTGCCAAGGTTTGCTTGATTTGCTCTTTCACGTCGAGCAAGCCACGATGGTACATCTTCCCGTCCATAGCCGTGTGGCCACCCGCACGTTGCTCCATGAACTCGGTAAACACGCCTGCATGGTAGGCTTCTTCCCACTCCTTGCTGACATGGCTGAAGATGCGTTCACGCTGTGTACGCCCCTGCCAGTAGGGAATCACCTCACGCTCGTAGGTGTCAATGTCCTGCTGCGAAATGAGGTAGGGCTGCAAGGCACGGTCGTTCAACGTGTGCAAGTCCTCCACCGTGTGACAGGTCAGTTCCGGGAAGGTGGGCACAGCCTTGGGCACAGGGCCACGTTCGCCGACAATCAGCTCATCGTCGCCAATATAAATGGTTTTCTTTTTGCAAATCTCGTAGAAATTACGAGCACGGAGGATGCAGTTGGGCATCTTGCCGTACCATTCCTTATAGAAGGCCGTCTCGATAAGCGCCCGTTCAATGGTCAGCGTCGTCGGTGTGTCAATGCTCTGCTGATGAAGACGCTTGACGCGGTCGTTCATTCCTCCCTCATTCTCGGGATATTTAAGGGAGTAGTTCATTTTGGAGTGTGGTGCCCGATAAGCCACTTTCAGTTCTTCTGCCATAAGAGTCGTTCTGTTATTATAAATATGTGGGCAAAGGTAGGGATTTTAAGAGAAAAGGAAAAAGTGAAAAGTGAAAAATTTGCTGCCGCACGAGAAAATCCGTACCTTTGCGGCAAAATAGTAAGATATTCCGCAAAAAACAATGGAAAAATCACTCAGAGAACAGATTATCGCGTTGGTGAAAAGTGAGGTGGTGCCAGCCGTGGGATGTACGGAACCTATCGCCGTGGCCTTATGCGTGGCAAAGGCGACGGAGACCTTGGGCACCGTACCAGAACACATCGACGTGCTGCTGTCGGCCAACATCCTGAAGAACGCGATGGGCGTCGGCATTCCCGGCACAGACATGATTGGACTGCCCATCGCCATTGCCTTGGGCGCATTGATTGGCAAATCGGAATATGGGTTGGAAGTCTTAAAGGAGGTCAGTGGCGAAGCCGTTGAGCGGGGAAAGGCCTACCTGAAAGAAGACTGTATCAGCATCGGACTGAAGAAAGGAATCACAGAGAAACTATATATAGAGGTATCCGCAACCTGTGGAAACGACACTGCCGTGGCTATCATCAGTGGTGGACATACGGATTATGCCCTGATAAAGAAGAATGAGGAAGTCCTCTTTCAGGAATCCACGAACGACCAGGCGGACACCAACGAGGATGACAGTTGGCTGACCCTGCGCAAGGTCTATGACTTTGCCACCACAGCCCCCTTGGAAGAGATTGAATTCATCCGACAGGCCAAAATCCTAAACGAGCAGGCGGCAGCGGAGTCGCTGAAAGGGAACTACGGCCATACGCTTGGGAAGACGCTGACACGCCCCTTAGGTAAAGGCATCTTTGGCGACACCATCTTCGCACACATCATTTCATCCACGGCCTGTGCATGTGACGCACGTATGGCGGGTGCAGCCATTCCCGTCATGTCAAACTCAGGCAGCGGGAACCAAGGCATCTGCGCCACCCTGCCCGTCGTAAAATTCGCAGAAGAGAACCACAACACGGACGAGGAACTGATTCGTGCCTTGATGCTCAGTCACCTGACGGCCATCTACATCAAACAATCGCTGGGCAAGCTCTCGGCCCTTTGTGGGTGTGTGGTTGCTTCGACCGGCTCGGCTTGTGGCATCACCTACCTGATGGGCGGCGACTATCCCAAAATCACATACGCCGTCAAGAACATGATTGCCAACCTGACAGGAATGATATGCGACGGAGCAAAACCATCCTGCGCCCTGAAACTGGCATCAGGAGTAAGCACCGCCGTCTTGTCTGCCATGCTGGCCGTTCAGCGCAACTGCGTCTCGCCCGTAGAGGGCATCATTGAGGACGACGTAGATCGTTCCATCCACAATCTCACGAAGATTGGCAAAGACGCCATGGACGAGACCGACCGTTGCGTACTGGAAATCATGACCCATAAACAATAAGGTACTTAGGGAAAAGCCCCAGAGAATTGAGAACCGAAAAACAATCAAAAAAACGATATGAAACGCATTCTTTTCACCTTACTATCCTTGTGTTGCCTCCTTGTGGCATCGGCTCAAATGCCCAAACCCGTAAAAATGACGGTAAGCATCAAGGAGACCAGTGCCACCGAGGCTGTCATCAGCTTCAACGCAACCATCGACCCAGGTTGGCACATGTACAGCACCAATGTGGTTCCCGACGGCCCGAACCCCACAGTTATCAACATTGAGAAAATCAGCGGAGCCAAGCCCAACGGCCCACTGACCGCCCAGGGAAATGTCATCAAACACTTCGACGACATGTTCGGAGCGGAAGTCTATTATTTTGAGCACAAAGGACAATTCATCCAAAAGCTGACCCTCACGGGCGGAAAATACGCCGTGGAAGGCTACATTGAATATAGTGCCTGCAACGACCAGAACTGTACGCCGCCATCGACCGTGGAATTTAAGTTTGAAGGCGAGGTGCCCCAGCCTAAGGCTGTGAGCACAGAGGCCCCAGAAAACACAAAAGCCACAGAGGGAACAGCAGAGGAAGCAGCAGAGAAAGAGGAAGCTACCGCTGAAAGCGATTCCGTCCAGGCTACAGAAATCATCGAAAGCACGACTCCTGCCGACGGCCTTTGGACTCCCGTCATCGACCAGTTGAAAGCTTTTGAGGAGGGTGGGAATGCCAATGCTACAGAATCCCCGCTTTGGTATATTTTTCTGTTGGGCCTCGTAGGCGGACTGGTGGCACTTGTCACTCCCTGCGTATGGCCCATCATTCCCATGACGGTCTCTTTCTTCATCAAAAAAGGAACGACCAAGAAGTCCACACCCGAAGAGATTGCTGCTGCCAAGAAGCGCGGCATCCGCGATGCCGTCATCTACGGCCTGTCCATCATTGTCATCTACGTAACGCTGGGACTCACCGTCACCGCCCTCTTTGGTGCCAGCGCCCTGAACAGTCTGGCCACCAATGCCGTCTTCAACATCTTCTTTTTCCTGATGCTATTGGTATTTGGAGCCAGCTTTTTGGGAGCGTTTGAACTCACCCTGCCTGCAAAATGGACCAACGCAGTGGATAGCAAAGCTGGCAGCACCAGTGGATTGTTGGCCATCTTCCTGATGGCCTTCACCCTCACGCTGGTCAGTTTCTCTTGCACAGGCCCCATCATCGGTTTCCTGTTAGTGGAAGTTGCCACCGACGGCGGCAGCATCTTGGCACCCACCATCGGTATGTTAGGCTTTGCCGTTGCCCTTGCCCTGCCGTTCACCCTCTTTGCCATGTTCCCAAGCCTGCTGAAGTCAGCGCCGAAGAGCGGAAACTGGATGAACGTTATCAAAGTGACCTTAGGCTTCATCGAAATTGCCTTCTCCTTGAAATTTTTCAGCGTGGCCGACCTGGCATACGGTTGGGGACTGCTCGACCGTGAAACCTTCCTTGCCCTCTGGATTGTACTCTTCGCCCTGCTGGGTGCCTACCTCATTGGTTGGATTCGCTTCCCGCACGATGAAGACGAGTACGACATGAACGGAAACGTCGTCGTCAACCCCAAAACCAGCGTCACACGCTTTTTCATGGCACTCATCACGATGGCCTTTGCCGTTTACATGATTCCCGGCCTTTGGGGAGCACCCTGCAAAGCGGTCAGCGCCTTTGCCCCACCCATGAGCACACAGGATTTCAACATCTCGCCAGAGACAGAAGTGAAGCCCATGTTCACCGACTACGAAGCAGGCATGAAATATGCAGCCGAACATCAGATGCCGGTCATGATTGACTTCACGGGCTATGGCTGCGTCAACTGCCGCAAGATGGAGGCCGCCGTCTTCACCGACCCCACCGTGGCTGAACTGATGACCAAGAAATACGTGCTCATCCAGCTCTTCGTCGATGAGAAGACCAAACTCCCTGAGCCCGTGGAAGTGACCCTGGCCGACCAAGTGCGCAAACTCCGCACCGTGGGCGACAAATGGAGCTACTTGCAAGCCAGCAAATTCGGAGCCAACGCCCAGCCTTTCTACGTCCTGCTCGACAACGAGGGTTACCCACTTGTAAAGTCCTACTCCTACAACGAAGATATCCCCGCCTTTATCAATTGGCTCAACGAAGGATTGAGAAAATATAACAATTAATATATAAAAACAAAAAAAATTATGGCAGAAGAAAAACAACAGCAGCTTCAGATTGAGCTGAAGCCCGAACAGGCTGGTGGCACCTACAGCAACCTTGCCGTCATCACCCACTCTAACTGTGAATTTGTACTCGATTTCGTGCAGATGCTTCCGGCAATGCCCAAAGCACAGGTGGCTTCCCGCATCATCATGGCACCCGAACACGCAAAGCGTCTGCTCTTTGCCCTGCAAGACAACGTGCAGAAGTATGAGCAGACCTTCGGGCAGATTCAACTCCAGCAGCCACAAAGCAAAGAGGGCCGCACCATTGCACCGTTCAACATCAAAAAGGGCGAAGCTTAATGACAAACCAACAATGGCTCAATGCCGCCCGCCAAAATTGGGAGGCAGAGACCGAACGCCGTGTGCAATCCGCCACGGATTACTTCAAGCAGGGCTACAACTGTTCTCAGTCAGTAGCCCTCGCTTTTGCTGACCTCTACGACATCCCCATTCCGCTGATGGCTCGCCTCTCGGCCTCCTACGGCGGTGGTATCGGACGGATGCGTGAAACCTGTGGCTCCGCCCTCGGCATCTTCATGCTCGCCGGTCTTGAGGTCATTGATGTAAACGACGACCCTACAGCAAACGAGACCTTCACGGCAGATACGAATCCCTACCCCAATCAGGAACTGAAGAAAAAAGACTACGAAGTCGTGCAGCGACTTGCAGCCGACTTCCGAGCACAGACAGGTAGCATCATCTGTAAGGAACTCCTCGGCCTTAACAAAAAACGTGCTGACGGCACCATTCCCGAAATTCAGATTGTAGCTACCCCCGAAGCCCGCACCGACGAGTACTACCGCAAGCGTCCCTGCATCCGAATGGTGGAAACCGCAACACGCATCTACATGAACTACCTGAAGGAAAAGTATCAATAGAGCCCGGCCCTTGCCATATAGACCAGAAAAGGCTGCATAACCATGGCGGTTACGCAGCCTTTTCTGGTTTCTATATATATAAATATGTGTAAGTCTTTACCGTTCCAACTCTTTGTCTAATTTCTCATAGACGGAGTTGTTGGACTTGAATTCGGGGACGATTTGCTTCATCTTCTTCACGGTGGCCATGTCGTCGTACCGCATGGAGATGGCGATGAG
>CAJONZ010000002.1 GCA_905236065.1 uncultured Bacteroidaceae bacterium | reverse complement strand
GAGAAGGCCGAGATGAACGGTGTCGTCAACCTCAGCGTCAAGGACGGCTGGTGGCTCGAAGGCTACCGCGAAGGCGCCGGATGGGCACTCACCGAGCAGCGCACCTACCAGGACCAGGGTTTCCAAGACCAGCTCGACGCCGCCACCATCTACTCCCTGCTCGAAACCGAAATCGTGCCCCTCTACTACGCCAAGGACAAGAAAGGCATCTCGAAGGGCTGGATTAAGGTCATCAAGAACTCCATCGCCCAGATAGCCCCCCACTACACCATGAAACGCCAGTTGGACGACTACTACAGCAAGTTCTACGAGAAGCAAGCCAAGCGTTTCAAGGAGCTCTCCAAGGACGGCTGCCGTCTGGCCAAGGACATTGCCCAGTGGAAGGAGGCCGTGGCCGAGCGTTGGGATGCCATCCACGTGGTCAGCTCCGAGTGGAACTTCCCCGAGACCGGTGGAGAGGCAGGTCAGAAGTACAACCTCCGCTGCGTCATCGACGAGCAGGGACTCAACGATGCCATCGGCCTGGAGAAGGTGAACATCTTCACCGACAAGGACGGCCAAGACCGCGTCTTCAGCGTCGAGCCCCTCAACGTCGTAAGCCACGAAGGAAACAACTACGTCTTCGAGGCCGAACTCTCACCCCACCAGTTCGGACAGTACAAGTCAGCCATCCGCATGTATCCCAAGAACGACCGCCTGCCCCACCGTCAGGACTTCTGCTACGTCAAGTGGCTCCCCCTGCCCGAATTCAACAACTAAACTCCCCCAAAGTTGAAAGTTGAAATAACTCACCCCTCTCC
Source organism: uncultured Bacteroidaceae bacterium (assembly GCA_905236065.1). Lineage (GTDB taxonomy): Bacteria > Bacteroidota > Bacteroidia > Bacteroidales > Bacteroidaceae > Minthosoma. The sequence goes on along the minus strand of CAJONZ010000002.1, from coordinate 7,592 downwards.
CCCTCACCTCTCCCCATTCCCTCCCCTATGGGGGGAGGTTAGGAGGGGGCCTTTAAAATCATGAACAATCTTCAACCCCTGATAGCCGACCTCGCCCTCATCCTCGCCTGTGCTTCGGCATGGTGGTATTTGCCTCCGCCGTGGGCTTCTCGGCAGCCTTCGGTACCTTCATCATGGGCAGCATCCTGGCCGAGACCGTCGAAGCGGAAAAGATTGAGCACCTCGTCACGCCGGTAAAAGACCTCTTCGGCGCCATCTTCTTCGTGTCCGTCGGAATGATGGTCGATGTGGCACTCATCGCCGAGTACATCGTGCCCATCCTCGGATATACCATCCATTGGAGCGGCACCCCTGGCATCTTCATTGTTCTTGCTATTCTCTTCGCCATTGTCCTTTCGCCGCGCTTGCAGGCGCGGAGCGAAAGGATGACGCAGACGTTCACGGAGAACCTGACGGAGCGAGAAAGACGGGAAAAGGCGGAAAACGAGCTTATTTCAGGAAATATCGGATAGCGAATATTGGATATATAGCTGTAATTTTGCACCCTGAAAAGGTAAAAAAGGAACAGGATGGAGTAAAAAGCACTATTACCACGGAGGGGGGAAGACACGTTGCGGATAGACGAGAGCGACGACCTGGTGGTGATAGAAAACATAGGTGTCTTGCCTGAATGCGGGGCTGCCCGTGATGGATCTCGTGGATACCCGTAGCATGGAGGTGGAAGTGAATATCCCGGCGGATGTCTATCGCCTGTTGGGGAACACGACGGATGCCTATTGCATGGCGGCGGGAGTCCGTTACAATTTGCACAAGACGGGTGAATTGGTGAAGGCCGACGCCAACCAACTCTTCACCGTGAAGTACGCACTGGATGGAAAACTCAGTGCGGGTGTGAATGTCGATGTATATATTAATATAGGTGGAGATGCTGCCATCAGTGGCCTGTCGATTCCTGCCCATGCCATCTTTGAGGAGGGTGGCAAGAGCTATGTCTGGATTGTCGGGGAGGGCGACGTGGTAAAACGCCACCTGGTCACCCTGAGTGGTGTGGATTCGGAAGGCATGGCCGTCGTGACGAGTGGCATCACGGTCGATGACCGCATCGTGAAGGCGGGTGTGAAGGCCCTGCACGAGGGTGACAAGGTGAAGGTCGTCACGCAGCAGAAATCGAATGTCGGTGACTTGTTGTAATCTGTAATTTCTAATTCATCATTGTTATGAAAGCAAGAGCACTGACAGAGTTTTTCGTCAAGCGACCGATTATATTTTGGAGTTTCGTGGTGGGCATCCTCTTCATGGGTGTGTTCAGCTATGTGAATATGCCCAAGTTGGAAGACCCAGCCGTAGCCGTGAAGCAAGCCTCCGTGGTGCTGGTCTATCCGGGTGCCACGGCACATGAGGTGGAGCTGAAGGCCGTACAGGTCATGGAAGACGAGTTGCGCACGTTGTCGGACGTGAAGGAACTGAATTCGGAATGCCATCCAGGCATGGCCGTCATCGGTGTGAAATTCAAGGACAAGGTGATGATGTCCGAGATGGAGCAGCACTTCGACCAACTTCGCCGCAAAGCCAACGACGTGCAATCGAAATTGCCGTCGGGCTGCTATGCCCCTATCGTCATAGACGACATGCTGGATGTCTATGGACTGTTCTACTCGTTCACGGGCGAAGGCTACAGCTATGCCGAACTGGAGAAATATGCCAAGCTGGTGCGCCGTGAATTGCTGACGGTCGATGGGGTGAAACGTATCAACATCGTAGGCTCCCGTCCCGAAGTCATCAACATCGTCATCGCCAAGGAGAAGTTGGCACGTACCGGCATCATCCCGACACAGGTGATGATTGGATTGCAGAATGCCGGCAAGACGGTCAACGCCGGAAACTATGAGAATTATGACGACCGTGTTCAGTTCCGTGTGAACAACGAACTGGACGATGAGCAGGATATTGCCGACCTGCACATCCGCACCACCAGCGGCAAGATGATTCGCATCGGCGACATTGCCTCGGTGGAGCGTACCTATCAGGAGCCACAGACCAAGGGCTTCTTTGTCAACGGAAAGCCGTCGCTGGGTATTTGCATTACGTTGAGCGAGGATGCGATTGTGCTCGATGTCGGCAAGGCGGTTGACAAGAAACTGGCCGAAGTCATGGAACGTGTGCCGGTGGGTTTTGAAACCGATAAGATTTTCTTTCAGGCCGACCAGGTGACCAATGCCATCAACGGTTTCCTCATTAACCTTATCGAGTCGGTGCTCATCGTGATTGTCGTGTTGATGTTCAGCTATGGTTTCCGTGGCGGTATGATTATAGGCACCAGCCTGGTACTGGCCATCTTCGTATCGTTCCCCATTTTGCTCATGGCAGGCAGTACCCTGCAGCGTATCTCGCTCGGAGCGTTTATCGTGGCGATGGGTATGTTGGTGGATAATGCCATCGTGGTGATGGACGGCATCCTCGTTGACCGAAAACGCGGGTTGGGCCCCAAGTCGTACCTTTATACCATTGTCAACAATACGGCCTTGCCGATGCTGGGTGCCACGGTGATTGCCGTGCTGACGTTCTTCCCTACCTATCTTTCGCCCAACACGGCAGGAGAGTACTGCCGAGACCTCTTCCTGGTGCTTTGCATCTCGCTTTTGGCCTCATGGGTGATGGCCATGGTGCAGGTGCCGGCCTGTGTCGCTGCCTGGATGCCACTGCGTTCGAAGCAGACGACCGACGGCGGCGAGGTGAAGGACACGAAACTGCAGGCCATCGTTCGCAAACTGATTGGCAAACTCATAGACTACCGCTATGCCACCATTGCCACTGCCGTTGCGCTGTTGCTGCTGTGCGGATGGGGCTTTACGAAGGTGAAGCAGGTGTTCTTCCCGGACTTTGACTATGGGCAGTTTGTGGTGGAGTATTACTTGCCCGACCCAACCAGTCCCGACCGTGTCCGTGAAGACCTTTTGGAAATCACCGACGTTCTGTTGCAGAACGAGAAAATAGACCGTGTGGCTGCCGCCATGGGTACCTCTCCCGTCCGTTACAGTCTGGTACGCCCTATGAACAGCGGTGGAAACAACTATGGTGAGCTGATTGTGGATTGCAAGGATTTCAAGACGATGAAAGCAGCCATTAAGGAGTTGCGTCCGATGTTGCGGGCTGCCTATCCCGATGCTTACATCCGTTTCCGCAACTACAATTTCAGTATCAGCACCACCCACACGGTCGAGGTGCAGTTCCAAGGCCCTGACCCAGAGGTGCTTCGCAGTCTGGCTCATCAGGCCGAAGACATTATGCGGGCTTCGAAATATGTGGATGCCTATTCGGTGCAGAACAACTGGCAACCGAAAGGCAAGTCGCTCGTGACCAATTATGTGCAGACCGATGCCCTTCGCAGCGGACTGAACCGAGAAAACGTTGCGAACGCCTTACTGGCTGCTACCGACGGACTGCCCGTAGGAATCATCAGTGACCAGGACAAGAAAGTCATCATCCAGCTGCAAGTGCGCAACGAGGACGGTTCGAAGATTCAGAACATCAGCAACATCCCTGTTTGGAGTACACTCAACCTGCATATCACGGGCGAGGATGTAAAAGGACTGGTGACTGGAACAACGAGTATCGATGAGTTGGAAAGCCGCTTCACAAACAGCATTCCGCTCAGTACGGTGAACAGCGACATCCATCTGGAGTGGGAAGAAGACCTTATTTTCCGCAAAAACGGTCAGCGAACCATTGAGGCTGAGTGTGACCCGAACCCAGACCTTGACGAGGCTACTCCGGGAAAGGTGGAGAGTGACATCCGCGAGGCGATTGCAGCCATCGAACTGCCACAGGGTTATTCCGTCTCTTGGCAGGGAGAGGGTGGTAGCTCTGGCGAGGCCGCTTCATCCATCCTCTTGCTCTTCCCCATCGCGTTTTTCCTCATTCTCGTCATCATGCTGCTGTTGTTCAACAGTTGGAAACAGGTGCTCATCATCGTGTTCTGCCTGCCGTTCATCATCGTGGGTATCGTGCCAGCCTTGCTTTCCCTCAACATGCCGTTTACGTTCATTGCCATCCTCGGTGCCATGGGTCTCATCGGTATGATGATTAAGAATGGCATTGTGCTGGTGGATGAAATCAACCGCCTGCGCAAGGAGGAAAAACTTCCGGCTTACGATGCCGTGGTGAGTGCTACGGTCAGCCGCACCAGCCCTGTCATCATGGCTTCGCTCACAACCATCCTCGGTATGGCTCCGCTTATCAGCGACCCGATGTATGGCTCCATGGCGCTCTGTATCATGTCAGGACTTGCCATGGGTACGCTCATCATTTTGGTCTTCCTGCCCATTCTTTATTCCACCATCTTCAACGTTCAGAAACCCAAAGCAGCATGAAAAAGAATATCATCATAGCCCTTACGCTTACCCTTGTTCCCTTTGCCTCGGTGCAGTCTCAATCTCAGTCCTTGAGCCTACGGGACTGCCGTCGGCTGGCACTTGATTTCAACGAGCAAGTCCAGACGGCAGACAATGCCGTCAGCAGGGCAAAACTTGACCGCCAGATAGCCTTCGCCCAGTACCTGCCCAAGGTGGATGGCTCGGCCACTGCCGTCTATCTTAAAGATCAGGACGTGCTGGGTATGTCCTTGCAAGCACGAGGCACCTATCTGGCTGGTGTCAACGTCACCCTGCCCATCTATGTGGGAGGTCGTCTGACTGCCGCCAACCGTTTGGCAAAAATTGGCCAGACCGTCAGCGAGGAGCAGCGGCGCAAGACACGGATGCAGGTCATCGCCGACGTTGACAACGCTTATTACACACTCATTTCTGTTCGCTCCAAGGTGCAGATGTTGGAGGCTTATGCCCGACAGATGCAGGGACTCTATGACCAGGTACAGCTCAGTGTCTCAGCACAGATGGCAACCGACAACGACCTCTTGCGCATTGCCACCAAGCAGAATGAAATCAGCTACCAGCTACAGAAAGCCCGCAATGGTGAACAACTCTGCCAGCTGGCATTAGCCAACATCATCGGAACTGACTTTGAGCAAACCATCATCCCCACCGACACGCTGTTTTCTTCCTCCGCTGTGGCCGCTGAACTTTCGGAGGATATCACCGAACGTCCTGACTTGCATTTGCTTCAACAGCAAGTGAAGGCTGGCGAACAGCAAGTGAAGATGGCACGTGCCAACTATCTGCCGACGGTGGCACTTGCGGGTGGATATAGCTACTACGACCGCCTCAAGCTGAAGGGAAGTCTGCCTTTGCCAGGCGGCAAGGCACTGGAGTTTGACCACACCTTCCATGGTGGCCGGCCCATGGCCATGCTTTCCGTCAACGTTCCTCTCTTCCATTGGGGAGCAGAACTGAAAAAGGTGAAGAAGGCCAAGCTGGAACTGGAAGATTCCCGCCTTCAACTCCAGCAGTACGAACGTGGTATGCGTATTGAAGTACGTCGGGCCGTTCAGAACCTTACAGAGGGACAACGGATGGTGGAGACGGCCACGCTTGGCAAGAAGCAAGCTGATGAAAATCTTCGTGTGATGCGTCAGAAATACGACAATCAGCTTTGCACCATGACCGACCTTTTGGATGCTCAGTCGCAATGGCAGCAAGCGCGTAGCAACCTCATCGAGGCGCAGACTCAGCAGAAAATCTACGAGACGGAATATCTTCGCCTCACGGGGCGGTTGGAATGAAAATGCAGAAGGCGTGTGACTTGATTTACACGCTTTTTGTTTTTTTGTGAGAAAAAATATGGGAGTGTGAAAAAAATGTCATACATTTGTGGCAAAATTTCCCCCTGGAAGGAGAGTTAGAGGTTAGAGTTTAGGGGGTAGAGGTGTTTGATTGTAAAACATAAAAATATAAATATAGTATGGAGAGTAAGCTACAGGAATTGACCGACAAGCTTCTGAAAGAAGGAGTGGAGCGGGGCAATGCGGAGGCTGAGAAGATTATTGCCTCTGCCAATCAGGATGCGGCTAAGATTGTTGCATACGCCAAGTCGGAGGCTGCCGACGTGGAATTGGCTGCGAAGAAGAGCCTGAAGGCGATGGAGGAGAGCACAAAGTCTGAAATCAAGATGTATGCGTCGCAGGCTGTGGAGGCGTTGAAGAGTGAGATTGCGAACGTGGTGGGCGACAAAATTGTCAAGGAGGCTGTGGCTGCCGTGACGGACGACAAGGCGTTCATGAATGAGTTTATCTTGAAGCTTGCCGAGCGTTGGGGAGCAGGCGAAGACCTTGTCATCGAGACAGAGGATGCCGCCAGCCTGCGGGCGCTGTTTGCCAAGAAGGCAAAGGCGTTGCTGGACAAGGGCGTGACGATTGAAGAGGTACACGGACAGAAGACGATGTTTACCATCCAGCCTGCCGATGGTTCCTACAAGGTGAATTTCGGCGAGAAGGAGTTTGAGGAGTATTTCAAGGGCTTCCTTCGTCCGCAGTTGGTCAATATGATTTTCTAAGTTAAAAGTTAAAAGTTAAAAGTTAAAATGCCATCCGGCACGTTTGAGCATTGCACGAACCCTTTTTAACTTTTAACTTTTACTTTTTAATTCTTCATTCTTCATTTTTCATTCTTCATTTAATTGAACGGAAATGGCGAATTATTATTGTTTGATGGCGGGTTTGCCGGACATCTCGTTGGATAGTCCGGTGACGTTGCATGTGGATGACCTCCGCGAGGAAATGGATATGTGCCTGAGCGACCGCGACCGGGGGGTGATATTCTATTTCTTCCTGGAGAAGGATTGCAGGAACCTGGTCAGGTTGCTGAAGAATCCCGATGCGGAGGTTACGCTGGACGGGAACTACTCGATGGAGCAGTACAAGGATTTGATTACCTCGGCCCGCGAGATGAATTTCAATGTCCACCGCTACCCAGCGTTCATGTCGGAGTTTGCGCGTAACTATGACTACAACAAGGGAACGAGGGGCTGGTTTGCGGAGGATGCGATGCAGCTGGCTTTCTATGAGTATGCCATGGGGTGCCCGAACGAGATGGTGCGCACATGGTATGGGTTGAACCTGGACATTACGAATATCCTGACGGCGATGATTGTCCGGCAGAATGGCTGGAATGTGGCTGACTACATTCAGGGCGAGAGCGAGGTGACGGAGATGATTCTGACGAACAGTGCAAAGGATTTCAATCTGTCGGGCGAGTATGACTATGTGGGGGATTTGATGCGGATTGCGGATTGCGAGGACCCTGTGCTGAAGGAGAAGAAGATTGATGCGTTGAAGTGGTGCTGGCTGGACGAGCGGACGTTTTTCGACCCGTTCTCGATTGAGGCGGTGTTTGCGTACTTGTGCAAGCTGGATATGCTTGACCGATGGGAGCAGCTTGACCCGCAGAAGGGCAAGGAGCGGTTCACCCAGATTGTCGAGGATTTGCGTGGCGAGGCAAGGGTGCCGACGGAGTTCCAGGTGAAGTCGGTAACGGGCGCAAAGGCCGAAAACCGGCTGACTCCGGCAGGATATAATCGGGATGAAAGTGGTTATAATAAATCGGAAAGATAATAATATTCAACTTTCGCAAGTTGAATGGAAGGGAAGTTAAAAGGGAGTTAAAGGGAAGTTAAAGGGACGATACTGCGCCAATAGTATT
>CAJONZ010000001.1 GCA_905236065.1 uncultured Bacteroidaceae bacterium | reverse complement strand
CTGGGCCTTGTTCTCGCCTACGACGTCCTTTGCATAGGTGTGGATACCCACTGCCGTCGGAACGGAAGCTGAGAAGTCAAGGTTGGAAGCAGCAATCTCTGGAGCGTCCTCTGTCGTGAAGGTTGCGGTTGCAAGCGTTGTAGCCAAAGTGTAGATTGGGCCGTCAGCTGTAGCAACAACCACATTATTAATAACGAGTGTGTATTCTGTTTCGAATGGGAGATCGGCAAGAGAGATGTTGAATGCGCCTTCGGCAGCCTCAACTTCGCCTTCCTTTACGATTTCCTCACCCTGATAGAGTGCGTAGGAGAAAGTAGTGGTGGTCTGTTCCTCAGACTCAACGGCACTATTGAATGTGGCGGCAACAGCCACTGCGCCATTCTCGTCGAATGTCGGAGCTACGTCAAGTGCTACGTCCGTAATCTGGATGTCACCCACCTTCGTAATCATTACATAGTCGAAATACTGCGTGGTAGCAGCCTGCTCGGCAACTAACAACTTGGTTGGCTGAGCCACGGTGAACTCATCGGAAGTGGTCGTGTTAATCGCACCGCTTGAAGTCAGCGACAGAACGGTCTCTGTGCCGGCAATGAAGTTGGTTGTACCACTACGGGTAGAAGCCGTCAAGGTGTAAACGCCAGGCTCAAGTGTGGTGATGAGCTGTTCGCCACCAATGGCAGAAGCGGCCTTACCGTTCGACATACGAATGTTCGTATAAGTATCGTTCACTACGGTGAATCCTGGGATATCCTCTCCCTCATTGTAGTAAACAACGTTCTCAAGTGTAGATGGAACCAAGGTTACATAGAACGACTTTGCAGCGTTTGTTCCAGCAGGAGTTACCGTTGCAGGGCCAGCCGTGAGCGTGCCGCTGAACTCGTATGTAGCGTCGTCACCCACGGTGTAAAGCTGATTCTCAATGCCTAACCCTTCGTTGGTAATCATCTGGTACTTCGGATAGTAGTACTTGATGACATCACCCTCGAATACGTTCTCAAACACTGCGTAGTTGGTTGTCAGGTTTGTAGCGGTCGTCGCACCCGGCGGGATGATGTTGAAGCGCTGACGCAGCGTGTAAGAAGTAGCACCACGGAACACGATGTTCACGCTTGCGCCCTCAGCAGCAACCACGTCTGCAGAATTGTCAGAAACATAGATGTATTTCTTGTCGTTCACCCAAGTGCTGTCCTTCTTCTCCACAGTAGTAACCTCGCCGGTTTCCGGGTCGGTAACCTCTGTCGTAGAAGTAGAATACTCATAGTGACCAACCTTGAACGACTCCTTGTAGATGTCACGGATGGTGACAGCATCGCCGACGCTCAGTTCGATGGTCTCCGGCTCCTTCACCTGATTGCCTTCCTCATCCACGAAGTTGAGAGCGACATCCACTGTCTGCAAGCCTTCTGGAATATCTGAGTCAAGCACGTTGCGAACAAGCACGTCGTCAATAGCGAAGTTAGCGTAGTAACGACCCGTGTTGAACTGCATTGCGCCAACACCGTATGTATTTGCCAAGGTCGGAACTTGAAGCTTCTCTACGATAGCCTCTCCTGCCTCATCTGTAATCGTGACAAATGTATAGCCTTTATATACCAGAACCTTGACATTATACCAAGAATACTTGTTAAGGTTTTCATTTGTCTCACCTGTATTCGTGCCAGAATTTGGAAGCGAAACGGTTGCATTTTCTGCATCACCATTGATTACCCAAGTTGTAGCGCCTACACCCGTTGGAATCAACGAGAGAATGTTGCCGTCACCAGCATTATTCTTGACGTAGAACGATGCATTCTGATTATTTGGAGAACCCAACAGCAGTTTTGCCTCAAAGATAAAGTCACCCTGAGTTACGCCAAGATTGCCGGAATTTCCAGCCGTACCGTTATTGTTACGCCCATTCTGAGCAACGGCAAGGAACTTGGACTTGTTGGCAAACTCAATGGTCTCTGTACCGTCAACAACCGTAACATCCTCATAGAGAAGGTCACCAGTCTCCGGGTCAGTCATTTGTTCACCAGTCTCCGGGTCAATCTTTGCTTGCTGTTCAGTGTGAGAGATAGTCACCTCACGGCTTGGGATAGTGCTGCCGTCAACAATCGATGGAGTATAACGGCCATTGTTAAATGTCCAGTCAGCAGCCGTAGCAGCCTCATAGTCCTGGTAGTAGTAAGCCTCAACGCCCTCAACCTCTGCAAATACAAGGGTGATGACATTGGCGGTCTCGTCCTCAGCCACGGTGATAGGCTCTGCACCGGAAACATACCGATAGAGCTTGCCCTCCACAATAAACTGAGCTGTCTCACCACCTGATGCGGCAACCTCTGTGCCCACCTCTGCGTTGGCATGAGTCGTGGCGGCCTTCAGCACATTGCCCTCGCCATCCACATAGTTGACCACATAGTTTGCTACCGTAAGTTTACTGAAAACAACCGTAATGACAGTCGTTCCACCTTCTACGGCCGTCTGGCCCTCAGCGTCGTCAGACACATAGGTGTACTGAGTCTTGCCGACAGTGACTGTCGCCTTATCATCGTCCGTGATGGCCAATGCAATACCAGCATATTCCTCACGAGACACAGCGTCCTTAAACTCATTGCCTTCACCGTCAACATACTTCACAGTGTAAGAATAGATAGGAGTCTGAGGAATATCCTCACTCTCTATGACACCGCGAACCACAATGTCGTCAATAGCGAAGTTCGCATTATTACGGGAAGTGACAAATGTCATCTTGCCGAGGCCGCCAGCCTCAGAAAGCGTTGGAATGACCGTCTTGTCAAAATCGTCAATAATCTCGCCTTCTGCATCAACAAGAGTCAAATAGGTCTTGCCTTCATAAGATGTAACTTTCAGTGACACCCATCCAAGGTCTGCGATAGCCTTGCTGCCACCGGCAGAAACGGTTGCAGTCTGGGCACCGCCATTGACTGTCCAAGCAGTGGCGTTAGCAACGCCTTCTGCCAGTGTCAGGATACAAGCGGAGTTTGCAGCATCATAGATGTTAAACGCCGTAGCAGTCTGGTCATTGGAAGCACCCAGCTTCACACGTGCCATGAAAGTGAAAGCCTCTCCGGCAGCGACCTTGCTTTCTGTCTCTGTAGAAGTAATCGTCGTTCCATTGTTGGTGCGCGATTCCTGGTCAACAGAAAGGTACTTGTTGCCATCCTCCTCAAGAATGACAGGAGTGAAACGACCGCTTGTCGCTGTCGTCCATGTGACTGTTGCGTTCTCATAATCATTAGCATACAAAATGATGCTCTTCGTAGAGATTACAAGGTTGTTGAAAATTGATGCACGGTCAGCATTGCCACCGGCACCATATCCAAACACCTCAAAAGAAGCGACTGCATTGGTGCTTGTCAACTCACTTGTAAAGGTAGAACTGGTTTCGCCAAAAGTAACCACAGAAGTGATCTTCTTTGACGCATAGTTCACACTGATGTCAAAGTGAGTCGCATTCGCTATCACAGCCTTGTTTCCGCTATGGGCACCATACAGGCCCGCCATGTCAATGTTCAGCGTGTTGGCATTTGTGCCAGCCCCATCCCAACGTGCAAATTGGTAGGTGGCGACATACTCACCCGCAGAATCCTTCAAGCGGAATCCTGAGCCCATGTTGTTCTTGTTACCCCAAGCCATGTCGAAGCTGACAGTAACAATGTCCGTAGAACTTGCAAGCTCCGTCTCTGGAATGGTCACTGTTGCCGTGCCATCACCCAGACGTAGCCAGCCTGTAGTAGGCAGATAATAGGCGGCACTGCTTACCGGGATGGCCAACGTGTTGACCTCACCAGCATAATTCAGTGCTTCCTCTGCAACGCTGACATCTGTCTCAATCGTCGGGAAACTGATTTTCGCATTGACTTTCGCCTCTGCCCACGCACTCGTTGTTCCAACGAGCCACCCCACCACAAGAAGCAGGGAGTGAAGTAATTTCATCTTCATACGTTTGTTGTTTAAAAGGTTAATAAATAAAGTTAATTAAAGTGTTATTATTTTGTTCGTATTCTATTTGCAAGAATCTCGGGATTGCGACGCATGTCCCAAATATCTGAGATTTGAATGCAGTTGTCTTTTATATAATATATGAGTTTGTTGTGGCGGGTAAAGATCAAGCTACGGTAAAAAATCCTCTTGTCTGCCAGCAACGTCTCTGGGCTGCCAAGCTCTGGATTTTTAAGCAAAAGCTCTTCCTTGTATGCTGTTTGGGACTCAAACCCCTCTGCAACATGTCGCCCAAATTCGTAATCCAAATATTCGGCGATGTGCTTCCACTCGTCCAATGCCCTCTTCGACCACCGTATTTCCATCACAATGAAGCTATAAATCTTCTCATTTCCCGATGAGCCTCCTCCCTCGTGTAGTATCTTCCCTTGGCAAAATCCTCTTCAGCCTCTTCTAAACGAGCGTCTAACTCTTCAATCGTATAAGGTTGCAGGTCATTGAAAGATAAATCCCTCTGTGTCATATTTTTTATCGTTGTCGTACACATTGGCTTCTACTTTTATAGAGGTTAATTAAAGTTCTTTCCTTCATACGTCTGTACATAAAAGGGCATAATTGAGGCAAAGTAACACAAAAAATGTAAAAAGAACAAATTTTTTCTCAAAAAAAACATTTTTCACCCCCTTTGCCGCCTTTTTATCAGCCTGTTTGTCCTTTCCATGTACCCACCTTACTCCTGTTTTTGAGGGAAACAGAACTCCCTCAAAAACAGCTCCGTAGTGTTGCAGATTTCACGCAGAACTCTTTTCGTCAGTAGAGTTCTGCGTGAAGTCGAATAGAGTACTGCGTCATCTCCGATAGAGTTCTGCGTGATTTTTGGAAGTTAAAAGTTAAAAATTAAGAGAGAGAAATCTCATGGGTCAGGGGCCTCTGTCGAGGTCATGCCGAGGCTCCTTTTCCTCCTAAACTCCTTAGCGTATAAAAAACGCTGAAGAGATAGGCACAGAATGAGTGGTGCGTTTGCGAATAGTCGTTTTATTTTTCGTGGGTTATCTTGACGCCTTTGCCATGTTTGGTGAAGACGAAGATGTAGGGCCAGAGGCAGTGGTTGGCGTGGTCGTAGAGCTCGGCAGAGTTGAATTTGTGGTTGTTCACGCGAACCTCGAAGTGCAGGTGCTCCGTGGTGGCCCGCCCGGTGCGCCCCGTGAGGCCGATGGGCTGTCCGGCCTGTACCCAATCCCCCTTCTTGCAGAGGTTCTTGGACTGGTGGGAGTAGAGCGTTTCCAGACCGTTGGCATGGCGGATGACGACCGTGTTGCCATAGGCATAGTAAGGCCCGCAGAGGGTGACGTGTCCGGGGAAGGCTGCGCGGATGGTGTCGTTGGGACGGGTCTTGATGTCAGTGCCGCCGTGGTGACGTGCGCCGCCGTAGGGACTGATGACCTTGCCGCCGGGCAGGGGGTAGGCCCAGTCGGTGCCCTCGACGTAGTGCTTGAAGTTGATGGAGAACTGGTTCTTATGGGCAAAGGGGTCTTTGGCCGCCTCGTCCTTCAGCACTTGCCACTCGTCGATGTCGGGCACCTCGTCCTGGGCGAAGGAAGCGAGGGACGTGAACAGTGAGCAGGTAAGCGTCAGGGTGAGGATTAACGTGCGAGTTCCTGGCATATTCTGTCTTGTAGGTTTTGTGCGGTGGCCGATTTGAGCAACCCGTTATTAATGATGGAGAAGGCAAGGAGGTGGCCGTTGGAGGCCGTGAGGTAGCCGGAGAGGCTGGAGACGCCGGTGACGGTGCCTGTCTTGGCGTGTACGTTCAGGTAGGCGGGGCCCGTCTTCATGCGTGAGGAGAGGGTGCCGTCCTTGCCGCTGATGGGCAGGGCGGCGTGGATGTAGCCGAAGATGTCGGCCCTGAGGTAGGCGTAGCGCAGCATGGAGACGAGGCAGGCGGGCGATACGAAGTCGTAGGGAGAGAGTCCGCAGCCGTCGTGGATTTCGCAATAGGTGCTGTTGCCTCCGGCCTTGCGGACGACGTTGTAAATGAGCCGTGCGCCGTCGGTAGCCGTGGCATTGGGGCCCGTGTTGAAGTGGGCGATGTTATAGAAAAGAGCCTCGGCGTAGAGGTTGTCGGAGTTTTTCAGGGTGCGTGGCAACAGTTCGGTGATGGGGTGGTCGAATACGTAGAACAGGGTGGCCTGGGCGGGCACCTTCCGCCGGGTGGCATATCCCTGGACGGGGATGTGGCTGGCCGCCAGTTCGTTGGCAAGGGTGCGGACGAAATGGAGGGCAGGGTTGAAGAAGATGTCTTTGGGGTACTTGTTGCTGGTGGGAGCCAGTTTGCCCCGTTCGAACATCAGGGGGCAAAGGTAGGGGATGAAGACGGAGGGCTCGTCGTCCCAGCACCAGCCTTCGCCCAGTTGCAGGGTGTCCTTGAAGCTGGTGTCGGCATAGATGAAGCCGGCAATGGAGTCGATGCCGAGGGCTTTCACCTCAGCAGCCAAGGTCAGGAGGTCGCTGTAGGTGTAGGTGGGGTCGAAGGTGCCATGGACGTAGAGGTCGCCCCTGAGAATGCGCCGGGGGATGCCCGTGGCGGTGGCGGGCAGTGTGGCGATGCGGCCTGTGTAGTAGGCGCGTGTGCTGACTTTGTGGTCGGTTCCGAGCAGGTCGAGCGCGGCGATGGAGGTCAGGAGCTTCTGACAGGAGGCGGGACGCATGACCTTGTTGGGGTGGTAGGCCCAGAGGACGGAGTCGGCGGTCAGGTCATAGACTTGGATGCCCGTGTTGTAGTAGGCGGCGTCCAGTTCGGGGATGAAGCGGTCGAGGGCCGTGCGGACGACGGTGTTCCACTGGGGTTCGTCGATGACCTGCGGGCTGACGGAGAAGAAATCCTCAGTGCCGGTCTGCGCAAAGGCGGGACTGCACAGGCTGCACAGACTGATTAAGAGCGATATTTTTTGATGCATTGTATGAAGTCGGATTCGTTGCGGGGGGTAATGAAAAGTTCTGTCTGGTCGGTGAGCACAAGGATGAGTGCGCCGTTGTGGATTTTGTCAATACGCTGGATGTCGGTGAGGGGAATGTGCCGCGTCTTGCTGAAGCGTCCGTTGCGGATTTCCAGGAAACCCTCGGAGTGAACGACGTAGCAGGTGTTGATGGCCCGCGAGGTGACGATGGTCATGAGGGTGAGCAGCACGGCCAGCAGGACACCCGTGACGGTGCGGTTGAGCGGCATCCAATATAAACACACGACTACAAGCAGGAGAACTGCCTGTAGTACGTAGTGTTTATAGGATATGCGGGATTGAAAAGTCCTTTTCATGTACAAATCTTATTGTGCGGGCATAGGGCTGGTCATGCCGACCTCGATGCGGTTGCCGGAAAGGAAGATTTTCTTGGCAAATGCCTGGATGTCGGCGGCAGTGATGTCGTTCACCATCTTCTCGTAGCCGGTCACGGTGTCCATGTTGTAGCGGACCTTGTTGATGAGGGACTGCATCCAGTAGCCATTGTTCTTCACGGCCTCCTTGTAGGAGCGCAGCATGTATTCCTTAATCTTCTGCAAGTGCTCTGCCTTGGGGCCGTTGGCAACCATGTCGTCGATGCCCTTGTATATGATTTGCGTCATGCGTTCGCGCTTCTCGGGGGCTGTGGGCAGCTTCACCTGGAACACGGCGATGCGCTCGGGGTAGTCGGAAATGTAGGCAGAGACGGGTGTGCCGTAGGCACCGCCCTCGTCCTCGCGTACAGACTCGGTATAGACCATGTCCATGGCCTGGTCGAGCATACTGGCGGTGAGCTCACTGCGCAGGTCGTCCTTCTTGACGGGTGTGTGGTAGATGAAGCGGACGACGGCATTGGGAGTTTCCTGATGCTTCTCGAAGACGTTCTTGATGTCACCCTTGCTCAGTCGGCGGTCGATGATTCTGTATTTCTCCTTCGACTTCAGGTTAGGTAGGGCACCGATGTACTTGGCCAGCAGCGGTGCGATGCTGTCGGCGTTGCAGTCGCCCACGATGAAGAACTCGAAGTCGCCGGCATCGGCAAAGCGTTCCTTGTAGATGCTGAGGATGCGGTCGTAGTTCATGCGGTCGAGGTCGGCGGGCTTGTCGCGCAGGGCACGTACATTATTATTATATAGCACTTTGGCGATGGTGTCCTGCAGGGCGGTAGCGGGGTCGAGTTCGGCGTTTTCAAGGTTGGCCTTTGAACGCTGAATCAGCGAGTTGTAAGCCTCGATGTCCTTGCGTGGAGCCGTGAAGCAGAGGTAGGCCAGTTGGAGCATGGTCTCGAAGTCCTTTTTGACGCAGGCACCGGAAAGTCCCTCGGTGCGGTCGCTCACGCTGGCATTGACGCTGGCCTGGATGCCGGCCAGGCGTTTCTTGAGGTCGGTAGCCGAATAGTTGCCCCAGCCGCCCACGCTGACAATGCCGGCGTTGGAGGACTGGATGTACTCGTCGTTGCTGTAGAGCGAGGTGCCGCCCCAGCTGGTGGCCCGCATGGAAATCTGGTTGGGGGAGTAGTCGGTCTGCTTCACGTGTACTTTGATGCCGTTTGAGAGGGTGATGACCCGTGTGTCGAAGATGCCGGGCTTGATGCTCTTCACGGTGCCCGGTTTGGGCATCTCGGCGATGAGCGGGTCGTTGCTGACTTCCTCCACGTAGGCATCGATCTGTTCGGCCTCCACCTCCTTCACGAGGGCGAGAAGTTCCTCCTTGGTAGGATAGACGATGCCATCCTTCTCGGGCATAAACATGGCAATGACGAAGTTGGAGTCGGGTATCTGTGCCATGATTTGGTTGACCAGGTGGACGGGAATCTGGGGCACGACCTTGTTCATGGTCTCGTACTCCCACTCGATGCCCGGCGAAGGCTCGTTGTCGAGGAAGAGGTTGACGTATTCATCGACGTAGGCGCTGCTCTGGGTCTTTTCACGGTGGAGATAGACGTTCTCCAACTGCGAGAGATATACGGCCTTGAAGCGCTCGAACTCCGAAGCCGTGAAGCCGTGGCGCTTGGCTCGCAGAATCTCACGGTAAAGGGCCTGGATGCCTTCCTTGTACTGATTCTCCTTGCAGATTACCTGTCCGTTGTAGGCATCCTTAGTGGCAGAGACCATGTACTTTCCCTTGCCGAAGCTGGCGTTGATGAAGGGAGCGTTCTCCTTCTGGGTGATTTCGCGGATGCGGTCGTGGAACATGGAGGAGAGGGCGCTGCGGGCATAGTTATAGACGTAGTATTGGATGTTTGACTTCATCTCCTTGGGGAATGCCTCGGCCTTCCACATCAGGGCGGCGATGGTCTGGTCTTGTTCCTTGTCCTTCAGCACGGTCACGATGGGCTCCTTGTTGTCGGGCACCGGGTAGTAGATGCGCTCGGCAGCGTCGGCTGGAGCGGGCTGGATGTCGGCAAAGAAGTTCTTAATCTTCGCCTCGATCTGGTCGAGGTCGATGTCGCCGACAATCACGATGGCCTGGAGGTCGGGACGGTACCATTTTTTATAATAGGCCCGCAACACGTCGTGGGGAAAGTTCATGACAACGTCCATCGTGCCAATCGGCAGGCGGGTGCCGTACTTGCAGTCAGGATAGAGTTGGGGCAGGCCGACGTTGTACATACGCATCATGGCCGAGCTGCGCATACGCCACTCCTCGTTGATGACGCCACGCTCCTTGTCAATCTCCGTGCCTTCCAGCAAGAGGTCGTGGCTCCAGTCGTGCAGAATCAGCAGGCAAGAGTCCAAGGCACCGGGTGTCTCCACGTTCACATTGTCGATGTTGTACACCGTCTCGTCGAACGAGGTGTAGGCATTCAGGTTCTCACCGAACTTCACGCCGATGCTTTCCAGGTACTTCTTCAGACGGTCGCCAGGGAAATTCGTCGTTCCGTTGAAGCACATGTGCTCCAGGAAGTGGGCCAGACCGCGCTGCTCCTCTTCTTCCTGCATGGAACCCACTTTTTGGGCGATGTAGAAGAAGGCGCGTTTCTCGGGCCAGTTGTTATAACGCAGGTAGTAAGTCAGTCCGTTGGACAGTGTGCCTTTGCGCACATTTGGGTCCAAGGGAATGTTGACCTCCTGTGCCGCTGCCGTCAGGGCCATGCAGCACAGGAGCAATAATGATAGGATTTTTTTCATTCTTTTTATGGTTTAGTGATATTTTTCTTGTCCAAATTGTCTAAAGCATGGGGGGCGTAGTCCACGGTGTAGTGGAGACCTCGGGACTCTTTGCGTTCCAGGGCTTGGCGGGTGATAAGGTAGCCGACGTTAATCATGTTGCGGAGTTCGCAGATGTCCTTTGTCGGCTTCACGCGCTTGAACAGGTGTTCCGTCTCTTCGTAGAGCAGGTCGAGACGCTCCCAGGCACGGTGCAGGCGCAGGTCAGAACGGACGATGCCCACGTAGGTGGACATGATTTGGCCTACCTCCTTGGCGTCCTGTGCAATGAGCACCTTCTCTTCGTTGGTCATGGTGCCTTCGTCGTTCCAGGCCGGAATCTTCTCGTTGAAGGTGTAGTTGTCCACCACCTCCAGCGAGTGCTTTGCTGCCGCGTCGGCATAGACCACCGCCTCAATCAGTGAGTTGCTGGCCAGACGGTTGCCGCCATGCAGGCCCGTGCAGGAACATTCGCCCACTGCATAGAGCCGTCGGATGGTGCTCTGTCCGTCAAGGTCAACGACAATGCCGCCGCACATGTAGTGGGCTGATGGTGCCACCGGGATGTACTGCTTAGTGATGTCGATGCCGATGCTCAGGCACTTTGCATAAATATTGGGAAAATGGTGCTTGGTCTCTTCGGGGTCTTTGTGGGTGACGTCCAGACATACGTGGTCGAGGGCGTGAATCTTCATCTCGTTGTCGATGGCCCGTGCCACGATGTCGCGTGGAGCCAGACTGAGGCGTTCATCGTACTTTTGCATGAACTCCTCGCCGTTCGGCAGTCGCAGGATGCCGCCGTAGCCACGCATGGCCTCCGTAATCAGATAGGCCGGATGCGTCTCCTTTGGATTGTAGAGGACGGTGGGGTGAAACTGTACGAACTCCATGTCGCGCACCTTGCCTTTTGCCCGATAGACCATGGCGATGCCGTCGCCCGTGGCAATGGAGGGGTTGGACGTGGTGGCATAGATGGCTCCCGTTCCGCCCGTGGCCATCAGGGTCACCTTGGAGAGGAACGTGTCCACCTTTCCCGTGTTGGGATTCAGCACGTAGGCACCGAAACACTCGATGTCGGGGGTGCGGCGTGTCACCCGGATGCCTAAATGGTGCTGCGTGATGATTTCAACGGCGAAATAGCCTTCGAACACCTCGATTTGGTCGTTCTTTCTGACGGCTTCAATCAGTCCGCGCTGAATTTCTGCACCCGTGTCGTCTGCATGGTGCAGGATGCGGAACTCGGAGTGTCCGCCCTCGCGGTGCAGATCGTAGGTGCCGTCCTCCTTCTTGTCGAAGTTGACACCCCACTTCACGAGGTCCTTGATGCCTTCCGGCGCACGAGTCACCACCTGGCGCACAGCTTCGGGGTCTGAAATCCAGTCGCCCGCAATCATCGTGTCCTCGATGTGTTTCTCAAAGTTGTCCACCAACATATTGGTGACCGAAGAGATGCCTCCTTGTGCCTTGGCCGTGTTGGCCTCGTCGATGGTTGTCTTACAAATAATTGCTATTTTCCCCTTGTGTGCGGCGGCGACCTTGAGTGCATAGCTCATGCCAGCCACACCCGAACCGATAATCAGGAAATCATATTTGTGTGTCATGATAAGATGTATTAAAGTTGCAAAATTACTCCAAATGGCTGAGAAAGACAAGGAATTAAGCTTTTTTATCCTTTCTGTTCCTTTTTGTGCCGGCTGTACGGGCTGCAAGTGAAACTAAAATGGAAAAAAAAAGGGAAGGTCAGGAGAAGCTTTTTTGTTCTGTAAGGGAAAAATTGTGGCATTTTTTACTTTTTCGTCCAAAAGTTTTGTTGGGTTGGGAAAAAAGGCTTAACTTTGCGGCGTTTTAAAGAATTGGGGGTTCCGAGGCATCGTTTTCGGAATTCTTTTTTTGCTGAATGCCCATACGGAAAGACTAACTGGAGCGAAAAACATCAGCTGGGCGTTTTTGCAAGTTCTAAGATATAGTAAGGAAACACTAACTTTTTAACAAAGAGATAACTATGGCATACATGTCACAGGAGGGCTACGATAAGCTTCGTGCCCAAATCAAACAGCTGGAAGAGGTGGAAAGACCCGCTGTCATCCAGCAGATTCAGGAAGCCCGCGAGAAGGGTGACTTGTCAGAGAATGCGGAATATGATGCCGCAAAAGAGGCTCAGGGAAAATTGGAAACGAAAATTGCCCAGTTGAAGGCTCAGTTGGCCGACACGAAGATTCTGGACGCAAGCCGTGTGAAGACGGACGAGGTTTCCATCCTGTCGAAGGTGGAGTTGAAGATGGTGAAGACGGGCATGAAGATGGTCTATACCATTGTAAGTGACGGTGAGGCAAATATTCGCGAGAATAAAATCAGCGTGACGACCCCCATTGCGAAGGGCTTGCTCGGCCATAAGGTGGGCGATGTGGTGACGGTGAAGGTGCCGGCTGGCAATGTGGATTTGGAGATTATGAGTATTGCTGTGGGATAATGTCCTAACGAGTGTCAACTGTAAAAACGTAATAAGATGGATATTTTCTCAAAAATTGCAGCAGGAGAGATTCCAAGCTACAAATGTGCTGAGAACGAGGAGTTCTATGCTTTCCTCGACATCAATCCGCTGGTGAAAGGCCACACGTTGGTGATTCCTCGTCGGGAAGTGGATTATATTTTCGACATGGAAGACGATGAGATTGGCCGTTATCAGCAGTTTGCAAAGAAGGTGGCAAAGGCCATCAAGGAGGCTTTCCCCTGTGTAAAGGTTGCAGAAGTCGTATTGGGTCTGGAGGTTCCCCATGCTCATATTCACCTGATTCCGATGCAGAGTGAGGCAGACGTGGATTTCAAGCGCGAGAAGTTGTCGTTGCCAAAGGAAGAGTTCCAGGCCATTGCCGATAAGATTTACGCCGCATTCGTGAAATAAGTGCGGGTAAAGATAAAAAAAGAGCGGTGTACTTTCGCAGTACACCGTCTTTTTTTTGCACATATTTGTGCGTGTTTTGTTTTGAGAGAGATTTTGGACCTTTTCAAATGGCTTGTCTCGGAGAGACTTTTGCCATGTGTCTGGGTTCGTTTGTGAGTTGAGGGCTTCGCAGCTTTGCTCACTTTGGTTTTAAGGTTTTAGTTAAAGCAATATTGTGTGTAAAAGTAAAAGTTGCTACTGTAGTGTGTTCTCTACGGGTTGGGCCAAGAGGCTGTCGGTCTGTGGCTTTGCCTCGGCTTGGCTTACGTCCTTGATGCGGATGACATTGGGGATGTCGGCCTGTTTGATGTAGGGATTGATTGTCGTTACTCCTTCCTTGCTGGCCTTGGGTTGGTCGTTCAGTGCATTGTCGGCGGCTAAACCTACTGTCAATGCGATGGCAACGACGGCTGCGGCCCGGAAGAAGGGTGCGAGATGGCTGCCTTGGGTCTTCAGCGGAATGACGCGGGCAGTGTTTTCCTCGTCGATGAGTGCGAGCATCTTTTCGTCGAAATCGCAGCCCAAGGTTTCTTCTGCCTTGCATTCGATTTCGTACTGGAAGAGTTCGGCGTATTGCATAAGATGACCCGGTACATCCTCCTGTGCGAAGAATGAACGGAGAATCTGCTCCTCCTGCAAGGTCGTCTGGCAGTTGAAGTAGCGTTCAATGAGTTGTTCAATGTACTGGTAGTTCATCTTGGAATGGGAAGGTTTTTTATGCACCTCTATTAGTATTGACGGTTGGGAGAGGAAAAAGTTACAACATTTTACAATTATTTTTCAAAAAATTTCTTCCACGGTAGATGTTTATCTTTACATCGGCCTCTGTGGTACCCATTATTTCTGCTATCTCCTTGTATGTTTTCCCCTCTATGTCACGGAGTTGGATGACGGTCCGCTGCTTTTCGGGAAGTTTGTTGATGAGCAGGTGGATGTGGCTGATTTTTTCTTCCCGGACGAGTGTGTCATGGATGGATGGTTGGTGTTCGTCTTGTCGGTCGTGTTGTTCCTCGTCCAGTGGAATCGTTTGGTTGCATAGACGGGCTTTGTGGTCAAGTGCAAGGTTGCGGGCGGCGGTGATGGCGAAGGACTCCAAGTTTTGTACAGCGGACAACTCGCCACGTCGTTCCCACAATTTCAGCAAGGTGTCTTGCACGACATCTTCCGCCTCTTCGCGGTTGAGTGTGATGCGAAGGGCTGTGCGGAAAAGAATGTTTTTCAGCGGGAGTATGTCGCGTTTGAAATCCAAGGCGGGGGGTTTTTGGCTGCGCACAGTGATTGCAGAGGGCGCAGGGTGATTAAAATCGGGGGTTACTCAATGATGGTTCCGTGGGTGCCGTCAATGGCGTCGGCACGGGTGATGATGACTTTCTTTACTCCGGCACGAATGGCCTCCAGTGCATTCTCTATTTTAGGTATCATGCCGCCAGAGATGGTGCCGTCGGCTTTGTATTGCTCGAAAAGGGCTGCATCGATGTGGGGAATCACACTGCTTTCGTCGTCAGGGTTGAGTAGTACGCCTGCATGTTCGAAGCTGAAGATGAGGGTGACGTCGAAAAAAGGAGCGAGGGCTTTGGCGGTTGTGCTGGCAATGGTGTCGGCGTTGGTGTTAAGCAGGTTGCCCCTACCGTCGTGGGTCAGTGGTGCCATGACGGGCGTGATGCCTCGGTTGATGAGGCTTGCGAGCATTTCTCCGTCGGCACTGTCAACGTCTCCCACAAAGCCGAAATCGACCATGCTCTCGGTGCCGTCGTCGAGGGTCACTTTCTTCAGAGGGCGTTTATGCGAGCGGATGGCGTTCATGTCGGCTCCTGTCAGTCCCAGGGCGTTGATGCCACAGGCTTGCAGGCGGGCGACAATAGTTTTGTTGACCAAACCTCCATAGACCATGGTGACGACGCGGAGCATGTCGGAGTCGGTGACTCGCCGACCTCCAATCATGGTCGATTCGATGCCCAGTTGGGCGGCGATTTTGGTGGCAGAGCGACCGCCTCCATGCACGAGCACTTTGGGACCTTGGATGGAGGAGAAATCCTGGAGGAGTTGTCTCAGGGTGGATTCGTCCTCGACGATTTTTCCACCTACTTTTATGACGGTAAGGGTTTGCATAGTTGAAACTTTAAAGTGAAAAATGAATCTTTGGTGTAGTCGGGAATCTGCTCCCGCTATAAAATGTGGGGAGTTATTTTAAGTGGTCTTCAAAATAGCGGGTGATGGTTTGGTGCAGGTGAATGCGGTCGCTGCCCGACATGTTGTGTCCGTCGCCGGGGTAGGTGAAAAGGTCGGGATAGGTGTTGGCATTGATGCAGGCACGGACGAAACTGAGTGTATGTTGTGGCACACAGACGGGGTCGTTCAGTCCGTAGATAATCATGAGGCGCCCCTTCAGGTTGCCTGCCTTGCCCAGCAGGGAGGTGATGCGGTAGCCGTCAGGATTGGTTTGTGGCGTCTCCATGTAGCGTTCGCCGTACATGATCTCATAGAATTTCCAGTCGATGACAGGGCCGCCTGCTACGCCGACTTTGTAGGGACTTTCACCCGTGAAAAGGCCGTCGGTCTGTGGATTCTTCTCCTCGGCAACAAAGCTGGTGAGCAGGGAGGTCGTCATGTAGCCGCCAAACGACCAGCCATGAATGCCAAGTCGGTTGGCATCGACGTAGGGAAGGGATTTCAGGAAGGCTACGCCGCAGAGTTGGTCGCGCATTTCCTCTATGCCCAGTTTGCGGAAGGTGCATTGTTCAAAAGCTGCGCCACGATGTTCGGAGCCTCGGTTGTCGAGGGTGAACATGACATAGCCACGCTGTGCCATGTAGATGTCCCAGCCTCGTGTACCGTAGTTGTAGCGGGCATCAATCATGTGGGCATGGGGGCCGCCATAAACGTATGTGATGGCGGGATATTTCTTCTTCGAGTCAAAGCCTATGGGAAGAATCAGCCGGTAGTAAAGGTCGGTGACACCGTCGGCAGCCTTGATGATTCCTGTACGTATTTCGGGAATCGCATATCCGCCCTCCACCCATTTGTCTTTTGCCGTAAAGATGTTACGGGCCTTCCCGGTGGAAAGGTTGATGAGGTCGATGCTCCGGGGACAGGTAGGGGTGGAGTAGTAGTCAATGAGGAAGCGTCCAGACTCGGAGATGGCCGCGTAGGAATGCCAGCCTTCCAAGTTGCCGAGTGGGGTGCGTTTTCCTGACGTCGTAGAGACGCTGTAAAGCGATTGGCTGAGGGCATGGTGCTCATTGGCGGTGTAGATGACGGACTTTGTAGCCTTGGCAAATCCTATGATGGACAGTACTTCATAGCTTCCTGATGTCAGTTGCTTCTTGAGGGTTGCGGCTCCGCTCTCTTTTATACTATATAGATATATGTGGTTGTAGCCGTCGGTGCGTGACTGAAAGATGAATTTTGTGTTGTCCCAAGGCAGAAACTGGATGGGGTGCAGCGGCTCCACGTATTTGTCGTTGTGCTCGGTCAGCAAGGTGCGAATGCGCTTGCCTGTGGTCGCGTCGTATTCGTTCAGGGACAGTTCCTTTACGTCACGGTTGAGTTCTATGATGTAGATGCGTCGGCTGTCGGGATTCCAGGCGATGTTCGTGAAATAGCGGTCTGTGGGATTGCCGGTTTCGAGGTAAAGGGTTTGTTGGGTCTCTGTGTTGTAGATGCCAACGGTCACGCTGTGCGAAGTCTCGCCGGCCATCGGGTAGGGGTCTGGCTCCAACGTGGCACAGCGGCTTTTCAGTTCTTCGGGCGTTTTGGCCGGATAGCACTGCGAACGCTCCAGAGGCGTGATGTTGACCTGCGGATAGTGGGACACCATGGATTGGTCCATGCGGTAGAAGGCGAGGATTTTGCCGTCGGGGCTCCAAAATAATCCCTCGTTGCAACCGTACTCGTTTCGGTGTACGGCCTCTCCATAGACAATGTCGGCAGAGCCGTCAGAGGTAATCTGCCTCCCATCGACTATCAGGTTGTAGTCTTTGATTTCAACCTGTTTCTTTTCCTTTTTTTCTGGTTTTTGGGGTTGTTCAACGACCTTGTCGCCTTCAAAGGAGAAGTGGCGGTATTCGGGTTGCAAGTCGGCGTAGGTTTTGCCTCCGGGAATTAGGTCGTCGAGGGTGAAAAGCTTGTTCTGAGCCATTATGGGAGAAAATGTTAGAATCGAGGAAATGAGGGTTGCGAGGGCTTTCATAAGATTTCTTTTAATGGTTTGAGTACAAAATCGCGTTGGTGCATATAGGGGTGGGGAATGGTGAGGTTAGGAGTGGAAATCTGTATGCTTCCTCCCCAGTCAGGAACTCCGTAGGCGACTTTTGTGTGGTTGTTTTCGTAGTAGAGCAAGATGTCGATATCGATGACTCGGTCTTGGTAGGGGGGCAACGTGCCAGACTGGGTCGGTTCGCCCGTGGCGGTGGCCGGAGTCTTTTCTTTTCTTCCCAACTGTCGCTCTATGGTTTGCAGTTTTCGGAGAAGGGCATGGGGCGAAAGCGGGGTTTCAACGCTGATGGCGGCATTGAGGAACAGGTGGTCGGAAGCAAATCCCCAAGGCTCGGTCTCGATGAAGGAGGATTGTGCTTTCACGGGGCCGACTTGCGCAGAGATTTGTTCGATGGCTTTCTGCAGGTTTTGCCGTCTGTCGCCCAGATTGGTGCCAAGTGAGAGATAGGTCAGGTGCATCTTGATACTAAATAAAGCCCAAGATTATGTCTGGCACAAAGGGAAAATTTGGCACAGACACTCTTGGGCATATTGGGTGTTTCAGGAAGAATGGATGCTAATCGATGATGAGCATGGCATCGCCGTAAGTGCCAAACATGTAGTCACCCTTCAGTGCCTCGTTGTAGGCATTCATGACCACGTCGTAGCCGCCGAATGCTGCCACCAGCATGAGCATGGTCGAGAGCGGCATCTGGAAGTTGACGAGGAAGGTGTTGCAAACCTGGAACTCGTAAGGCGGGAAAATGAACTTGTTAGTCCAGCCAGTGAAGTCCTTGAGCATTCCACCGGGGCCGACGGCGGTTTCCGTTGCCCGGAGTGTGGTGGTGCCCACGGCGCAAATCTTCTTGCCGCCTTCTTTGGCACGGTTCACAATCTTACATGCCTCTTCGCTGACAACGATTTGCTCGCTGTCGGTCTTGTGTTTAGTGAGGTCTTCCACGTCGATGCTGCGGAAATTGCCAAGGCCGCAGTGCAAGGTTACGAATGCTTGCTCAATGCCTTTGATTTCCATCCGCTTGAGGAGTTGCTTGCTGAAGTGGAGGCCGGAGGTTGGAGCCGTCACAGCACCTTCATTCTTCGCATAGATGGTCTGGAAGTTCTCCAGGTCGTCTTTCTCTGCTTTTCTGTGCGCCCGTACGTCGTCGGGCAGCGGTGCCTCGCCCAGTGAATAGAGCGTCTCCTTGAATTCGCTGTGTGGACCATCGTAGAGGAAACGCAAGGTGCGTCCTCGGCTGGTTGTGTTGTCAATGACTTCGGCCACCATCGACTCGTCCTCACCGAAGTACAGTTTGTTGCCGATGCGGATTTTGCGGGCTGGATCGACCAGCACATCCCATAGTCGCAGTTCCTCGTTCAGTTCGCGGAGCAGGAACACCTCAATGCGGGCACCCGTCTTTTCCTTGTTGCCATATAAACGGGCGGGGAACACTTTGGTGTCATTGAAAATGAAAGTGTCGCCCTCGTCGAAATAGTCAAGGATGTCCTTGAAGATGCGGTGTTCGATTTCTCCGGTTTTCTTGTGGACAACCATCAGGCGGCATTCGTCGCGGTTGTAGATGCGCTCTCCGTCAAAGTCCTTGTAGGGAGGGTAAAGCGCTATTTTGTCTTCTGGAAGTTTGAACTTGAATTGTGAGAGTTTCATTTTCTCTATCTGTTTTTGTTAATTATAAAATGTGTCGCTTCTCATTCGTTTTCGTTTTCTTTCGGCAGGCGTTCCAGGGTCTGTCCGTCAAGCCATTCGGGGAACGTTTCGATGTCGATGCAGTCGTTCAGGGTGTATGCGCCGATGCGGGTGCGGGTCAGTCCTGTCAGGTAACCGCCTGAGCCAAGCGCCTCCCCGATGTCACGTGCCAATGCGCGGATATAGGTTCCCTTTGAGCAGACCACCCGGACGGTCAGTTGCAGGTAGGGTGCTGAAAGGTTGGTGTGCTGGTAGTTGATGCGCTCTTTTTCGTCCATGGCTGTAGCCTCGTCGTTCGTTTCCGATTGTGTCCATCCGAAGTTCAACAGCTCCATTTCGTCAATCACCAGCGTTTTGGGTTTCAGTTCCACCGCTTCGCCGGTGCGGGCGTATTTGAAAGCCCGTTTGCCGTCTATCTTCACGGCGGAGTACGTTGGCGGCACCTGATGGATTTCTCCCATGAATTTTTTCAGGACTTCCTCCACCTTCTCCTGTGTGATATGCTCGGTGGGGTAGAGGGCATCCTCCGGTGTTTCCATGTCAAACGACGGCGTGGTTGCACCCAGTTTGATGCTTGCAATGTATTCTTTGGTGCCCGCCTGCAGTTCTTCAATCTTCTTGGTGGCTTTTCCCGTGCAGATAATCAGTACGCCTGTGGCCAGCGGGTCGAGGGTTCCTGCATGTCCCACTTTCAGCTTTTTCACCCCCAATCGGTGGGACAACTCACCACGGACTTTGGCCACGAGGTTGAAGGAAGTCCATCGGTAGGGCTTGTTGAAGGCAAGGATGACGCCAAGTTCTGGATTCATGAACAAAATCAGGGGTTGGGGTTAAATAAGTTGGGATGCAATGGCAAGGATGCCCACGATGCAGCAGTAAATGGCAAAGTAAATCAGTTTGCACTGCTTCACGAGGCTAATCATCCACTTGCAGGCAAAACACCCGCTGATAAAGGCCGCAACGAAGCCCACGAGGAGGGCCGACGTCGGAATGGCTACCTCTGCGCCGTGTTCTGCAAGGTATTCCGCACTGGGGGCAACGATGTGCTTAAAGTCAAGAAGGGCCTCTCCCAAGATGGGGGGAATCACCATCAGGAAAGAGAACTGAGCCAGCTTCTCTTTTTTGTTACCCAGCAGAAGGCCCGTTGCGATGGTTGAACCACTGCGTGAAAGCCCTGGCAGCACGGCGACAGCCTGGGCAATACCGATGATAAAGGCATGGAGCGGCGAGATGTTCTCCCGTTCCTGCGGCTTGTGGAAGTGGGTCATTGCGAGCAGGCTTCCTGTCACCAGCAGGCACACGCCCACGACGATGAGGCTGCCCTCAAAAATGGCATCCACGTAATCTTTGAAGCATAGGCCGACGATTCCGATGGGAATCATTGAAATCAGGATATTGAGGGCATACTTCTGCTCGTTGTTCAGCTGTCCATCCCAACGGAACAGGCCCTTGAATATCCAGAACACTTCTTTCCAGAGAATGACCAGCGTGGCCAATACGGTGGCAACATGTACCACAATGTCGAAGGTGAGACTGTCAAATTCCTTGGTGCCGAGCAGGTAATGGCCAATCTGTAGGTGGCCGCTGCTGCTGACAGGCAAATACTCCGTCAGGCCCTGAACCAGGCCCAAGATGAGTGCTTGAATTTCATTCATATCGTAACAAGATTTTCAATTTTCAATCAATCTTTCTTTGCCGGCCAGAGAATGGCAACAATGACAAAAATAAATCCGAAAAGGCTTACCATGGGTGCCACCTTGATGCGTGTGTCGTTGAAAATTTCAGGGTTGAAAGCCTCTTCTGTGGTGCCGCTGCCCGACATGAGGATAAAGCCCAGAACGATGACGGCCAGTCCGATGACTAAAAGGATGTAATTGGTCTTTGAGAATGCGAATTTATTCATAATCAAAAATGTTTACCGATGATTAGATGTGATACAGTTTTTTTGTTGACATTTTTAGGTATTTCTGCAACGACACAAACGTGCAGAGGGTGGTGATGAGCAGTCCTGCCACCAGCACCGAGCAGCCCACGGTGATAAGCACCTTCTGGTCAACCACCAGGCTGATTTCTGGTTCGTATTTCTCCAGCCAGACATAGCCTGCATAGAGCAGGGCGTCGGCCACGGCGGCACTCAGAAGTCCCAAGGTTGCACCATTCACCATGAACGGGCGGCGGATAAAGTTCCACTTGGCACCTACCAGCTTCATCGTGTTGATAAGGAAGCGTTTTGAAAAGATGGAGAGGCGCACTGTATTGTTGATGAGCGCAAAGGAGATATACAGAAACAAGGCGGCAATCACCAGCAGGATGATGCTCAGTTTCTGGATGTTCTGGTTGACGGACTCAATCAGGTCGCGCTGGTAAATCACATCCACCACGGCGGGTCTGGTCTTGATCTCCTTTACGATCTCGTCCATGCTCTTGGCATTGGCGTAGTTAGCCACAATGTTGATTTCAAAGGAGGCGGTGAAAGGATTGTAGCCCAAAAACTCCG
This sequence comes from uncultured Bacteroidaceae bacterium, assembly GCA_905236065.1. GTDB lineage: Bacteria > Bacteroidota > Bacteroidia > Bacteroidales > Bacteroidaceae > Minthosoma. The sequence goes on along the minus strand of CAJONZ010000001.1, from coordinate 14,011 downwards.
TGGGGTCGGTTCCCATCGTCCGGGTGGCTTCTTTCAGTGCCGTCTCTTTTGAGACGTAGTGGATGGTCTTCACGTAGGGCGCTTTTCGGATGTCATTGCGCAGGGCACCGATTTCCTCTTTGACCAGTTCGTCGGAAATCAGGACGCTGAGGTTGATGTTTTCCCGCACATAATCAGACAAGTTGCGTGCCATCAACACGAAAAACACGTTTGTGCCTAAAAGCAAAAGCACCAATGTCGTACTGATGGCCGGTGTGATGATCGCCGTGGAAAATATGGAAGAATATTTCTTCATGAATCTTCAATTGTCGCTTTTGAATGCGGAAGCAAATTTTTAAATTCCGAATTTTAACTTTTAATTTTTAACTTTTAACTTTCCCCTTCTTCCACTCCCTTGAGGGTCGCCGAGGACGCCGCCGTGATTTTCACTTGCACAAAGTCGCCGATGTGGTGCGTACCACGGTCGAAGACCACAACTTTGTTCTGTGGGGTGCGTCCGAATAGTTGATCCTTCGAACGTTTGCTCACGCCCTCCACCAGTATCTCGTAGGTTTTGCCGATATCCTTCTGGTAGCTCTCGGCAGACAACTCGTTTTGCAGGGCAATCATTTCGTTCAGGCGACGGATTTTCGTCTCCTCCGGCACGTCGTCGGGCAGGTGTTTGGCCGCGTATGTTCCCGGTCGTTCCGAGTATTTGAACATGAAGGCACTGTCGTAGCCGCATTCCCGCATCAGCGAGAGTGACAGTTGGTGGTCTTCCTCCGTCTCAGAGTGGTATCCCACGAAGATGTCGGTCGTCAGGCCGCAGTCTGGCAGTATCCGGCGGATGGCCGCCACGCGGTCCAGATACCATTCGCGGGTGTATTTTCGGTTCATCAGTTTCAGGATGCGGTTGCTTCCCGACTGCACGGGCAGGTGAATGTGGCGGCAGATGTTTGCATGGGTGGCAATCACTTGCAGCGTCTCGTCGCTCATGTCCTTCGGATGCGAGGTCGTGAAACGAATGCGCATTTCCGGCACCTGTTCCGCGATGAGTGCCAGCAACTGCGGGAATCCCACCGCTCCAGCCTGGTAGCTGTTCACGTTTTGTCCCAGCAGGGTCACCTCCTTGAAGCCCTTGTCTCTCAGGTCGCAAACCTCCTTGAGGATGCTATCGACCTCCCGCGAACGCTCTCGGCCACGGGTATAGGGGACGATGCAATAATGGCAGAAGTTGTTGCAGCCTCGCATGATGCTCACGAATCCGCTGACCCGATTGCCGCAGATGCGTTCTGGAATCACGTCGCGGTAGGTCTCGTTGGTCGAGAGTTCCACGTTCATGGCCTTTTCGCCCACCTCCACGCTGGCAAACAGGTCGGGCAGCGACAGGTAGGCATCCGGGCCGGCCACCAAATCGACATGGTGGTTCTCAATGAGGTCTTCCTTCACCCGTTCGGCCATGCAGCCGACGACACCCACGATGAAGTCCTTCCGCTTTTTCTTCAGCGCATACAGCGCTTCCAGCCGGTTGTATATCTTCGTTTCCGCGTTCTCGCGCACCGAACAAGTGTTCAGCAAAATGGCGTCAGCCTCTTCCAGTTGCTCGCATGTGTCATAGCCCGCCATTTTCATGACAGACGCAATGACCTCGCTGTCCGCGACGTTCATCTGACAGCCGTAAGTCTCTATAAAAAGTTTCTTCATTAACCCCTGATTCCGAGTTCTTCCAAAAAATTGGATGCAAAGTTACGATTTTTCTTTTATAAATAGGTAACTTTTGTTTAACTTTGCACCCGAAATTAGGCTTTTTTACTAATTTCCTCAGTGAAAACAAACGAAAGCGCGTGAAATTAGACTTCCAGAAAACGATTGCAACCAGTCAGGCCACCTTGCCTGTCTCCTGTGCAATAGCCATTGTGGTGTGGTATCTGTGCCACCGCCATGATTTCCTGCACACCGATTTGCTCATGGGCATGGGGGCGTCGGTTGTGGCAGTCTATCTGTTGGCAGAGTTGAACAACCAAAACGCCCTGATTCGAGTCGGTTCCCGCATCATCAGTAGCATTTTTGCCCTGCTCTTGGCCATTGTGTTTCAGTTGCATACGTTTCAGACGGGTCACATTGTCCTCCTTCTTGTATTGCTTTCGCTTTTCTCCTTCACCTCCCTCTACCAGAATCCGAGTCCTGTCCATAGCTTTCTGGCCTATCTGTTTTTTTCGCTGGCCACGCTCGCTTTTCCCAGGCTTTGGCTCTTCGTACCCATTTGGTGGTTTTCCTTGTTTTACATGCGGGGGCTGACCCTGAGAACGTTTGTGGCCTCCTGCCTCGGTCTCGTCGTTCCCTATTGGTTCTATTTCAGTGCGCTGTTTTGTCTGGACGATTACGAGGCCATCCAGGGGTTTTACCATGAAATGGCGGATTTTCATTGGCCATCCCTTTCTGATATAACGGTGGAAAAACTCGTTCAAATCGCCTATTTGCTGCTTCTCCTCTCCGTTGGAATCGTAGAAGTGCTGTTAAACCAATACAAGGATAAGGTCAGGGTCAGGATTTTGTATGGTATGTTCATGACCCATGCCTTTCTCATCGTGCTTTTCCTCTGTCTGCAACCTCAGTATTTTTACAATCTGTTGCCTCTGCTGATGGTCTATGCGGCCATCCTGAGCGGTCATTTCATGGCCTTGACATCGACGAAGGCCTCCCATATCCTTTGCCTTGTACTCATGGGCTTGGCCCTTGCCGTGCTGGCGCTCTCATATATAGCGGGTTGAACGATGGAATCCCTGAACGATTTTTTCTTGCACTATGAATGAGTTTTTCTTGCAATATGGCTACGTGGGCATGGCGATGGCTTCCTTCCTGGCCGGCACCTTTTTCCCTTTCAGCTCCGAGGCTGTGATGGGTGCTTTGCTGATGGCCACCGACATGAATCCCGTGTTGACTGTGGCCAGCGGTACCTTTGGCAATGTGTTGGGCTCCATGTTCAACTATTATTTGGGTCGTCTGGGCAACATTCAGCAGATTTCCAAATGGATGCATGTGAAGGAGAAGCGTCTGGCACTCACGAAGGACTATGTGGAGAAGAAGGGCTCTTGGATTGCCTTTTTCTCGTTTCTGCCCGCCTTCGGCACGGCGATTTCCATTGCACTCGGCATCTTGCGAGCCAATGTGTTTGGCGTTTTCCTCTACACGCTGACAGGAAAATTGTTGCGCTACATTGTGGTGGCCTACTCCGCACTCGCCCTGCGCTGAGGTTCCGGCCCCACGTTGGACAGTTCCAAAAATGACGCAGAACTCTATCGGAGATGACGCAGAACTGTATTCACGAAAAGAGTACTGCGTCATCTCCGATAGAGTTCTGCGTGAAATCGCAAAGAGTTCAGTGGGCAAAAAAACGACGGGCATTCCGCGAAAAGGGAATGCCCGTCAAGATGGTGGCAAGTGTGCTGCCAAGCCGTTTAGAAAGGCAGGTCGTCTGTGGAGCCTTCGCCAGCCTCTGCCTCAAAGGGGGCTGCCGGTGTCTCGGATGCGAACGAGCCGGCGGCCTGCTGGGGTGCAGCGACAGGGGCCACGCCGGGAGTTTCTGCTACGGGAGCAGTTGCCGTCGGCGGCTCTACCTTCCAGGCACGGATGGAGTTGAACCAGCGTCCCTGGTATTCGTGGGCATCGATGTCGAACGAAACCTTCAGTTCCTGTCCGACCTGGATGTTCATGGCTGCGATTTTGTCCTCTCCGAATACCTCAAACATCATGCGACGTGGATATTGTCCGTTCGGTACTTCAAGGACGTATGATTGTACTTTCCAGGGTGTGCCTGTACGTGCTGAGGTTCCCCCTCTGGCCTCCAACACTTGGATGATTTTTCCTTCTAATTCCATTTGTAATATAGTTTTAATTGGTTGTATTCTTTGACAGGTGTCTCTCGTTCATTGCCTTGTCCGCCGTCCGGGCTGATTGTGCGGAGAAAGCGGGAGGACGCCTATATTGTTATGCTTTCTTAAAATCCGCGACAAAATTACGCTTTTTTTTTGTCCCGTCAAAACTATTCCATATCTTTGTGAACAAAATAATTATTATAGATAATGAAATTCAGTGTATCAAGTACAGCCCTCTGCAATCGTTTGCAGACTGTGAGCCGAGTACAAAGCAGCAAGAATTCGCTGGCCATACTCGACTGTATCCTTTTTGAACTTTCAGACGGAGTCCTCTCCATGATGGCCTCCGACAGTGAGACAACCATCAAGACGACCCTTTCGGTCGGCGACTGCGACGGCGGCGGACGTTTTGCCATTGAGTCGAAGCAGCTCATCAATTCCATCAAGGAAATTTCAGACCAGCCCATCGTGTTCAACATCAACGAGGAAACCCTCCAGATTGAGATTAACTATCAGAATGGTAAGTACAACCTGATGGGACAGAATGCGGCTGAATACCCCATACCTGTCAGCGGCGACGATACGTATGCACAGTTGACGCTCCCGGCCAACCTGCTGCTTGACGGCATTAACCGCTCGCTGTTTGCAACGGCTGACGACGACCTCCGTCCGCAGATGAACGGTGTCTATTTTGACATCACCCCCGATTTCACGACGTTGGTGGCCAGCGACGGACACAAGCTGGTGCGCGACCGCCTGCTTTCCGTCCATGGCGACGAGGCTCATGCCTTCATCATGCCGAAGAAGCCCGCGTTGCTGCTGAAGACGGTGCTGCCCAAGGAAGAAGGCGACGTGCAGATCAGCTTCAACGACCGCAGTGCCAAGATTGTGCTGGGCACGTATGAGATTTCCAGCCAGCTCATCGAGGGCCGCTACCCGAATTATAACTCCGTCATTCCTACGGACAATCCCTTCCGGATAAGGGTAGATCGCATGGCGCTCATCAGTGCGCTGCGCCGTGTCAGTGTGTTCGCCAGTGCGGCAAGCTCGCTGATTAAACTGCACATCGATAACAACACCCTGACCGTCAGTGCGCAGGATTTGGATTTCTCCACTTCGGCAGAGGAAAGCATCATGTGCGAGTACGACGGCAACCCGATGTCCATCGGTTTCAACGGCCCGTACCTGCTGGAGGTGTTGAACAGCATCACCTGTCAAGACATTGTGCTTGAGTTGGCCGACCCGAGCCGTGCGGGTGTCATTGTCCCCGCAGAGCAGTCGGATTCGGAGGATTTGATTGTGTTGCTCATGCCTATGATGCTTCAAGACTAAAAGCGATGCTGAAAGGAAAGAAAATCGTATTGGGAATCACGGGCAGTATCGCTGCCTATAAATCGTGCCTTATTATACGTCAGCTCATTAAACGAGGGGCTGACGTACAAGTTGTTATAACCCCTGCGGGAAAAGAGTTCATCACGCCCATCACCCTCTCCGCCCTGACCAGCAAGCCCGTCGTCAGCGATTTCTTTTCACAGCGCGACGGAACGTGGCACAGTCATGTTGCCTTGGGGCTCTGGGCCGACGCCATGCTCATTGCACCCGCTACGGCGAGCACGATTGGCAAGATGGCCAACGGCATTGCCGACAACATGCTGATTACGACCTATCTGAGCATGAAGGCACCCGTGTTCGTGGCTCCGGCCATGGACTTGGATATGTATGCCCATCCGACGACACAGCATAACTTGGAGACACTGCGGGCAAACGGAAACCACATCATTGAGCCGGGTACAGGCTTCCTGGCCAGCAAGTTAGAGGGCAAGGGACGCATGGAAGAGCCGGAGAACATCGTGGCCTGCCTGGAGCAATTTTTTGCGGCCAAGGGCGAACTCGCGGGCAAGAAGATACTGATTACCGCCGGCCCGACGTATGAGAAGATTGACCCCGTGCGTTTCATCGGAAACTATTCCTCCGGGAAAATGGGCTTTGCCTTGGCCGAAGAGTGCGCGACACGCGGGGCGGAAGTACAGTTCGTCTGCGGTCCCGTTTCCACAGCCATGCAGCTGGAACACAGCAACATCAGGCGCATCGATGTGGAGAGTGCCCGGGAAATGTACGAGGCTTGCATGGAGCTATATCCCCGAATGGATGCAGGCATCCTTTGTGCAGCCGTGGCCGACTTCACCCCCGAAGAGACGGCGGCGCAGAAGATTAAACGGAAGGGCGACGACATGGTCATCCGCCTGAAACCCACAAACGACATTGCGGCAGCGCTGGGTCGTGAGAAGAAGGAAGGGCAGGTGCTGGTCGGTTTCGCCCTGGAGACGAACGACGAGGAACAGAATGCCCAGGGCAAGCTGAAGAAGAAAAATTTCGATTTCATCGTACTGAACTCCCTCAACGACAAGGGCGCAGGCTTCCGTACTGACACGAACAAAATCAGCATCCTCACTGCCAACGGGAAGCAGGACTTCCCACTCAAGCCGAAACGGGAAGTGGCGGTTGACATTGTTGACAAGCTGGTTGCACGGATGGCCTCCTGCACGGTCGGCGTGAAATAGGAACGCATTTTTCAAACCGACATAACCGTTAAAACCTATACGCAGCCATGCGCAGATTGTTATTCCTTATATTAATGGCCTGCGGACTTAGTTCCGTCCCGCTTGACGCACAGGAACTGAATTGCACGGTGAAGGTGATTCATTCCCAGGTGCAAGGTACCAACACGTCGATTTTTGAGACCCTGGAGACGGCCATCTCGGAGTTCCTGAACAACCGGGAGTGGACAGACCTGCAAATCCAGAAGGATGAGCGGATTGAGTGTACCATGAGCATCACGATTACGAAGTACGAAGAGGCCACCAACCACTTTACGGGCGAAATACTTTTCCAGCTGACGCGCCCCGTCTTCAACTCCAGCTACAACTCCATGGTGTTCTCGATGAAGGATGCCAACCTTGAATTCACCTACAAGGAGTACGACCCGCTGGAATGGAACGAAAACAACCTGGACAACAACCTCACGGCGGTGCTGGCCTATTATGCCTACCTGTTCATCGGCATGGATTTGGACACATTCTCCCCGCTCGGTGGTACGGACGTGCTGCACATTGTCGAGAACATCGTGAACAATGCGCAGACCCTTTCGGAACCCGGTTGGGCGGCGTTCCGTGACAGCAAGAACCGCCATGCCATCATCAATGACTACATGGAGTCGTCCATGGAGGTCTATCGCCAGTTGCAATATACTTTCTACCGCAAAGGGCTCGACGAAATGGCCAATAATGCCGACCGTGGACGGGCGGCGGTGACCGAAGCCATCGAAATGCTGAAAGAGGCCCATCAGAACAAGCCCATGTCGATGCTTCCGCAGATTTTCACCGACTTCAAGCGCGATGAAATCGTGAGCATCTACAAGGGACATGGAACGGAGAAGGAGCGCCAGACCGTCCGCGATATTTGTTCCAATATCAATGCCAGTCAAAATACCTATTGGAATAGAATAAAATGATAAAGAACCTACATATTGAGAACTATGCGCTGATTGAGCATTTGGATATTCCCTTTTTCCCGGGTTTCTCCGTCATTACGGGTGAAACGGGTGCCGGAAAATCCATCATGCTGGGCGCAATTGGTCTTTTGCTCGGACAGCGGGCCGACACGAAGAGTATCAAGCAGGGTGCAAGCCGCTGTGTGATAGAAGCCGTGTTCGACCTTTCCCGCTACCATCTGCAAGCCTTTTTTGACGAGAACGACCTCGATTTCGACGGACAGGAATGCGTGGTTCGCCGTGAAATCACCAGTGCGGGCAAGAGCCGTGCCTTCATCAACGACACGCCGGTGTCACTGGGGCAGTTGAAGACGCTGGGCGAGCAACTGATTGACATTCATTCACAGCACAAGAATCTGCTGCTCTCGCAAGAGGATTTCCAGCTCAACGTGCTTGACATCCTTGCCGAGAACACTGCGCTGCTTCAGTCCTATAAGAGTGCCTATTCGCAATACAAAAAACTGGTTCGCCAGTATGAGGAAGCCGTGGAGGCTTCCCAGCGGAACCATGACGATGAGGACTTCCTGCGCTTCCAGTGGAACCAGTTAGAGGAAGCTCGTTTGCAGGAGGGTGAACAGCAGGAGTTGGAGTCGGAGCTTGAACTGCTGGAACATGCGGAGGAAATCAAGCAGTCGCTCTATGCTGCGGGCAACGCCTTGCAGGCGGTTGACGACGCGCCCGATGTCTTGCAGATGCTGAAGTCTGCCCGACAATCATTGGATGCGGTGCTTTCCGTATTCCCCACTGGTGAGGAATTGTCGCAACGCATGGAAAGTTGCTACATTGAACTGAAGGATATTGCCGATGAAATCGAACAAAACTGCGAATCCATCGAGTTCGACCCCGCCCGCCTTTCGTTCCTCAACGAGCGCCTGAATACCATTTACACGCTGGAGAAAAAGCACCGTTGCGAGACGGTCGAGGAGTTGCTACAGTTGCAACGCAGTTTGGAGGAGAAGCTGAACCTGTGCGAGCATTCGGACGAGGTGCTGGAGATGCTGGCCAAGCAGCGGGATGCCCAATATGCGGAAGCGCTTTCCTTGGCCCGGCAACTCAGTGAGCGCCGGAAAGGAACCGCCCAGCTGTTGGAGACAAGGATGGTGGAGACGTTGCAGCAGCTTGGGATGCCCAATGTGCAGTTCAAGGTGGAGATACGGCAGGCGGAAAATGCCGCAGTGCCAGAAACGAAGGAAAAGGCCGATTCCATCGAAAATAACAGCCTGCTTTCCCTCGCAGGCATCGACAATGTGCAGTTCCTTTTCACCGCCAATAAATCCATGCCGCTCCAGCCCATTGCGAAGGTGGCCTCGGGAGGTGAAATCGCCCGCGTGATGCTTTCGCTGAAGGCGCTGATTGCCGGTGCGGTGAAACTGCCAACCATCATCTTCGACGAAATCGACACAGGTGTGAGCGGGAGCATCGCCGAGAAGATGGCGAGAATCATGCGTGACATGGGCGAGCACGACCGTCAGGTGATTTCTATTACCCATTTGCCCCAGATTGCCGCCCTGGGCATGGCGCACTATAAAGTATATAAGGAGGATAGGGAGGACGCAACCCTTTCCCATATTGTTCAACTCACGTCCGGGCAGCGCGTGGAGGAGATTGCACACATGCTGTCGGGCGAGACCCTCACAGAGGCGGCTTTGCAGAATGCCCGCTCCCTGCTTAAAATCCAACAGGTATGAAAATCCGATTTTTCTTCATTCTTCTTTTCTTTTCTTCTGTCTTTTCCCTCATGGCCCAGGAGGCACCCATGCCGAAGTTTGCCGCCAAAGTACAGAAAGCCATCCTGCGCCTGACGACCTACGACCAGCAGGGGGGCGTGTTACGTACCGGCACGGCCTTCTATGTGGGGGCGAATGGCGAGGCTATTGCGGATTACGCCCTGATGAAGGGAGCCTACAAGGCTGTAGTCACGGATGCCAGTGGCAAGCAGGCTGAGGTGGATTGCATCGTGGGTGCCAATGACACGTACTCGATGGTGCGTTTCTGGGTGAAAACCAAGGGGAACGCCGTGTTGGAGGTTGCCAATAACGCCGTCTCGACGGAGAGTGCCGTCTATGTGTTGCCTTTTTCGGAGAAGAAAAGCAAGGTGTGTCCCATGGGCGTGGTGGAGTCGTTTGCCCCGGTCGGTGAGCAATACTGCTATTACACGCTTTCCGGCGATTTAGGCAACGAGGCGGTCGGTGCCCCGGTGTTCAATGGGAGCGGCCAATTGGTGGGCATCCTGCAATCAGCGGTGAAGGGAAAAAGCGGCGTGATGGACATCCGCTACCGGCAGGAATTGAAGCTGACGGCCTTCATGGGTAGTTCAACCACGATGGCACTCAACGACATACACATCAGCAAGGGACTGCCCGAAACCAAGGAGGAGGCATTGGTCTATACCTATTTCAAGTCGCAGTCGGCCAGCAATGCTGAATACGGCGAGCTGATAGACCGTTTCATCGCCACCTATCCCGACAATGCCGAGGGCTATTATCGCCGGGCATCGCTTCGGGCCGACCTGCGCCAGTATGAGGAGGCTGAGGCTGATTTACAGAAATATGAGTCGTTGGCTGAGAATAAGGATGCGGCTGCGGTCTATGCCAACACGTTGCGTGCCCAGATTCTCAGTGTGAAGGGCGATGTCAACGGTGCTTTGGCCATTTACGACCGCCTGTGTGCCGAGGGGCACCAGTCGCCGGGTGTGCTCTATGCTGTCAGCCTGCTTCGGGAGGCGCGGGGCGACAGTCTGCCTGAGATTATCCAGCCGCTCGACACGGCCATTGCCAGCTTTGGTACGCCGCTGCCCCGTGAGGCGGCCAACTACGTGTTGCGTCGGGGACAGGTTCTGGCCAATGGCGGCAAATATCGGGAGGCGGTGTTGGACTACAATCAGTATGCCTATCTGGTCAACAGCAAAGTATCTGCCGTCTTCTACTATGAGCGTTCCCAGATAGAAATCAATGCCCACATGTATCAGCAGGCTTACGACGATATTATTTCTGCCGTAACTGCTGCCCCGAAGGAAATCCTCTACCGTATTGAGAAAGCGGCCATCTGTCTGCGTGTCAATCACCTTGACGAGTGTGTTGAGGCTTGCCAACAGGCCCTTGCCCTCAATCCGCAGCAGCCCGATGCCTACCGCATCATGGGCTATGCCCAGATTCAGCAGGGCGACAAAGTCGCCGCCCGCGAAAGCCTGCAACGTGCCATCGACCTGGGCGACGAGAATGCCCGGACTATCATGCAGACCTATCTGAAGTGAAAGGAAAACGGGGGTGTCCATCCAAAGGCCATGTAAAAGATAAAAACGCACTTATTCCACTAAAAAGACGAAAAAGCGGATGCCGTAGCGAAATAAACGCATTTTTATTCAGAATTTAACACTTTTTATAATCCTTGTTCTCCCCAAAAAGAGTACCTTTGCACCACCATTTTGAAGCAAATACATATATTATTGTTATGTGTCAGATAATAGGTCGGAAAAAAGAAATAGCGGAATTAAGAAGTGCCCTTGAAAGTGGGCGGGCCGAATTTGTGGCGGTCTATGGTCGTCGTCGTGTCGGTAAAACCTTCCTCATCAACGAGGTGTTGCGTGACAACATAACTTTTCGGCACACGGGGCTTTCGCCTTACGACCGCAAACGCAAGGTGACACTTCGGGACCAACTTCAGAATTTCCATTTTTCCCTCATTCGTCACGGCCTGGAGGGTGGAGAGATGCCACGTTCGTGGATGGAGGCATTTTTCAGGTTGGAACAATTCTTGGAGCGGCAGGATAACGGAACTCGGCAAGTGGTGTTTATTGATGAATTGCCGTGGATGGACACGCATCGTTCGGGATTTCTCACAGCCCTTGAGGGATTTTGGAACGGTTGGGCTTGCAGCCGTCATAATATATGCTTGGTTGTCTGTGGTTCTGCGACTTCATGGATGCTTGACAATCTTATCAATAATAAGGGTGGACTATATGGCAGGCTGACCTGTGAGATACACCTGTATCCGTTCAGCCTGCATGAGTGTGAGGATTTTTTCCTCAGTCGTGGCATCAAGATGTCTCGTTATAATGTAGCCCAAGCATACATGATTTTGGGTGGAATTCCTTATTATTTGGATTACTTTAATCCGTCAATGAGTTTTGCGCAGAATATAGACGCACTATTTTTCTCTCGCAGGGCAAAGTTGGGCGATGAATTTGTCCGTCTGTTCCACTCTGTATTCGACCACGCAGACGAGTGTATGAATATTGTTCGTATGCTGGGGAAACGACACGGCGGCTTCACGCGTGACGAGATAGCCCGGAAAATTGGTAAAAGTACCAATGGGGATTTCACAAAAATGCTTAAAGCTCTTATTGGAAGCGGCTTTGTAGCCGCCTACACACCTTTTGGTCGTCAACAGGCATTATTACATTATAAATTGGCTGACTGCTTCTGTTGGTTCTGGCTTCACTACAAGGAGCATTTGCAGATTGAGGAGGACTACTGGGCGCATCATCTCAAAGAGCCCGAGATTGCATCGTGGCGCGGCATTGCCTTTGAAGAGGTTTGCATGCAACACGTTGGGCAGATAAAACACGCATTACAAATTGCCGGTGTGGCCTCTCGTGAGTCATCGTTCATCCTTCATGGCGATGACGGGCAAGAAGGAATGCAGATAGATTTGATTATTGACCGGGCGGATGACGTGGTGAATGTCTGCGAAATGAAATTCTGCAAGTCGGAGTTTGTCGTTACAAAATCGTACAACGAAAAGATAACCCGCCGTGTTGAGACGTTGGAACGGATGTTCCCCTCAAAGACATTCCAACCAACGCTCATCAGTGCTGCCCCTGTGCATCGGAATGAATACTCTGAAGTGTTTCTCTCCCAACTAACTATAGATGACCTCTTTGCTGAGTAAGAATTAATTGTTTTATTGATGAAAAGATTTTGTTTTGTCTCATTTTTATTCCTTGCCACATCCTTTTTGGGGTATGCCCAATCCCCAAAGTTTGCTCAATCGAAAGAAATAGAAAGGGTTGATTCGGAAAATATAGCAGGACTGATAAGGGAATATATAAACGATATGGGGAAAATCACCTTAAAAGATATTACAGGGTTGATAGAGAAGTATATAGAAAATAGCCTTCTACCTCAAAACATCATTGGGCATTTTGGTAATCTCCCTATTCTGAGCATTGAAACACCAGATGGGGAGGATATTATAAGCAAAGAAAAATACAAAGAAAACGTGAGTGTAAAATTATATGATGGTACTGGGAAAGTAGTATTAATGGCCAATGCTAAGGTCCGTGGAAGAGGGAACACAAGTTGGGGACAATACCCTAAAAAGTCTTATAAGGTTAAATTCCAAACTAAGCAATCGTTGTTGGGGGAACACAAGGATAAGGAGTGGGTTTTACTGGCAAATTATGCAGACAAAACATCGTTGCGAAACGATTTGGCTCTATGGATGGGGCGCACCTTGAGCAATCTGGATTATACCAGTAGTTCACATTTTGTGGGTGTTATCCTGAATGGACAATTCAAGGGGCTTTATCAATTACTTGAGCAGGTGAAACTTTCTTCTTATCGTGTAAATGTTGCTGATAATGGTTTTCTGATGGAGTTTGACAGAAAAGCGTCTCTTGATGATGTGATATTCCACATTCCAAGTGTCTCTACTCCAATTGTTATTAAGGAATGGACGGCGGATAGTCTCAGCGAGGCAGACTATCTGTATTGTTCCCGATTTGTGCAAGAGGTGGATTCTGTACTATTGGGGCTTGGCCATCTGGATGAGGACAATGGATATGCTAAATACATTGATGTGCCTTCATTTGTGGATTGGATGCTTGTAAATGAAATAGCAAAAAATAACGATGCCTATCTTTTTGCGAGTTGCTACATGAGCCTGCGCCGCGGCGGAAAATTGAAGATGGGACCTTTGTGGGATTTTGACATTGCTTATGGCAATATCAATTATAATGACAACAACTTGCCTGAAGAGTTGTGGATCGGCAAAAGAACATGGTTTAAGAAGTTGCTTACTGATAGGAATTTTATTCAAAAAACAAAAGAACGTTTCAACTATTTTTATGCGAATAAAGAGAGTATTCTTGATTATATTGGTACTCAATCCTGTACACTGAGAAATCCTGCTTACACAAACAACCTGATTTGGAAAACCTTTGGTGTGTATGTCTGGCCTAACCCCGTATGGTATAATACATACGAAGAGGAAATCGAATATTTGAAGCAGTGGGTTTCAGTAAGGCTGGAGTGGCTGAAAACGTATTATGAGAGATTAGGGAGTTAGTTTTTGCAAGTTTTTCATAAGTTGCATTAGCTTCGGGCAATGGTAGATTGTCATCTTCATTCTCCATTATTTAACTCTATTTTGCCCCAAAATTAATTAATCTTTCGTGTTTTAGGGCAAAAAAGTGCCAAATAATGAGTTTTTCTCAATAATGGATTGTATCTTTGCCAGCAAATAATGGGTATAATGGAACAGAAACTTATTGCGAGAGACAGAGAGTGCTCTATGCTAAGGGACTGCATTGAGTCAGACCGTTCAGAATTTGTTATCGTTTATGGAAGAAGGCGCGTGGGAAAGACCTTCCTCATAGATCAGTACT